>JAPOOX010000201.1 GCA_026713185.1 Gammaproteobacteria bacterium
ACCCATTGGGTGATGGTGGGTTTGGTCGCAAACCATTATACAGCCAAGGCTTCCTGCGTTTTAGTGATTTCTATGTACGGATTGGGGTTATATTCAAATTATTTCAACATATATTGACTGGAATTCCCCTTTTCTTAAAGCAATACAAACCAGTCCCACTTGAAGAAAAGCCAGCCTGGGGTGGAACTTTACCTGGTTTCTTATTAAGTTCAATGTGTTGAAAACGGAGTTCCCCCAATAATTCGAAATCACTGAAGGGTCCATCTATCAACTTCTGAAGACTTCATCAGTAATTCTGAAGAATACGCAAACTCAATACATTCGCTGACCTGCAGGACGTGAATACAGGCAGGCCAATGTGGTACATTGAGCGGCTTTATTAATGCTGTTCAGTATCTATTTGTAAACTTCCAGGGGTTTAATAATGAGGTCTTTTGACGGTGTGCGCGTTGTGGACCTGTCGGATCGATTGTCCGGCGCGTTCGCGGCTCGATTATTCGGAGATTTTGGCGCCGAAGTGATTATGGTGGAACCGCCCGAAGGTCATCCGTTGCGTGCTGAACCACCGTTTCTGGACGACAGCCCCGGGGCTGACCGGAGCTCAGTACATGCCTATGCCAACTGGAACAAAAAGTCCGTAGCATTCACCAGCCAGGAGGAACTGGGAGATTTACTCGCAAGTGCCGATGTGCTGGTGACCACTGCCGACCCACTGGCAAACACAGCCTGTGTCGACTGCCTGAACAGACTTCCCCCGGATGCCGTCCATCTATCAATAACAGCCCACGGGCTTGATGGTCCGCTTTCAGGCCGTCCCGGCAACAATCTTACGATGAGTGCACGTACCGGTTGGTCATTTATCAATGGTTATCGTGATGAACCACCACTGCAGATGCCCCGTCATCAGTCGGGTTATGTCGGTGGTATAGCCGGCTTTATCACTGCCACCGCCGCATTGCGCCGGCGTAACCATGGGGATACCGCCGAACTGGTCGATGTCAGTGAACTGGATGCATTTGCACTCACCGTTCATACATGGGCAATTGGAGCAGTCTACGACGACAGGGGATACTCCACCGGCGCCGGGGGCAGGCGTCCCAGGGGAGAACCGGCGCCACTGTGGGATTTGGCTGATGGACGAATGCATTTCGGTATTGCTGACTTTCATAACTGGCAGGAAGCAATGCGCGCCGTTGGTGTGCCGGAACTGGCGGACGAAGAAAAATATATACAGGATATTGGCCGTCATTCAAAAGATTTGCGTGAAGTGGTGCATCAGATGGCCAGGGCACTCCCCGGGCTTGAACGCTGGCCGGTGTTTCATGAACTCATGAGATTACGTTGTGTGGCGGGTGTCATGCAGAATATTGAGGACATTACAGAGAACGAACAATTCAAGTCACGTCAATTTCTGGCCGAGACGCAAGTTGAGGGCCGCACTGTACGGACAGCGGGCGCCCCGGCCCGGCTGATGCCATCACCCTGGTCCATCAGACAACCAGCGCCTCGACATGGTGAACATGATCCGCTATCCCGATTTAACGCTGCGAAGGATGATCAGCAAAGGGCAGAAAGTATCAATCTTTCTTCTCAGGATCTTGCGGAAGGTCCCCTTGCCGGTGTGCGTGTACTCAGTTTCTGCCAGGCATGGTCAGGAACATTTGCATCAGAACTGCTGGCATTGCTGGGGGCCGATGTGGTCCAGGTGGGATCACTGCATCGTCCTGACGTATTCCGGCGTCTGACAGAACAGATTCCGGCCGGTGTTGTTGACAAGAGCCGGTGGCAGCACCCATTGAATACACAGGGTCAATACAATTCTGTCAATCTGCACAAGCGGGAAGTAACGCTGGACCTGCGGCAGGAAAGAGGTCGTGAGTTGATGTGGGAATTGCTGCCCCGTTTCGATATTCTGGTTGATAATTTCCGGCCAACAGTCATGCCTTCATGGGGAATTACGCTGGAAAAGCTGCATGAACTCCGGCCTGGAATGATATGGGGTTCCATATCCGGTTATGGAGAATCCGGCCCCTATCGGGAATATCCTGCCAACGGCGCGACAACGGAACCCATGGATGGTTTTTCTTCCCTGCATGGATACGAGGGAGATCCGGGCATGAATTCAGGTGGATTGTATCCAGATCCCGTTTCCGGTTATTTCATGGCAGCCATGATATTGACGGCACTGCATCATCGGGACCGTACAGGTGAACCACAGCGGATTGACCTGTCGATGATGGAGGCCATCAATGTGGTCTGTGGTGATGCCGTGATTGAATACGACGCCACGGGCCGATTGCCAAAACCCATGGGCAATCATCATCCACGCATCGCACCGCACAATAATTATCCCGCATCAGAAGGTGAATGGCTCGCCCTGGCTGCGGAAAACGATGAAGCCTGGCGGACACTGGTCCGCGAAATTGACGACAGCAGGTTGCTGGATTCCCGTTTCGAGACTATGGCTTCCCGCAAGGCAAACGAACCGGCACTCGACCAGATCATAGGCGAGTGGTGTGTACAGCAAAATGCAGAGGAACTTGCTGACCGTCTGGGCGCACTCGGTGTCGCAGCTTCTCGGGTCAAGACATATTATGAATTGTACAGCCTGCCTGACCCTGATTTCCGTGAATCGGGATTTGTGACGCAGATAGATCATCCGGAAGCAGGTTTAACCTGGCTGCCGGGGCGTCCCTGGCGTTTTTCAGCAGCCCCGGCGTCACCCATACGTCCATCCCCCTGTGTGGGTCAACATAGCCGGGAAGTACTCGTGGATGAACTGGGTATTACTGATACGGAATACGTGGCATTGGTTGAGGATGGAATAACAGGTACACTTGCTGACCTCGAGAACAGACGATAACAAAGGAGATTTCATGCGTTTCAAAGCCTTACTGATAGCCAATCGCGGCGAAATCGCAATCCGGATTGCGCGCGCCGCGGCAGACCTTGGGCTTAGAACGGTTGCAGTATATTCCAAAGACGATGCTGCCAGTCTTCACACCAGAGTAGCTGATGAATCGCACGCCCTGCAGGGAACCGGCGCCCGGGCTTATCTCGACATTGAAGCTATGATTGAGGCCGCCAGGGCAACTGGATGTGATGCAGTACATCCAGTTTATGTTTTTCTATCCGAGCAGGAAGACTTTGCCCGCCGCTGTCAGGAAGAAGGGATTACCTTCGTGGGGCCTTCAGCACATCACCTAGCGCTCTTTGGGGACAAGGCCAGAGCGCGCATTGCGGCAATCAAGGCCGATGTACCCGTACTCAACGGCATTGACCGTGCTGTGACGCTGGAAGAAGCAAAAGCTTTTTACGAGACGACAGGCGGGTCCATGATTATCAAGGCCGTGGCCGGTGGTGGTGGCCGGGGAACCAGTGCGGTTTCCAGCGCCGATGATCTTGCGATGATATTCGAACGCTGTCAGCGAGAGGCCAGAGCAGCCTTCGGCGTAGAAGACGTCTATGTGGAGGAGTTTGTTCCACGTGCCCGACATGTGGAGGTTCAGATCCTGGGAGATCTTCATGGTGGCATCGTGCATCTGGGAGAACGGGAATGCAGCATCCAGCGCCGTAATCAGAAAGTGCTGGAAATCGCTCCGGCGCCGGGACTCTGTGACGATTTGCGTCGCAGGATTCTTGAAGCTGCAGTCCGCTTCGCCGACAAAGAAAGTTACACCAATCTGGGTACCTTCGAATTCCTGGTGGATGAATCCGGGCGGGAAGGCGCCCAGCCATTTGTATTCATCGAGGCAAATGCCCGTTTACAGGTTGAACATACGGTGACGGAGGAAGTCACCGGCGTCGATATTGTGCAGTCACAGATCAGACTTGCCGCCGGAGATTCACTGGCAGAACTTGGTCTGCAGAATCCAGCGATAGCAACTCCCCGTGGTTATGCCATTCAGGCGCGGGTTAATATGGAAACTTTTCGACCTGACGGCGCCGTTCGACCCGCCAGCGGCACTTTTACCGCTTATGAGGCGCCTTCCGGACCGGGCATGCGCACTGATGGTTTTGGTTATACCGGCTACAAAACCAGTACGGCTTTTGATTCCCTGTTGGCAAAAGTGATTGTGCATTCTCCATCTGCCGACTTTGCCGTTGCGGTTAACCGCGCCACAAGAGCGTTGTCGGAATTCCGCATAGAAGGTGTAGGTAACAATATCCCCTTCCTGCAGAATATTCTGGCTCATGAAGATTTTGAGAATGCCAAAGTACACACACGCTGGGTTGACGAAAAAATGATTGATCTGGCGACGCCTTCAAGGGACGTTAGAAAACGTTTTGTCGAGACGACAGAACCAGCGCCTGGGGGGCAGGATGGATTTGCGGGAGCACGTGTGGATACCAGTGATCCTCTTGCCCTTTTCGACCATGATGCCAGGGTCAAGCAGTCTGCTGTTCAGGAAGAACAAAAAGCCCCCGAAGTTACCGGGCCGGATGGTTCGGCAGGTTTGAGTTCACCAATCCAGGGCACCATAGTCTCAATAGATGTCCGTGTGGATGACGAAGTCCGCAAGGGGCAGGCAGTAGCTGTGGTTGAAGCGATGAAGATGGAACATGTGATTACCGCGGAGACAGATGGCATTGTACGGGAAATCACAATGGGGGCAGGGGATGTTGTTCGTGAAGGCTATCCCATTGTCTTTGTAGAAGAAGCAGAAGTCACGGGAGGCGCTACTGCTACGGAGGATGAACTTGATCCGGATTATATCCGTCCCGATCTGGAAGAGAGTTACCAACGCCATGCCCTGACGCTGGATGAGAATCGCCCGGAGGCTGTAGCGAAGCGCAGGGCGCGGGGTTATCGTATGCCACGGGAAAATATTGCAGAACTGATGGACCCCGGTTCCTTTAAGGAATACTGGCCTCTGATCGTGGCCCGCCAACATAAACGATATGACATTGATACGCTGCGCAGGAACACGCCGGCGGATGGGCTGGTTGCGGGTATTGGCACCATCAACGCGGACCTGTTCACGGAAGAAGCCGCACGTGCGATGGTGGTTCACTATGATTATACAGTTCTTGCCGGAACCCAGGGAGGACGCAACCACTACAAGCAGGACCGGATGTTTGAACTTGCCGACCGGTTCAGATTACCGCTGGTTCTCTTTGGAGAAGGAGGAGGCGGTCGCCCCGGTGATGATGCCACGGGTCCGCGTGTAGCATTCGATGTCCATACATTTACCCGGTTTTCGCAATTGAGCGCTCTGGTGCCGCTGATCACAATTGTTAATGGACGTACTTTTGCCGGGAATACAGCTCTGGTGGCCTGCTGTGATGTCATTATTGCCACTGAGGGAACTACTCTTGCCATGGGTGGACCGGCGATGATCGAAGGGGGTGGGCTGGGAATCTACACACCGGAAGAAGTTGGGCCTATGTCGTTTCAGGTACCTAACGGCGTTGTGGATATTCTGGTCAGGGATGAAGCGGAAGCGGTACAGGTTGCCAGAAAGTATCTTTCATACTTTCAGGGTCCTGTTTCGACCTGGGAGGCGCATGACCAGCGCCATCTGCGACACGTTGTTCCAGAAAACCGGCTGCGGCTTTACGATATGAAGGAGATTATTCACACCATTGCCGACAAGGATTCAGTGTTGGAGATTCGTGAAAAATTCGGAATAGGGGTGATTACCGCTTTTATCCGGGTTGAAGGTCGTCCAATGGGGGTTATCGCCAACAATCCACATCACCTGGCGGGGGCCATTGATTCTGATGGCGCCGACAAGGGTGCACGTTTCATTCAACTTTGCGATGCATTTGATATTCCTGTACTCAGTTTGATGGACTGTCCTGGCATGATGGTCGGACCGGATGTAGAACGTACAGCCCTGGTGCGACATTGTGTTCGCATGTTCAACGCAGGAGCTAATCTGACCACACCACTGTTCGGTGTTGTCGTCAGAAAATCCTATGGCCTGGGTGTACAGGCGATGTGCGGAGCCAGTTCCATGGTCGGGTTCTTCACTGTGGCTTGGCCGACTGCTGAATTTGCCGGCATGAACATCGAAGGATCAGTCAAGCTGGGATACCGCAAGGAACTGGCTGCCCTGGAAGACCCGGAAGAACGCAGATTAGAATTCGAAAACCGTGTGGCTCGCGCCTATGACAGCGCCAAGGCAGTCAATGCCGGTACAGGTGGCGGTTTAGATGATGTGATTGATCCGGCGGACACTCGAGAGTGGATATCCAGCAGTCTCAAACGCTTACCACCACAAGTGCCCAGGACGGGTAAAAAATACCCCTATATCGACACCTGGTGAGTGATGGGACCACCGTCCTCGTTTTAAATCACACAGTGGATACTTTAGGAAGGCGCAGGGATGACTCCCTCGATGGGAATCATGTTGTTGGCATTCATCTCGATCAGCACAGGTCCTGCCATTTCCATGGCAGCAGCGAGCCGGGTTTCCAGTTCATTCGTGTTATCCGCATACAGGCTCGCAACACCCATACTTTCTGCCAGCTTTACAAAGTCCGGGGTATGCAGTTCAGTTCCATTGAACCGGCCGTCGAATTGATTGTATTGGAGACCACGAAGAACGCCGTAACCACCATCATTGAAGATGACAACAATTACCGGGATCTGGTACTGGGCCGCGGTGGCGAGTTCCCCGACATGAAACATGAAGCCCCCGTCGCCGTGCATCACGATGGTCTTTTTGCCAGTAGCCACTGCAACACCAAGCCCCAGTGGAAATCCGGGACCGATCGCGCCTGATGTCGGATAGATATAGCCCCCTGGATGATCTATCGGCAGCAGACTGTTGCCCCAGTTATAACCAGGAATAGTGCTGTCGCGGACAAAAAACTCATCACGACCCATGTATTTTGAAAAAATGTCCAGTGCCCTGGTATGGTCTGGACCAAAGCGTTCCCGGAACAGCGTCCTTGTTCTGGCGCTCTCCAATTGCAGCTGTTCACGGTATTGGGCATCTCCTTTCTCAAAATCGGACTCGCACAGTGCTTTCAGGGCGAGTTCAGCATCACTGACCATGCCTACGTCAGCTACAAAATTCAGGTTGATGGTTCCCGGATCGATGTCAATATGCACCATTGATGGCAGTTGCAGTTTGATCTTGATGCCCGAGGTACCTGCCTGAAACCGTGTTCCGATAGCAATGACGAGATCTGCTTCCCGAACCAGTTCTTTAATGGGAGGGCGCATCAGAATATTGCCGATGTGCAGAGGGTGATCTGTTGGAAATGAACCTTTGCCGTTAGGTGTCGTAATCACAGGCGCATCTATCTGTTCCGCGAACATCTGCAAGGCATTTCGGGCAGCTACAGTAGAAACGCCACCGCCCGCGATGATCACCCGCTTTCCTGCATTCCCGATAAGGGTTATGGCAGCTGACAATACATCAGCATCCGGAGCAACCGGGTCCGCAAAATGTATCGCTGGTACAGCTGCACCGGTGGTTGCGTATTGCAGGTCGATGGGCACTTCGATGGCGCCGGGTTGTGGTCGGCCGCTCAGAATGGATTCGATGACACTAACCAGCATGGTCCCAATCTCATCGGGGTAGCGCGGTGACGCCACTGACCGCGCCACTGTCTGCAGCATCAATTTCTGGTTCTCGGCCTCATGGACATAACCCTTGCCTTTGCCATAGAAGGTGGTTTCGGCCTGGCCGGTAATTGCCAGCATCCGTGAAGAGGCGAAGGCAGATTCATACAAGCCAGTCATCAGATTGGTCGTCCCGGGTCCGGTGCTGCCAAGCGCAACCCCGAGGCTACCAGTTGCCCGGGCGTAACCATCGGCCATGTGGGCGGCACTGCTCTCATGACGTACGGTAACAAGCTCAATGCCATGGGTGCGGCTGATGGCATCCACTATGGGCATGTTATGAATACTGACTATTCCAAAGACATGGCGGACACCGGCTTTGATCAATGTATCGACAATAATCTCTGCACCGGTTCTGCTGTTTCCGGACACATCTATCTCCTTGTTGTTTGCAAGCTGCCTCTGGCGAATGTGCGCTTGGCACATTGCTGTCAAGTCGGGAGTTCCCGGATACCCGGTTCATGACAGTATAGGTCATTTATTGAGGACGCAGGCTGGGGTATTATCCTCAACCGGATGTACGGACAAGATCACCTGTATGTCTATCCCTGCTGCGTCCGGTTTTGAGGATTATGACATGGTTGACGTCAGTCAGAGAGCAATGACAAAGAGAGGAAACATGACAAAGACCCGGGTAGCACTGTTGACGAAGAGACCTCAGCACAATGCGATTCGTCTTGCAGCATTACAGGAAATAGCGGCTAAGAATAACCTGTTGGAAATTGTGGTCGCTGATCTGGAACAGGAACCGGGGGAGATTATTGCAGCCTTTCAAAGCGCCAGGATATTGATTGCACCTAACATCAAGCCAACCAACTCCATTGCTGCAAAGTTGCCGGATTTGAAGCTTCTGCAGACATTCAGTGCCGGCACTGATCAACTCGACCTGGCGCTGCTGCTGCAGCACGGAATTGAAGTTGCCAATAACGGCGGCGCCAACGCGGTGAGCGTTGCAGAGCATGCGATCATGCTGATGCTGACGATTAATCATAAGTTTGATCTGCAGATCGAAAGTGTCAAAGACGGAAAGTGGATGAAAGGTGTGACCGGTGCGTTATCTGAATACACCTCCATGGTTGACAGACAGGTGGGAATCATCGGGCTTGGTCGAATCGGTTCAAGAGTAGCCCAGCGCCTCAGGGGCTGGGAATGCAGCGTGGTGTATTCCGACATCGTGGATTTTGATACCGGGTACGAATCTGCCGTTGGGGCAAAACGCATGCCGTTGGATCAACTGATTGCAACTTCTGACTATATTTCGCTGCATGTGCCACTAGACCGGTTCACCTACCATATGATGAGTACCGTTCAGTTCAAGGCAATGAAGAACTCAGCGGTGTTGATCAATACCTGTCGTGGTTCAGTGGTAGACGAGGCGGCTCTTGTTGACGCACTGAAAAATGGCGAGATCTGGGGTGCAGGACTCGATGTAACCGAGGTGGAACCTACGCCACCTGATAATCCATTGATTACCATGCCCAATGTGGTGATTACTCCGCACCTCGCTACGCGGGTCATCCAGTCGGAATGGAATGCGGATATGAACGCGGTGGAGAACGCCGAGCGAATTGCACAGGGCTTTAAACCAAACTGGATTGTCGATCCCGTGTAATATTCCCCAGGGAGGCTTGTCCGCGGCAGGACGATCTGACGACAGGACCCATGCATGAAAATTACAGGCATCAGAGCAACACAGCCGGATTCCCCAACATCACCGCAGGATTGGCGCACGTGGCTCGGTCAGATACTGGTGATCATTGATACCGACGACGGCCTGACCGGATATGGCGTAGGTGGTGGTGGAAAAGCCGGGATTCACGTGATTGAAACCGCGTTACGGCATGTTTTGGTAGGACAGGAAGCCTCAAACGTAGAGGCGCTTTGGGAATTGATGTACGCGTGTACTCTGCCCTATGGCCAGAAAGGTCTGGCCATTATGGCAATCAGCGGTGTGGACCTGGCGCTCTGGGATTTGCGTGCCAAACGGGCGGAGCAACCTGTTGCCAGAATATTGTCAGACGAGATACAGACAACAGTGCCTGCATATCGTACTGGACGTCCCGTTGAAGATTGGATCGAGCAGGGGACCCAGGGATACAAGGCGCTGAAACTGTTCGTCGGGATGGAACCCGGTGAGGATGTCGATGATGTGATCGTCAGAATTCGTCGTGTGCGGGATGCGCTTGGTCCTGATGTGTCAATAATGGGCGATGCCTTCATGACTCTCGATGTGGAAAGTACGCTGCGTATAGCTGACGGCCTGGAGCCAGTCGGTATTGGCTGGTTCGAGGAACCTTTACACTCCGATGATCTGGAAGGCTATGCAAGACTGCGTGATGAATGCCCCATTCCTGTCGCCGGCGGGGAGCACGAATACACAGCGGCTGCTTTCGAATTACTCATAAAAGAGCGACTGCATACGATTGTGCAGCCAGATGTATGCTGGTGTGGTGGACTGACGGAACTGATCAAGATCTACGAACTCGGCCGGCAATACAATGTCAAGGTGTGTCCGCACCGGGGCAGTGAAGTATGGTCTCTGCATGCCATCTGTGCGCTGGACCCTGACCCGCTGGCTGAATCCGGTCGACCATGGATGACCTGGGTGAATGGCCAGCCGGCAATAAAAGATGGTCAAATCACACTTGGAAATGATATTGGGTTCGGTGTGTGGTTCGAAAGTTAGGCTTCATCCTCATCCGTCGTCAGTACGACATTGGCACGTCTTGGCTCCGGTACAAAACCAACCATAATGCCAAGTGCAATGACCTGGACAACAATACAAATCACGAAAATGACCTCGTAGCCAAACGCGAGACTGATCACGCCGCCCAATAGTGGACCGACTGCCGCTACCAGGTTAATTCCCATGTTGGACAACGCGATCCTGAGTGGTATGTCCTTGTCCACCCCCAACTCCAGCACCATGTTTTGACGGGCCTGGTTAAATCCGCCGAACGCAGTACCGAACAACACAAAAAACACGACTACACCGAATATTCCATCCGTAAACAGAAGCTGACAATGGGCGAAAGTCCACATGGACAACGTGGCTATCATCACGATCCGGTAACCGATCCGGTCCGCTATGCTGCCCCAAAAGACGTTGGTTACCGTACCTGCCAGCATCCAGATAGTCGTCAGCAAGCCCAGCATTGCACCGGAAATATCCATTTGTGTTGCCGCAAACAGAATGTAAAACGGCATCGCCATACGGCCAAAGGAGCCCAGTGCCGCAACAAGAAAAAAACGGGCAAACGGCGGGTTCTCTTTCAAGAGGCGCGGTAGTGAACGAAAGCTCTGAACCACATTTTCGCGTTTACGCAGCGAAACTCCGCGTGGTTCTTTGGTGAACGCCAGGGCGAAGATCCCCAGCGACGCGACCAGGAAAGCCAACAGAAATAACGCCGCATATCCGTCACCCAGGATGTTATGGTCTATAAAGTATCCACCGGCAAAATACGCCAGGGTTGCGGTGGTTCCACCAGCCAGAAAATTTCGCCAGCCGGAGACAAACCCACGGCGTCTCACAGGGATGACCTTGGCGCGCAGGGAGTTCATCATGACTACTGAAATACCCTGGAAAATCCCCATCAGCACCATAAAGAACACAATTAGCCAGATGCTATTGTTGCTGGCGCCAAACATGAATCCGGACAGCGCAATAAACAGTATCTGTAACCGCATCAGGGTGCTGGTAGCGAGCGTGATACCCAATATTTTTTTTCGATGTCCAATCAATGACGCACCCACAACGGGCGTCAGCATCTGGCCCAGAGCTTCCAGCGAACGGGCAAGTCCGACCAGAAATTCAGAGCCAGATAGCGCGTACAAATAGACAGGCAGAAAGGTTGGGGCGCTGAACAGGCGAAAGCCTGTCTGTCCCAACATGCCATGAGCCAACTGCACCGCAATGTTACGGTTAAGGTGGTGGTCTATATAGGCTTTTTGTTCCTGTCCCGGATTGTTCATTGATTAGTGGAGTCAGAGTCGAGTGCCGGAGTAAAACTCTTTTGCTCCCTGTATATCAAGTGGCGTGGGTATTCAGGATTGTATTTTCACTGCTATATTGACGTTGAATCCGGCTGGAACCTCACTATTTGAAAGAAGGCAAAAACAGCTGTAATGTTTAACTCAATTCCGGAACATGTGCCCACCATGCAATACTTCCAGCGCCGCAGATTTATAAAGGGGGTCGGGACTGCCACTATTGGCGCGCTGGCCGGCGCCACCCTGCCACTTGCCCGCAGGAAAAGATATGGTCTTATACCAGGTGCTTCTGCCAATGAGGCCATGCCGATCGAGGGCAAGGACGGACTGAGGGTGCTGAATGACCGGCCATTGAATGCAGAAACTCCGCCGCATTTACTGGATGACGAAGTCACGCCTACAGAGCGACATTTCATACGCAATAACGGAATCGTGCCTCAGGACATGAATCCGGACACCTGGATGCTGAAGATCGAAGGGTTGGTGGAACGACCCATGTCACTCAGTATCAATGAACTGCGCACTAGATTCGAGGTGGTGTCGCACCGTCTGGTAATTGAATGCGGTGGCAACGGACGTGCACGCTTCGATCCACCAGCGCGGGGCAACCAATGGACATTAGGTGCGGTGGCCTGCGCAGAATGGACCGGCGTACGTCTGGTCGACGTTCTTGAAGCAGCGGGTATTAAAGATACTGCGATCTATACAGCTCATGAGGGCGCCGATTTGCATCTATCCGGCACACCTGGAAAGCTTCCCATATCACGCGGCGTGCCACTGGCCAAAGCTTTGGATTCATATAACCTGATCGCCTTCGAAATGAACGGTGGTCCACTTCACCCAATGAACGGCGCCCCGCTGCGGCTGGTCATTCCCGGCTGGCCCGGATCCTGTTCGCAAAAATGGCTGACACGCATCTGGCTCAGAAACATTGAGCATGATGGACCCAAGATGGGCGGGTCTTCCTACCGGGTCCCGCCGTATCCGGTTGCACCGGGAGAGATGGTTCCGGCGGAAAACATGCAGATTATTCATGCAATGCCGGTCAAATCATTGATTACACGGCCACAAACGGGCCAATTGGTTAAAGGGCGTAAACTGGAAGTGGCAGGGCATGCATGGGCTGGTGACTCGGAAGTGTCCCGTGTGGATGTTTCAATGGATTATGGTGCGACCTGGCAACCGGCTGATCTGGCGAAACAGCACAATCCGCATGCCTGGCAGCGCTTTTCCACCCACATTCAGTTTCCGAATCCCGGTTATTACCAGGTATGGGCGCGCGCCACGGACCGTGATGGTCTAAGCCAACCGTTTACTGCAGCCTGGAATCCCAAGGGTTACCTGAATAACGCCCTGCACCATATTTCAGTGCGTGCAATCTGATTTGGATGTCTTTGTCTCAATTTAAAAAGACGGCTATCGGGGTGGTATTTGCTGGTACGTTTGCTGTTCTTGTTGCAAATGCCGGCGGCGAACCGGAATCCGTTGCTGAGGATGAGCAGACGTTGTTTCACGGTATGCCGGCAGACGAGGGTCGGCTGGAGGTGTTCGGCTTCTGCGGATCCTGCCATTCCATCAACCTGGTACTGCAACAGAAATTGCCGCGTGAAATATGGGATGAAGTACTGATCGAGATGGTGGAAGAACACGAAATGCTGGAATTAAATCCTGAAATTCGCCGTAAAGTGCTGGATTACCTTGAGAAGTACTACGGTCCGGACAGTTGATCCATGACGCCTGCGGGGGCCCATACTTTGCTCAGACTGTCTGCTCTTCACTTACGATGGCAAGGGGTTCGGTATTCCGCCATTCTCCGCGGGTGAAATCGGGTACATGATTCCGTTTGATCTAGAATTTTACATTCACGTCCAGTTGCACCATATTCAGGTCTTCATCTATCAGGTCATTCCTGACTGAATAATAATCTATGTCGAGGACAATATTGTTCCTGACTTTATACGAAAAGATGAACTCATGACCCTTGATACCTGTAAGGCCATCCAACCGGTCTGCATCCGGGAAGATATCCGGCCAGGTGTTTTGTTCCAGGTCTGCATAGGAATATTTTATGGACCACGGCCCGGATGATGCCTTCACACCAATCATATACCCATTGTCTTCACCGGTTTCGGTATCGCTGTTTGTTACCCAGTCCATAAACAGGCTCGTCCTGATAATACTGTCCATGAATTCATTCACACCGATTTCACCGGACAAAGTATAGACTCCGCCGAAATTGAAATCAGAGTTGGAGCCATTCGATCCATAGGATTCCAGAGAAGTAATGTCTTCAATGGTGTAATAGGTTCCTGCAAGAGCGCCAAACAGATTGCCTGATTCAAAATTTTGTCCTATCTGGGCATATATCATATGTGGGTCATCACTGCTGCTTTTGTTTTCGGATAACACCCAGATGCCGCTATTTGCAAAAGTTGTGCTCGCAAAAGTTGTCCCTTCTCCTGAATTGAGGGTGTAATTCACGGAAAATCCCTCTGGGTTGATGTCGCTGTCCCAAAGTAAATCAGAGGTTGTATACAGGTAATTGGCATTATTGAATTTGCCTCCTATGATTTTGAGTTTGTCATTGATTTTGTATTGGGCATAGGCGTAATCGAGGTTGATTTCTTTAGTCGAAAAGTAATTGGTAAATGTCTGATTGGTGGAACGACTGTCACTGGGACCACTGGCAAGACCCGCACCCACCTCCCAGTCATCAACAGGTTGTGCGATCACACCTAAACGGTATCGTGCACGGCTCCTGCTGCGAGATCCACCCGGGTCTTTGTCCTGGGGATGGTAACGTAGCCTGATATCACCCCTTAACCTGAGCTTTGAGGCCCATCCGGCCAACTCCATTGATTTGTTTGACAGACCGATGTTGTCTGCTACATCCTGCCTGACTTCGCTGACGCTGGCTTCAATCTTATCTTCATCTGCTACAGCAGCGTTTCTGAGTAGTTCATATTCGGAATCTGTGATATTGCCTTTGTCTCTGAGTATTTTAATCAGTTCAAGCATGGCCTCACTGGAGGCGGAGACAGGTGCGGTCAGTAAGACAATCAAGGCTATAAACGCTGACCTGCAAAATAATTTAATTTTAAAAATTCCAGCCATTTGATTTCCTCCGGGAGTTCGATTTTTTACCTTCAATATTGATATGTGACATATGATACCAGTTATTTGTTAAGAGATTGTTTGGTATCTGGGAATTTCAGCGTCTAATGGTATTCTGGCCAGGAGTGCTGAGAATCTAAGTGGAGGAGGAACCGATGGTTCCATTATACAGTTCGCTGGGCTCCCCACTATGGATACCCTTGGTGTAGATGGAGCCAATGCCCATTCACCTCGAGAGTTTGCTCATAAAGCCAGCTTTGTTCCCCGTGCCCAATCTGCGGCCATCTTTATCCTGCGTCTTATGGAAACCGGGCTCTCATCTCTTCCATTTTCCCTGGACGAAGATAAGCAATAAAAGCCTGACGATAGAGTATACGGTGATACGGGTGTGTGGGTAACCTGCCTCCAGGATCGTCATCGCTACGGGCGCGGTTAACGGGCAACCTTCCGGGAAAACAATAGCTTGAATTGTGTAGCGGGTACTTAAGTGTAATAATCGCCACTCGAAAAAATTCAAGGGGTTGTATGTGGCAAAACGTCCTACAAAAAAAAATTTAAAGGCGATGCATCTGAATATGGTGAGAATCCGTCGCTTCGAAGAAACAGCTGGCAGAATGGCGGAAAACGGCAAGATTCCCGGTGCTCTTCATCTCTATGTGGGTGAAGAGGCTATCGCCGCGGGAGTCATGCAGCATTTGTCTGATGAGGACCAGATTACCAGTACGCACAGGGGACATGGACACCTGGTTGCCAAGGGTGGTGAATTCAAACCAATGTTTGCAGAATTGTTTGGCCGGTCAACGGGTTATTGCGGTGGAAAGGGCGGGAGTATGCATGTCTCCAACATGAAGGTGGGCATGCTGGGTGCTAACGGTATTGTGGGGGGAGGACCTCCGATTGCAGTGGGTGCAGCCTTCTCGAATAAATACAGAAAAACGAAAAACGTCGCTGTTGCATTTTTTGGAGACGGCGCCTCCAATGAGGGCAGCTTCCATGAAGCGGCCAATATGGCTGCGTTGTACAAACTGCCCTGTCTCTTTGTTTGTGAGAACAATGGATATGGAGAATATACGCCGCAGGCCAATCATCAGGCGGTGGTTGATGTTGCAGACCGGGCCTCCGGATATGGCATGCCTGGAGTGATTGTAGATGGTATGGATGTTATGGCGGTTTATGAAGCAGCAGGCGAGGCTATCGACCGGGCCCGCAATGGTGAGGGTCCAACGCTGCTGGAATGCAAAACCTATCGATTTTACGACCACGTTGGTGTACGCGGCATGGGATTGACCTATCGCACTGACGAGGAACTGGCCTTATGGCAGGCGAGAGACCCGGTCAGCGCGTTCGAGAAGAATCTTATCGATTTAAAGGTTATGACTCAGGATGAAATTGACAGTGTCTATGCCGAGGTCAATGCAGCGCTGGATGAAGCCGTCGATTTTGCAGAACAGAGTCCATACCCTGATCCATCGGTATTGCTTGATGACGTTTACTGGGTAGGAGGAGATTGAGTATGTCGGAAGCCAGGGAGTCAGAACCAAGATCGTTGTCTTATCTGGCTGCGATCAGTGAGGGTGTAAGAGAAGTATTACTTGAGCAGGACAATGCTTTTCTTGCCGGAGAAGATGTGGGTCAGGCGGGAAGTGTATTCGGTATCTACGCCGGTTTGTTTGACGAGTTCGGCGCTGACCGGGTTATCGATACACCGATTTCTGAGAAAGGCATTATCGGACTGGGTGTCGGTGCATCCGCGACGGGTTGTCGGCCTATCGTTGATATCATGTTTATGGACTTCATGGGTGAGTGCATGGACGAAATCACAAACCAGATGGCAAAGATGAGGTTCATGTTTGGTGGTAGTGTAGCGCTTCCGGTTACTGTGACGACGATGTCAGGGGGCGGGCGTAATCTGGCGGCACAGCACTCTCAAAGCCTTGAGGCATGGCTGGCACACCTGCCGGGTATCAAGGTGGTGATGCCAACTAACGCCTATGATGTCAAAGGATTGATCATCGCAGCATCCAGGGACAACAATCCGGTATTTGTGGTAATGAACAAGATGATAGTTGCGATGCAGGCAGAAGTGCCCGAAGGCGCCTACGAAGTGGAAATCGGGAAGGCTTCTGTCGTCCGGCAGGGCACTGATTTTACCATCGTGACCCTGGGTCGGATGGTCTACGAGGCATTGGATGCAGCCGATCAGTTCAAAGAGCAAGGTCTGGATATTGAAGTGATCGATGCGCGCAGTATTCAACCCTTTGATACCGAAACCGTCATCAACTCAATCAAAAAAACGCATCGTGCCATGGTCGTCCACGAAGCAGTACAGTTCGGTGGATTTGGTGGTGAGATCGTTGCACAAATTCAGGATCTGGCATTTGATTATCTGGATGCGCCGGTGGCGCGAATAGGCGCGCCGTTTTCCCCGGTGCCGTTCAGCCCGTCGCTGGAGGACGCCTATATTCCCAACGCAGCCAGAATTGTAGAGAAAGTAAAAGAGATGCTCGCCTAGGGAATCTCTGACAAATGTCTTTTTCTATTGGGGTTGTAGCCAATCCGGCATCAGGTAAAGATGTTCGCCGTCTGGTGGCGCGTGCCTCGGTGTTCGGTAATCGGGAGAAGGCGGCTATCGTTGCCCGGGCCATAACCGGTGCAGTCAATGCCGGTGGCCGTTCCTTTGCCTATGTTGATGACTCTCACAATATCGCAGCCAGCGCCATGCAGATTTTACCGGCCTGCTGCAGTGTCCGGAAAGTTGAAGGTGTAAAGACGGCTACCAGCCTCGACACAGTGCGGGGCGCTGAGGCGCTTTCAAAACTGGACTGTGTCGCAACCATGATACTCGGTGGCGATGGCACAAACCGGGCATTCGTGAAAGGTTGGCGTGATGCGGTTCTGTTGCCTGTATCCACTGGCACCAACAACGTGTTTCCCCGCTTCGCCGAGGCTACGGTTGCCGGAGCCGCACTGGGTGTTTTGGCCTCGGGGGGTGTGTATCCTGAGGAAGTTGTTGAACCGGTGAAAATCATCGATATAGAGATCGAGGATGAAGACCCCGATATTGCCTTGATTGATGCTGTAGTGACCAGTGACGGGTTTATTGGCAGTCGTGCGTTGCTCGATGCAGGCGCGATCCGCAAGGTTCTGTTAACGCGGGCTGAGCCGGCGGCTGTCGGGATGACATCAGTTGGTGGACTTCTCATGCCCTTAACGGCAGAAGAAGATAATGGGTTGATGCTTGAAACCAGTGAAACGGGAACACGAATCAATGCACCGATTGCACCAGGAATGTTTCAAACCATCAGGATTGCGGAAGTGTCCAAAGTTCCATTCGATCAGCAGGTTGCAGTAGAAGGACCCTGTGTCCTGGCTTTTGACGGTGAACGGGAACGGGTAATCAAGCATGGACAGAAAGTGTTCATGAGCGTATCCAGACGTGGTCCGGGGGTTCTAAACATCGAAAAGACAATGCGTCTGGCGGCGCAACGTCAGTTGTTCAAAGTAGTGGAGTAGTTCATGCCAAGAGAAATCTATAGTTATTCAAAGTAGTGGAGTAGTTCATGCCAAAAGAAATCTATCTGCTGAAGGTTGGAATGACCATGACAGAGGGCATGGTATCAGAGTGGTACATCGCAGATGGCCAACAGGTTAACAAAGGCGAAATGCTGTATGCCCTGGAAACCGAAAAGGTAAATATGGATGTTGATGCGGAATTTGACGGTAAGGTGAAGCACCTGGTTCAGGTTGGAGAAATGATGGAACCCGGTGATGTTGTTGGTTTCATATTTGAGGATGGCGAAGAAATTCCCAGTAACCTCAGTGCCATACCAGTGAAACAAAACAGTGCAATTGGAGCAGTCGAACCTGGCTCAAAACCCGGTTCAGAGCCAGAGACACAACCGGTTGATACAGGTGTTACCGTCAACAAGGATAATAGAGTCAAGTCATCACCTGCTGCCAGGCGTCTGGCAAAGGAACTTGACGTTGATATTACGACGTTGACTGGGACAGGACCCGGAGGTCGAATTGTAGAAGCAGATGTTCAGGCAGTTGCTGCAACTGTTGTCAGAGCCTCGCCACTGGCAAAACGGCTGGCAGAGCAGAAGGGCGTCAACATTTCATCAATCAAAGGTTCCGGTCCTGGCGGTCGAATTGTCGAAGCGGATATTGAAGCGGCCGCAATGAAGAGTTCAACCTCTATAGCAGGTGAAACCATTGCCGTCAAAGGTATGCGCAAGACAATAGCCCAGAGAATGTTTGCCAGCCTGCATAGCACCGCGCAATTGACCATGGATATGGAGGCGTCTATGGATGATGCGGTCAGGTTGCGCGAATCGCTCATCGATGAGTGGCAGGGTGAACAAATAAGACCTACCTATACTGATCTTGTGGTCAAGGCAGTCGCAAAAGCCCTTAAGTCACATCCCTTGATGAACAGCCAGTTGGGAGAAACAGAAATCACCCTGCTGTCAGACATTCATGTTGGTATTGCGGTAGCAGTGCCAGACGGCCTGGTGGTGCCAGTCATACGAAACGCGGATAAGTTGTCTGTTAAGGAAATAACTGTCGAAAGCAGTCGTCTGGCGACCTTGGCCCGGAATGGAACTCTTGGATTGGATGACTATGCTGGTGGTACTTTTACAATCAGTGCACTTGGCATGTACGGTGTTGACTCATTTACACCCATTATCAACACACCCCAGGCGGGAATTCTTGGCGTAAACCGGATCTTTGATGGTGTTGCCTGGGATGGCGACAGGCCCCTTAAGGCGAAGAAGATGAATCTGTCCCTCACCTGGGACCACCGGGTTTTGGATGGCGCACCCGCGGCGGAATTCCTCGCGGAGGTCTGTACCTTATTGGCTAATCCTTATCGATTACTGGTGTAACGCGAATGGCAGAGAAAGTGGATATTCTGGTCATTGGCGGTGGACCTGGTGGCTACACGGCAGCGATAAGGGCTGCACAACTGGGATTCAGTGTCGCTCTGGTGGAAAAAGACGAACTGGGCGGTGTTTGCCTCAACTGGGGCTGCATTCCGACCAAGTCACTCTTGCATGCCGCTGACGTTGTCCGGGAAATAGGGACAGCTGATCAACTTGGTATTTCGGTGAGTGATCCAAAGATTGATCTGAAACGAATGGTTGATCGATCCCGGGCGGTCGCGTCGCAGCTCAGTAAAGGTGTTCAGCATCTGATGCGAAAAAACGCTATCCAGGTTATAAAGGGCGAAGCAAAATTTATTGACAAGAATACTGTCTAGGCTGGGTCTGATACTGTCATTGCCAACAACATTATTATCGCAACCGGCGCCAGACCCAGGAACCTGCCGCACATAGAAGTGGACGGAGATCGGATCTGGGACTCGGGCTCTGCCATGACACCGGCATATATGCCGAAGCATCTGTTAATCGTAGGAGCAGGCGCGATCGGTGTGGAATTCGCCAGCTTCTACAATACACTCGGTGTCGAAGTTACCCTGGTTGAAATACTCGATCAGATCTTGCCGGTTGAGGATGCAGACATTGCGAATCTGGCAGAACAGGCGTTCAAGAAACAGGGTATCGATGTACTGACCGGTACCGCGGTCGAATTACTGGAATTGAAAAGAGAGGGTCTTGTCGCTGACATTGGAGGACAGTCAAGAAGTTTTGATGCGATGATCCTTTCCGTTGGTGTGCAGGGTAATATCGAAGCACTGGGTCTGGATAAACAGGGAATTAATCATGCCAAAGGGTACATCACGGTAGACGCATCGCAGCAAACTTCCGTCAAGGGAATCTATGCGATAGGTGATGTTGCCGGCGCCCCGTGTCTGGCTCACAAGGCGAGTCATGAAGCAATCATTGCAGTTGAAAATATCGCCGGCTTGCAAGGACCCGCGCTGAACCGACGACGTATACCGGGCTGTACTTACAGTCATCCACAGGTAGCCAGCATTGGTCTGACAGAAGCCGAGGCGGCCAGACAGGGTGAAATCAGGGTAGGAAATTTCCCATTGCTCGCCAATGGCAAAGCAATTGCGATCAACGATGCAGACGGCCTTGTTAAAACAGTATTCGACCGGGCAACCGGCGCTCTGTTGGGAGCACATATGGTCGGACCCGGAGTCACAGAAATGATACAGGGATTTGCCATTGCCATGGGTCTTGAAACCACAGAAGCAGAACTGGTTGAAACCATATTCCCACATCCCACCCTGTCAGAAGCCATGCATGAATCGGTACTCGCTGCATTTGATCGCACCATCAATATCTAGGAGGCTATCCGAGAACAGCGCTCTCGCTACAGTCGCAGCTCCTGACAGCCTCCCAACCACTAATCCAGGATAAAGACACATGAGATACGGATTTTACTTACCAACACGAGGGCCACTGGCTGAACCTGACGCGATCGCGACCATCGTAAGGGACGGCGAGTCGATGGGTTATGCGAGCATCGTCATTGGCGATCACATCGTGTTTCCGGTTGCCGTCGAATCGACATATCCCTATACCATTGATGGCGATTTCCCGGGTCACGGCGATGCCATGGAGCAGCTCTCGCTCATGGCGTTCATCGCCGGTATTACCGAGCATGCACGCCTGGTTACCAGTGTCATGATTCTCCCGCACCGGAACCCGCTGGTAACGGCAAAGGTGCTAGCAACCATCGACGTGCTGTCGAAAGGACGGCTGACGGTGGGTGTGGGCGTGGGATGGATGCGTGAAGAATTTCAGGCACTCGGTACAGCTGATTTTGACAAGCGCGGCAAGGTAAGCGACGAGTACATTGAGATTTTCAAGAAGTGCTGGACGCAGGACCCTGTGTCACATGACGGGGAATCCTATGCATTCGAGGCATTGCACTGCATGCCGCATCCGGTACAGGC
>JAPOOX010000101.1 GCA_026713185.1 Gammaproteobacteria bacterium
GAGTAGTTGATTCGGGCATAAATCAGCGAACCGTTGCTGCCGCCAGGCGCGTAACGGGGGTACTTGCGTCCGTTGCCAAAGTTGACCGCCTCGTCCGGGTATTCGTCGGTCACGTTTTCCGCCCCCAGCGATACCGAGAAGCCGCTATCAAAATGGTACTCGGCGAGCACATCCAGAAGGCTGTAACCAGATTCAAAATTTCCGGTGTGATCGTCGTACCACTCGCCGTAATGCCCAAATCGACTCATGAAGTACCAGTTATTCGTGGCGTGGGTGATCGTCACGTTGTAGCGGGTCTGCGGCGAACCGCGCTCCAGGTTCGTGATGGTGCTCCCCCCGACGAGAGTCGAATTCACCACGTCCGTCTCGGTGTGGTTGTAAGAGATCAGCAGGTCGGTGGCGCCGGCGGACGTATCCCAGCCGTGACTGAGCACCACGTCCACACCCGAGGTCTCGGTGTCGAAGTCGTTGGTAAAGTACCGCACCGAATTGAATTCCGCCGCCCCTGGAACACCCTGGGCAATCAGGTCCTGCTGGATTTCCGGGGTGACATCGAAGTTGCCGGACAAAGCAATGCGTTCGTTGATATCAATGCTGAAGTAGTCCACGGTAAGGCTGAGTCCATTGTCAAGTGTGAAGATCGCACCAAGGGTGAGGTTGTCCGACTCCTCGGGCTGGAGCTCACGCCCGCCCAGCGCCATCGCCACCGGGTGAGTGGAACCGATCGTGCCTCGCTCAACAAAAACGTTGTCGGTAGCTCTGACTACCGTGGACAGATTGCGGGCGTTGGACTGCCCCGGGGTCGGCGCGCGAAATCCGGTGCCGATGGAACCGCGCACGGCGAAGACATCAGAGACCTGGATACGGGTCGTCAGCTTGAAGTTGGTTGTAGAACCGAAGCCATCGAAGTCCTCCCAGCGCACGGCGCCACCAATGCGCCAGTTTTCAGTCGCATCTGCCTCAAGGTCCAGATAGCCGGCGATATTGGCACGGTCCCATGCCCCGGACGACGCCGGGTTGAAGCCGCCGAAGCCGTTGGAACGTGCGGCGAATCCGTACTGTCCATAGGAGCCGGTCTCATAAGAGGCCCTCTCACCGGCGGTGATCTCAAATTCCTCATTACGCGCCTCCAGTCCACCGGCGATGTTGAGGTCCGACGCCCAGCCCACATCGACGGGATAGGAGAGGTCGATGTTGAAATTCGTTTCCGTCTGGGTGTAATCGCCGATGTCGAAGTCGCGCTGGGAATCGGGTCCAAAAGACGCGTTGAGTGAGTTCTTAAGGTACCCTGCCATGCTGTTTTCACCGATGCTCGCGGAAATATCGTAGAACAGTCCGTTCGCCAGGTCTCCCCTGATACCGGTGACGGCGTAGGTGTCACTAATCTCCGCACCGAACCTGGGTGTGAAACCCTCCGGGTAGAGTTCGACATAAGAAAAGCAGTCAGTGTCCGCAACCAGCAAATCGTGGAACGATGATACGTTGGCGCCAGTGGAGTCCACATCGTATTTAGCCTGACAGCCAGGACCGCCGACCAGGAATTTGTTGGCACTCGTCTTGTACACGCCATTGCGGTTCATGGGGCTGCGGAAGAAGAAAAAGGTCTCCACCTCGCGGTTGGAGGTGTTGCCGAAGGCATAAAACTGGTGACCATCAGCAATGTCGACGCCAATGTTGGCAACGATGCTGATACTGTTATTGATCCGGGGTGAGCCCCAGGGCTTGGCCGGTACAGCCACGTTGGGTATGCCGGCTGCAATGAGTTCAGTGGCATGGCCATGCTGAACGCTGCGGTCGGTAGGTGCGGATTCAGCGTATTCCAGGCTGAAGTTGGCAAAGCCGTTGTCCGACAACGGCAAGCCGACATTGCCGGCGATGCTGGTCTTGTCCTCGCTGGTGTCCTCGGTGTAGAAGCCGCTCTTGGCAGAAACCGAAAAGCCTTCACTGGCGTCCTTGAGGACGAAGTTCAGCACTCCTGCGATGGCATCGGAACCGTACTGGGCGGACGCCCCGTCGCGCAGCACCTCCATGCGCTTGATAGCGATTGAAGGGATGGCAGAGATATCCGGTCCCTGGGCGCCATTGGATGCGCCGTTGGATATCCACTGGATCACCGAGCCACGATGTCGGCGCTTGTTGTTCATCAGCACCAGCGTGTGGTCCGGCGCCAGGCCGCGCAGATTGACGGGCCGCAGCAGTGCTGCCAGGTCGCGGGACGGGTTGTCGCTGACGTGAAAGGAAGGGACCACGGAGCGAATCAGTTTTATCATGTCGCTGCCTGCCTGATTCTCGAAAGCCTCGCTGCTGATGACGTCAACGGGAACGGAGGAGTCCTGAACGGAGCGCGGCGCCGCACGGGTACCCACGACCACGACCTCTTCAATGACCTCACTGCTGTCAACGGATTGCCCCGTGGCTGTGGAACCAATGGATATCAGAAAACCTGCTGCAAACAGGTAACGGCCAAAGCAGGTGAGGTTGGAATATTCTTTTCTATAGTGGTTCATTGGACTGTAACTCTCCGGGAAATGAATTAATTTACGGTGAATAGTCTTGTCAATTCGATTGGTTGCAATGCACGTTGTTGTCCTTGAACAGTTTCGAAGCCAGCGATATTGAGTGCAGGGCGCCTGGCTCGAGACTGTCGTGGCATCGGAACAATTATATAACGAATTAAACTCTATTGCGTGAACTTAGTGTGAGAATTGTCCTTTTTTCAGAATCAGGAGCAGAGTAGATAGATGGGGTCAGGTTTTTGCCGACGACTTCCGATAGAATTAAGAGCAATCGGTTGTATCTGTCCATGCAAAAAGTCATTTCAACATCCAGTCTCTGTCGAACTTTCCAGGTAGGCGACACCCCTGTGCATGCACTGGATCATGTGGATCTTGAAGTCAGTACAGGCGATTTCGTCGCAGTGATGGGACCTTCCGGTTCTGGCAAATCCACATTGATGAACATCCTGGGATGCCTGGACCGACCCGACTCAGGGGAATACCGGTTGCTCGACAGGTTGGTGTCCAATATGCCGGACGACGAGTTGTCTGGATTGCGTAATCGATATATCGGTTTCGTCTTTCAGAGTTATCATCTGTTACCGCGAATGACAGCGCTGGAAAATGTTTCGCTTCCATTAAGGTATGCTAAAGGATGGGTGGAAGAAGGCAGCAGTCGGGCGCCGGAACTGCTGAAGAGTCTGGGACTTTCCAACCGGATGTACCACCGGCCCAATCAATTATCGGGTGGGCAGCGTCAGCGAGTGGCAATCGCACGGGCACTGATAGCCAATCCTCCTTTACTACTGGCTGATGAACCGACCGGAAATCTTGATTCGAAGACCTCGGAAGAGATGATGGCCTTGTTTGATAAACTCAACAGCATTGGCCAGACTATATTGATGGTCACTCATGAAGAAGATATTGCGGCTCATGCCCGGCGGATAATTCATATGCGCGATGGTAAGGTTGTGCGGGATGAGAAGAACTGACCGGCTTCTGATACCAGCAGCAATTGCCGCATTTCAGCGATTGCTGATTATCGCCGCACTGATACCATCTGGCGCTCTGTACGCTGCACCTCCCTATCTGACGGGTGTTGTAGAAGATGGTGATTCCCAGATAATCGAAATGCCCCGCCTGCCTGGTGAGTGGCAGAGGACGGTCGCCTGGATGGCGCCGGAAGGCAGTACGGTCAAGGTTGGCGACCTGGTTGTACAATTCAGCCCTGGAACGCTGATCTCCCAGGAGGAGGCAGCGCGAACGGACCTTGAGAGAAAGCAACTGGAGGCCATGCGCTGGCTGGCGGAAACGGAACTGGCGATCCTGGATGCGGAAACAGCGGTACTGCAGGCGGAATCTGCAGTGCGACTGGCACGCATAGACGCGAATATCCCGGCCGGGACCATTCGTCAGTTGGACTATGATAATTTTCAGTTGACGCTTGCAACAGCAGAACAGGTGCTGGAGCGAGCTCAAACCACTTTGACTGATAAACAGGTAGAACGCGCCGGTGTCAAGCCCGTCACTGACATGAGAATCGCGAAGGCGGAAACAGAGTGGATACGTTTACGTGATGCCATTGATCGGACAAAAGTCTACGCGAACAGGGAAGGCCTGGTTATTTATGGTGAGAACCCGTTTACCGGCAGCAAAATATTTCCCGGTATGATGTTGCAACCCACTGTCACTATTGCCGAAGTCGCCAGTCGCAAAAAGCTGCAATTTCATTTCTGGGTCCATGAGGCCGATATCCTCAAGCTCCCGGTTGGCGCCAGGATTACGGTTACCCCTGATGCAATGCCTCAACGATCTGTTACGGCAACGGTCGAATGGACGTCAAAACAGGCGACGACAAGGGAGGAATGGAGCAAGGGGGGTTATTTTGAAATGAGAGCTGTACCTGTGGAAGACGGGCTGAACGACTTTATTCCGGGAATGGCGGTGATGTCGGAATTACGATGATTAAAACCCTGGTATTGCTTTTTATTCCCTTGAATGTAGTCGCTGAACAATGGTTTACGGTGCAACAGGAAGACCGCCCTGTCACGGTAAGTGCCAGCGGTATCGTGGTTTCGACCGACGTCACTCACTTTGGTCCACCACCAAGCAAAAACTGGACCAGTGTGATTTCCCAATTGGCGAGAGAAGGACAAAGAGTCAAAAAGGGAGATCTGCTGGTGCAGTTTGACGGCAGCAGTCTGGATGATGATGTACGCCAACGGGCGGGTAATCTGGCAGTTGCGCGCGGTGAGCTTGAGTCGCTCATCGAAGTACAGTCACGCGAGATTGAAGACGAGAAAGTTGTCCTGGCTGCTGCCGAGAGCCTGTCGAAAAAGGCGAATCGCAAAGCTGAGCAACCCGCGGAACTGATTGCCAGTATGGATTATGACAAACTGATCGAGGAAAAACGCATAGCCAATATTCTCTTGCAACGGGCGCGCCAACGGGCGGTTTTGAGTGAACGTGTAAGGAAAGCAAAACGACTGGAACTTGAAGAAAAGATACGTGAGCATGAAATCAGACTGGCGTCTGAGACAGCGGAACTTGAGGCCTTTACTATTCATTCACCAAGGTCTGGTCTGGTAATGATCGGCATGAACGATAATGGAGAAAAGCTGGATGTGGGAAGCCAAACCCATCCTGGTACCCTGGTCGTTCGTGTGGTTGATGACAGTAAACTGGCGGTGCAGGCTGAAATTCAGGAACATTCCGCGGCACAACTGGAAACTGGCCAGCGGGTGCGCGTGGTAGTAGATTCAGCAGGCAGTGCAGAACTCAATGGGAGGGTAAGTGCCGTGGCTAATACGGTGCGTCGTAAATCCCGTAATTCACTGTCCATGGTGAGAGATATAACCGTGAAACTGGTTGGGGATTTACCTGGCACTCTCCGTCTGGGTACATCGGTACAGATAACAGTTGAGGTCGCAACATTAAAAGATGTTATCGCGATTCCAGTACCGGCTGTCAGATATCGATCGGGTGTCGCTGGTGTGATGCTGCCAAGGAACAAATGGCAACCCGTGGTGCTGGGAGAGCGCAGCCAGAATATGTTCATCGTAAAGAGCGGGCTGACCAGTGGTCAGGAGATACTGATGTGAAGTACCTGTTTGCGGCATTCATGTCGATGATTGTTCTGGCGTGTTCCGACACCAGTACGCGGCAACCGGTGGTTCAGGTTGAACCTCGCGATCATACTTTTATTATCCGTGCCAGGGGAGAACTGATCGCCTCAGAGTCAATTACAATCCGACTCCCGGATGATGTCTTGATGAGCTTCAATATTGCCTGGATGGTACCCGAATACTCAGAAGTATCCCGGGGAGAGGTCATTATTCGTTTTGACGACAGTGAAGTTTTGTCCAGTCGTGAATACAGCATCCTGGAAGTGGCCACCCAGGACCTGCATCTCGAAACACATTCACGCAACAGTGCTGTTGCCCGAACCATGATTGATCATGAAGCCAGCAGGGTCGACGAAGAAAAGGATATCGCACAGAATTTTGTGGAGGTTGATCCCCGGTTATTCTCCCGTAACGAAATTATTGACAAACTGGGTGATCTCGATTTTCTGGAAGTCCAGGACACATACTTCACATGGCAGGCTGAAACCCACGATCAACGATCAGGCGCGGAACGACATAGAATTTCTGCGAGTCGTGATGCAAGTCAGTCCAAACTGGACAAACAAAATTCTGCCCTTGCAGTAATAGAACTGACCAGTCCTGCTGATGGTACCTTTGTGTACGCACGAACACCCTGGGGTCAAAAACTCTCCAGAGGACAACGGGCTTTTGCCGGTAGACCTGTCGGAATGCTGCCACTCCGGGGCAAGGTCAGGGCCAGGATTTTTGTCCCCGAAGTTGACGCGATTGGTTTAGAGGTTGGCCTGGATGTCGTTATGCGTCTTGACAGTGATGTCGGGCGTGAGTTCACAGCACGCGTATCAACCGTATCACCGGTAGCGACTCCACGGCATCGGGAAGATCCACAGAAGTACTTTGTCGTTGAAGCGGATTTCGACGAAGTGGATGCCGACCTGATGCGTGTAGGGAGTAATCTGACCGCTGTCATTACCACGGCAACAATAAATGATGCGTTTCTGTTGCCACAACAGGCGGTATTCTTTGAGGAGGATGCTTCGTTTGTTTATGTCCTCGATGGCAGTGCCCAGGTCGCCAGAGAGGTGAATCTTGGGCATCGCAGTCCGACACTGGTAGAAGTGACCAGCGGCCTTACATCCGGAGAACTTGTCAGTGTCGCGCCTGAAGGCGGTAACAGTTGATACTCTCCGAGATTGCCAGAAAGTATTGGCCGGATATGTCTCTGGCGCTGGGACAGTTGGTGCATCATCGTCTACACTCCGCATTAACGCTGTTGGGTATGGTTTTTGGGGTCGGAGCAGTCATCGCCATGCTGGCGGTCAGTGAAGGTGGTAAGCGGCAGGCACTAGCCATGATTGAAGGGATGGGAGTGAGAAACCTGATCGTCGAAGCAACAGAACCTGAAGGATCGGAACGCAAAGAGGTCCGGAAACATTCGACTGGTCTTTCAGTCGCCGATGCAATGGCGATTGCTGATACGTTACCGTTTATACAAATGTGGGCCGGGATCAGGATGATTCACTCGTGGGATCTGTATTCCCACCAGGGTCAGAGCCACGCGGAAGTTTGGGCGGTCAGCCCTGCATATTTCGAACTGAGCCAGTTGGAGGCTGCAGAAGGATCATTGTTCAATACTGAAGACGATGAAGGTTTCGCCCAGGTCGCCGTCCTGGGCGGAACCTCTGCCCGTCAGTTGTTTCCCAACGGCAATGCGGTTGGTCAAACCGTCAAGGTCAATCATTTATGGCTCAGCGTAGTCGCTGTGTTGCGTGACAGGCAATTACCCGACGATCAGTTTCAGGGTTTTGAAGTAGGCGGCGAGAGCGACCGGGTTTATATGCCGCTTCAAACTGGCCTTAAACGCCAGAAAGTTGAAGCTTGGGACTCTGAACTCCAGCAGCTTAAATTACAGGTATCGCCAGAACTTGCCCCGGCAACCGCTGCCAGTGCGGTCCAGCATCTGCTTGATCGTCGACACGGTGGCCAGAAGGATACATCGATTACTGTGCCGGCGAGACTGCTGGCGCAGCAACAACAGACACAGCAGATTTTTACCATCGTCATGTCGGCCGTTGCCGGTATTTCTCTACTGGTCGGTGGTATCGGCATCATGAACATCATGCTGGCCAGCGTGATGGAACGTCGTTCAGAAATTGGCTTGTTGCGCGCCGTTGGCGCCCGTGAGATCGACGTCGTCCGGCAGTTTCTCATTGAAGCCACCATGATCGCGCTGGCTGGCGCCATAGCCGGTGTTGTCCTTGGTGTTGTGATTGCATATGGCATCGCAGCGTTTGCGGGCTGGGCCGTCGCCTGGTCGTTTTTCGTCATCATACTGGCAGTGGTCGTCTGCATGGCGATTGCCATTGGCTTTGGTGTATACCCGGCGCTGACAGCTGCACAACTGGACCCGGTAGCGGCATTACAGTCAGACTGACATCCTCAGGTAAATTATCTGTTGACATGTCTAAATGGCTGAGTATAGTGCTCGCACCATGAAAACCAATTCAATAACAAACAGATTCATGCACGTTGCCGGTAACGAGCTGCAGGGTCATCCCTGTTCACCTCAGATCAGTGGCACGGCGCCGTGTATAGCGATACAAATTAGTACGGATACGTTGGGTACCCCCATTAGTGAGGATCCCATGCGTTAAGCCTTCCCAACAACACTCTGGAAGGCTCAATGCAACGAACCTTCCAGAAGCCTTTAAAAGCCCTGGTCGGTTCAACTGGCCAGGGCTTTTTTTGTCCCTGGCGACGCTCTTTAACATTCTTGATTGTATGAAGGTCAGGTATTGTCGCAGGTTCGATTCCTGCCATACCGGACAATTAACGGGGAGCTGGATCAATTGGTAGATCACCGCTTTTTTAAGCGGATGGGTCGGTTCAAATCCGACGCTCTCCACTAAATTCCTTGTGCTGGTCCCTGACCAACACTTGATTAGCGGCCTGGCGCTGCTAACCGTCGGCAACGGCGGGAAAGGGTTGTCTCCCATGGCATCCCGCCGACCCTCCGGGGTTCGGTCATTCCAGGCAAGTCCGGTCTCCCCGCACTCGATTCTGTCGGGTGAAGCGGCCAGGCGATGCGCGGAAGTAGCGTGATTTACACACCGTCCCGGACGGGAATGTGGGTCCGTTAAAGAACACGTGGTGGTGCAATCCGCGACACCAACATCGTTAACCGTGAGAGATAACGGGTAGTGCAGTGTAGTACGAGCCTTACGAGCAAGTGCGACTGTGCAGAGGTTCAGGGTTCTGGTGTATAACCAGCGTCCTGCTCATCGGTCCAGTAGCCGGTAGGTGAACGACAGTCGGCGTGTTGTATTTCGTTGCTCAAACGGTAACGAAGCGACAGAGGCGCGCACGTCGAAATGGGATTTGTGTTTTAGCTCAGTTGGTAGAGCAATCGCCTGCTAAGCGATAGGTCACCGGTTCAAGTCCGGTAATCCAAACGCAAAGACGCGCCTCGGTAGACATCGAAAATGGCTTAAGGCCGAAACCCTTCGGGTAATTCGGCGGTTCTGAAACCGCAAGTGAAAGAACCTTGGCAGCCCGCTGCACGGTTGAGTAGCCCTCAATTGGAGTCCGCAAGACTCACGGTAAGCAAACTGCCGACTGGATGTGTACGACGAGTGAACCGCCACACTCTAAAAAAGGCAGTCATGGTTATTTACCGTCGCGCCGGATTCGTCCGGGTGGCGGTGGACAGATGGGCAACGGAAACCTGGCAGGGTAATCGGTACTCCCACTAAAGGATGATCAATAAGCGGTGTAGTCTCAACCGTTTCACTTTTGCTGCGGTAGCTCAAACGGCCAGAGCGCTTGATTGTCGATCATGAAGATGCCGGTTCAAGTCCGACTCGCAGCGCCATCTTCCGTCATTAATAACTGCACCCAAATATTATCCTGGGAGACTCGCAAAGCTGGCGTGCTTATCCGGTTTGAACCCGGTGATGTCCTCATGGACGTGGGAGTTCGACCCTCTCAGTCTCCGCCAGACATTCAATGGTGGGCCTGACTTAACAGGCAGAGTTCCAGGTTGTGACCCTGGCCAGTACCGGTTCGAGACCGGTGGCCCACCCCAATGACAACAGGAGAAGTGGCTGAGTGGTTTAAAGCGATCGTTTGCTAAACGAGCGGGGCGTAATGTCCCTCCCAGGTTCGAATCCTGGCTTCTCCGCCAAATTGATACGGCTCGTAGCCCAGTAGGGTTAGAAAATAATTTTCGGTGCTCGTCCAATGGTAAGACTCTGGACTCTGAATTCAGAAATTGAGGTTCGAATCCTCAGCACCGAGCCATTTCCTGTGCCTGTCACGCCGTTGCCGAATGGTCAGGCGCGAGATTGCAAATCTCGATATCCCGGTTCGAATCCGGGCGGCGTGTCCATCTTCCCCAGTAGCTCAGTGGTCAGAGCGACGAGTCTTATAAGCCGTATGTCGCCGGTTCGAATACAACCTGGGGAACCAATTTTCAAAAATGCCGGTTTGAGCGCGCTCAGCCGGCTTTTTGTTTTCCAGAGCGATCACATTGTTCGCAAGCAGATCGAACGGTTGCCGGTACGCAGGCGTGAACCGACCATCCTTCCAGGTCCAGTTCGATAAAGGGCGTAGTCGTGCAGCAGTTAGAGCTGGGCCGGGATCGAGAAGCCTTCCTTTTCCTTTTCCTGTTCCTTGGAGGAGACACGAGCGTACACGACTCCTTCTCGTAGCCGCGATGCGCCGGTCGTTTTGGTTGTTCGATCGCGATTGATCATAAGTGCGGGTGAGATCC
>JAPOOX010000189.1 GCA_026713185.1 Gammaproteobacteria bacterium
CCTTGATCCGTCATTTCACCGTAATCCCCCTGAGCCCATACATTTTTCCAGGTATTGAAGTAAGCCTGCCGGAACTTCCTGTTATCCGGGTCATCCCAGAATCCGGTGGGTACTGATGGAAATGGTCTGGTACAGACCAGTTCTCCTTTCTCTCCATGCAGGGCATTGCCATCCTGGTCCCGGAATTCCACTGCCATTCCCAGACCCGGACATTGAATTTCACCCCGAAAAACCGGCAGGGTTGGATTGCCGAGAACGAAACAGGAAATGATATCGGTACCCCCGCTGATAGAAGACAGGCACACATCCTGTTTGAAATCCCGGTAGATGTAATCAAAACTCTCCTGACTGAGTGGCGACCCGGTAGAGAGAATAGTCCTGAGACTGTCAAGGTTGTTGGATTGCCCTGGTTTCACGTCCGCCTTGTGCAGGGAAGATATGAACTTGGCACTGGTACCGAATACGGTAATGCCTTCCTCGTCAATGGTATCCAGCAACAGTGTACCGTCCCTGGCAAAGGGAGAACCATCGTAGAGTACTACAGTGCAACCGGACCCAAGGCCGGATACCAGCCAGTTCCACATCATCCAGCCACAGGTTGTGAAGTAGAACAGCACATCATCCCGTCCAAGGTCTACATGGAGACGATGTTCCTTCAAGTGCTGAATCAGGGTGCCTCCACTGCCGTGAACGATACACTTGGGCACCCCGGTAGTACCCGAAGAATACATGACATACAGTGGGTGATCGAAGGGAAGTTGTTCAAAGGTCAGGGGTGGTGGATTACTGATGTCCGTAAATCCTTCAAGCAGGACGGCATTGTCCAGTGAATCAAGGGTGGGAGCTGCGTCTACAAGGGGGACTACGATGAGCTTCTCTATACTGTCAATCTGTTGCTGTATGGCCCTGGCCTTTTCCAGGCAGTTGTTTACTTTGCCATTGTAATAACAGGCATCTGCGGTAAACAGCAGACGAGGTGTTATCTGACCGAAACGGTCGCAGACACCATTGATTCCGAAGTCAGGTGAGCAGGATGTCCAGACCGCTCCAATGCTGGTTGTTGCCAACATGGCAATAACGGTTTCGATGATGTTGGGCATGAATCCCGCAACCCTGTCTCCTGGATTGATCCCGTGTTGCCTCATCGCCGCCGCAAGTTTCTGCGTTTCCCTGTAAAGACCGTCAAAGGTCAGGGATCGGCGTTCACCGGTTTCCAGAATACCAACGAGTGCTGTGCGGTTGTCACGAAAACGCAGCATATTTTCCGCAAAGTTAAGTCGACTCCCATGGAACCACTGGGCGCCGGGAAATTGATTGCCATTCCGCAGAACGTTATTGTATGGCTGTGATGCCTGTATCCCGCAGAAGGACCACACTTCTCCCCAGAAGTCTGCCGGATTTTCGATTGACCATTGGTGAAGGTCCCAATAGCTGCTGAAACTCAGATGATACCGGTCTTCGATGATCTGCTGGAATTGCATCATCTGATTGTTCTTGCTGCGCTCTTCCGAGGGCGTCCAAAGAGGTTGTTTACTCATCTCCAGTACCTTTGATCAGGGACATAATCGTAATCACTCTGCAATACCGTCTTGATGGTTGAGAGTCAACTATTTTTCCGGGGTGCCCATTCTGTTACGCAGTTGAGGCGCTGCAATTGAGATCAACGATAACCGGTGCGTGATCCGAAGGAGTCAAACCTTCGGTTTTCTTGCGAAATTCACGATCAATCTCAACTTCTCTGACCCGTTTCAGAACGCTCGCGTTTCCCAGTACAAAATCAATGCGCAGACCATGTTTCCGGTGGAATGAGCCGCCCCGGTAGTCCCACCAGGAAAATGAGGGATCATCGGGATATTTCTCCCGGAACAGGTCGAACAGGCCAGTTTGTGTCAGTGCAGTCAATCGATTTCGCTCCTCAACGGTGTGGAACATTCGACCGTCTGCAGATTCTCCCTGCCAACTGTCGATGGCGGCAGGAACCACATTGAAGTCACCACACAATATAGCGGGCATCTCTGTTTCTATTTCAGTTGTCCAGTAGGATGCCAGTGTTGATATCCAGGACAATTTCCGTGGAAAGTCATCATGATCAATGGATTTGCCATTGGGGACGTAAACCGTTGTGAACGAGAGGTCACGGATGTTAGCCGTGATCAGCCTTGCACCGATAGTTTCCTGACCGGGCAGTCCCTTTGTCTGCAAGTCAATCGGGTATCGGCTAAGAATACCTACACCATTCCAGCTTTTCTGGCTGTGAATGGCGACCTCGTATCCCAATGCAGTAAATTCATCAGCAGGGAAGTCTTCTTCTGCCACCTTGAGTTCCTGCATGCCCACAATATCCGGCTGACGGGCTTCCAGCCAGATTTTGATAAAGTCCAGGCGGGCGCGCAGACCATTCACATTCCAGGTAGCAATTCTCATGGGCATCCAGTTATTGTTAAGTGAAGCATGAGATTATCCCCTTTTTCTCTTATGATGGCAGCGAATTTTAAATCAGTGAGCTGACAATGCGAGCGATTCTATGTAGAGAATTCGGGGATCCTTCAATACTGGAGCCCGGAGACATTGCTGAACCTCAAATTCAACCAGGTGTGGTCAAAATCCAGATTCATTCCACCGGATTGAATTTCCCGGATACATTGATGATTTCGGGAAAATACCAGTCCCAACCACCTTTCCCTTTTTCTCCGGGTATGGAGTGTGCCGGGACCGTGGTCGAGGTGGGTGACGGCGTTACCCGATTCCGGGTTGGCGACCGCGTGATGGCGGATCATGGACACGGAGGATTGGCGGAGTATGTACTGGCCAGAGAGTCAAGAACTTACAGAATTCCAGACAACATGCCGTTTGATCAGGCTGCAGGATTCCCTATAACCTACGGTACAACCTACCATGCCCTGGTAGATCGTGCCGCAATACAACCCGGTGAAGTCCTCCTGGTACATGGAGCGGCCGGTGGTGTTGGTCTCAATGCCGTTGAGATAGGGAGGTTACTGGGTGCAACAGTCATCGGAACCGTCGGCTCAGATGAAAAGAAAGATATCGTCAGACGCTATGGCGCCGATCACGTCATCAACTACAGCACAGAAAATTTTCGTGATGCAGTCAAGGACCTGACCGGGGGTGAAGGCGCCGATGTAATCTACGATCCTGTCAGTGGTGATGTGTTCGACCAGTCAGTTCGATGTATCAACTGGAAGGGCCGATTACTGATAATCGGTTTTGCATCAGGCCGGATTGCCCAATTGAAAACCAACCTGCCCCTGTTGAAGGGTTGTTCCATTGTGGGTGTTTACTGGGGGGAGTTTGCCAATCGTTCACCCGCTGTTAACCAGGAGAACTTTGCAAAGATGTTCCAGTGGTATGTTGACGGTAAAATAAAACCACACGTGTCCAGGCATTTCCCACTGGAAGAAACCGCCGACGCGATGCGCTTTATCCTGTCGCGGAAATCCACCGGCAAGGTCATAGTGACTATCAGGTGAGCAGCGGCAATTCGACCCGGCGATCTTCCCGCATGCTGATTTGAACAGCTTCGGTAAACTCCATGTATTTTACGCCATCTTCAAAACTGGTGTGGGTGACTGGTTTACCGTCACGTACAGCCTCCACGAACTCCTGCTCTACTCGCCAGCCACCCTGTTTGTTTTCAGGAATTTCAAGGGGTTGCCAGTCTCTGTCGCCACGATCGGCAATAAAGGCATTGCCATCTTTATACCTGAACGAACCTTTTGTGCCGTGGAACATCATGGAACTGTTCTCCCCGAGGTGTGCGACAGTGCTGATGTGATATACGGCGGTAGCACCGGAAGCCATTTCACAAATAATGCCCAGACTCTCCGGAATATCGACGGTACCCATTGACGATGTCTCGGTGTCCATGCGACTGGTGGTGAAAATTCTGCCATGCGCCATGACTGATTTTTCATGTCCGGCGTAACGCCTGACAGACTCGTTCAGAATACCCATGGACATGATGTTGTTACCGGACAGATCTCTCCGCTGACGCCATTGTAAAGGTGCCTCCGGATTGTACATTCCCCCCAGTCCAATGACATGAATTTCCAACAGGTCACCGAAGTATCCTGAAGAGAGCATTTCCAGAATGGTGGGTTCAAACTTGAGGTAAAACGGCGCCGGTACGATCATGCTTACCTTGTCGCTGGCTTGTGCGGCACTCAACATTTCCCTGGCTTCCACCAGATTCATCGCCATGCGGGCTTCAGTCAGCACATGTTTGCCTGCATTCAATGATGCCAGCGTCAGCGGATGATGCATGTAAGGCCAGGTGCCAATACAAATGGCGTCGATATCGTTGGCATGAATAATGTCGTCTGCGCGCTCCACAACCCGTGGGATGCCGAATTCATCTGCAACTTTCTGCGCAGATGCGGTGGAACGATTGCAGACTGCAACAACCTCGACATCGTCGATTGCCTGAAAACCCGGTATGTGTCTCAATCTGGTGTTGCCACCAGCGCCGATAATGCCAATTTTCATAGAATGGTCCCCGTTGAAATTAATCCCACTATCAAGTTTCTTCGCTCAGTTCGATGTCCACACCGAGGCTGGTTGATATCCTGTCCAGATCTTCAGTCAATTGAGCATGGTCTGTATCCACACCGTATTCGACAATCGCACTGGCATCGAACATTGGTTTCCCGGTCATGGCTGCCTTTACGATCCTGGTATCGAGTTCCAGCACGTTAATACCCTGTCCCGCAAGCGCATGGGCAACATCTCGCAGAATACCTGGCCGGTCCAGTCCAAGCAACGTCAGTCTCCGGGTTTGAAGAGAAAATGGACCTGACCCCTTTTTTACCTTTTCGATGACAATGGTGAGACCCATACCCTGCAATTTTTTCAGGGAATCCGTCAACGCCTCGACTACATTGTCGTCAACTTCCACCTGAATAATCCCGGCAAACTTTCCGGCCAGTTGACTCAGTCTGCTGGCCAGCCAGTTCCCGTGGTTCTCGTTCACAATCC
>JAPOOX010000166.1 GCA_026713185.1 Gammaproteobacteria bacterium
CAGGCCCATGCCTGGGTCATGGATTGGTTGATGTATTTTGACCAAGTGCTGTCATTTCTGTTCTCCGCGTGTCGAGTGGAATATCCATTGATTTTCGTAAGTGTTGTCTTGCCGTGTGCAAACGACGTTTAATCGTGCCCGAAGGGAGCTGTTGCCGAGTAGCGATCTCGGTGATAGTGAGTCCCTCAATATAAAACAGATTGAGAATGCCTCTCTGCGAGGGAGGCGCCATTTCAATAGTATTTGTTACCTCACGAGCGACCTCGAGCCGTCGCATGCGTTCATTACCATAGCGACTGATTATCCTGTCTAGGGTGTACGTCTCCATCGGTACATCGCGCCTTTGCTTGGATCGATAGAACGCGCGACACCGGTTCCGGGCAACCTGCATAAGCCAGGAACGCACCTTAGATGCATCCCTCAGTTGACTCAGGTTGTTCCACACATCAAGGAGGGTGTCCTGCCATACATCCTCTGCATGATCTTCGTCATTGATTTGATACCGGATCAATGTCGTGAGCGGCTGTTCATAACGTCGGATTAATTTGACGAACGCCCGCTCGTCCCCCGCAACGCTTTTGTGGACAAGCTTGGCATCTTCCTGCTTGGGCATTTATCTCATTCCTTCCATGAGGTATATGTAAAGGTGCCATTCATTCGGAAAAGGTTCACTAAAATTGCTGATACCCTTTTACAACGTATCTAATAGCAAAGGTGATCACATAATAATCTCAAGAAAGGTTATAGATAACGACTGGCGTGAAATTGATTGACTTGCCTCCAATGCTGTCCATGAGGGCGACCACGCTGGCGAAAAGGGGGCGAAAAAGGGGGCACGGAAAAAGAGGTCAGGTCCATTTTTCTTCATTCTCCTTATGATAATGGACCTGACTCTTTTTTCTGACCCCTTTTTGCCAGGCGGGGTTAGAAGCGAAGAGTGAAGTTTGTAAACACCCTGCGACCAATAGTGTCGTAGGTTCCAGGTTCCGTATCCGCATTAAACGCGGAATGGTATAAAGGCGGCTCTTCGTCGAATATATTATCCAGGCCCACGGTAATCGTGATCATCTCTCCAATATCGTAGTTGATGTAGATGTCCTGGTACCAGATGGACTCGGCTTTGGCATCGTCAGTCAGATTGGCCGGGCGCAGGAAATCGTCCATAGCGCTGATGTAGCGTGTGCTCCAACTCACGGACCAGTTCCGCGCCTTGACTGTCATGTTCGTGGTTGTCTTGTATTCTGGATATGCTTGGAATCCCTGGATAAAACCCGCCCGGTCTTTGTTGCCCGTGGCCGGAAAAGTTTCATCGTAATTTATCAATAATGTCGAGGCGAGCGTAATGTTGAAGCTTTCAAAAAGCCAGAAGTTCAAACTGCGGTCGTAACTCAGGTTAAAATCGATACCATCGGTCTGCACCAGGCCCAGATTAGCCAGCGGAGAGACTGCATCATCCGGCACACCGGCTACGTGACCAGTTCCACCAGCGAAGAATCTGCAAGCCGGCTCAGCGGCCTGATTCGAAGAATACATGCAGTTGTGCATCAGGCTGTTGTAGGGCGGAACATCCAGATACCCGTCAACCTCGATATTCCAGTAATCGGCACTCAACGCCATACCCTGAAAAAACTGGGGCACCCATACCGCTCCTAAAGAGTAAGATGTGGACTCTTCCGGTTTCAAGGTTCCCACCGGTGGCGCTGTGGCCGTGTAAAGCGCCTGGTATTGAAAACCCCACTCGAAACCGGGAGCAAAACCTGCAGTCAAACAATTTCGGGCCAAATCGCCGGTAGGGTCAGGGCGCCGGTCATAAAATTCGCAAGGATCTTCTACTATGGGGAAACTCGTCTGGTCACCACCAAAAAGTTCCACCACGTTAGGCGACCGAAAGCCCGTTGACCAGGTAGCACGCAAATCCAACCCACTTATCGGAGAGAAGTTGGCGCCAATACGGAAGTTGGTTGTATCACCCACCGTGTTGTAATCGGAATAACGCACTGAAGCATCCACTGAAAAGCTGTCATGAAACGGCATGTACGCCTCACCAAATAACTCATCTACCCTGAATCCTCCTTCCAGTGGCGAAGCTGACCCGCTGGTGGTCAGACCTTCGGACACAAACTCATCAGGCACGTACCGGGCGCTTTCTTCACGGCGCTCATACCCGGCAGACCATGCGATAGGGCCGCCGCCCAGGTCCACTTTACTGCTCAGGTCACCACTCAAATTGACACCCCAGACTTCCATATCGTTCAGGCGCAAATTCTTCAAAGAGTCGGCGGTCAGGTAGTCGAATACCGACAACGGAATCGTACCAAATTCGCGAAAGGGATCCAGATACCCACCCCCGCCGGTGGCCGTTACACAGTCCTGAACAGCTCCGCAAGCGGTTGGATCGACCATGATGGCCCAGCGGTCGAAGCGACCATAGTTCAGAACCTCTTCCGTATCCTCATTGTCAGCCCAGGTATAGGCTATTTCCCAGGACAGACTATCGCCGATAGTGCCTTCGAACCCGACCACAATGCGATATGTATCAACAGTCTGACCGAACAGACGCCCACCGCTTTCTTCAAAACGCCGGTTGATGCGCACGTCTTGGCCCGTTATGCCATATGGATTGGCAGGATTGTCGCCGAACGGGTTGCCCGGATTGGCGGCCGGCACGAAATCATTCCACTGAACGCCATTGTTGGGCGTACTGATGTTTGGGGTGACGGCGAAGGATGCATCTGGCGCCAGGCGCTGATGTGAGGAGCGCCGGGTGTAAAAGGCTTCGACAAAGACCGTTAAGTTAGCCGCGATATCAAACGAGCCTGTGCCGGAAATCTGGCGTCTTTCATTGGGCGTAATCAGTGCATTGACTGGTGCGTAGTTGTAGATATCACCGGCTGCAAACGGTCTCGGCTGGCTTGTTCCTGAATCCAGGATGAACTGCTGGCCATGGCTGAAACCCGCTGCCGTCAGGGCCGCGTTTCCGGCGGCATCAAACTCCGTCGAACGAATGCGACGGCTGTTACTGGAGCCTCCAGGTCTGGGCACAAATACTCCATCGACAAGTATGGGATGAACGTCGAAAAAGGCCCATTCCCGTTCAGCCTGGAGCAGTTCCTCCTGTTTGGAATACTCTGCGCCGATGACCACGCGGCTACGCGAATTGGTTACCCCCAATGTAACTGAAAAACCAAGGTTCCTGGCGTCCCAGTTTTCCGCTCCGGCGCCGTAGCTGCCGCGAAATTCAATCCCATCAAAGTCCTGTTTGAGGATGATGTTGACCACACCGGACAGGGCGTCGGATCCATAGATTGTTGAAGCGCCATCTTTCAGCACTTCAACCCGTTCGATCATGGCATGCGGGATTGTGTTCAAATCCACGGCGCCAACGTCACTGCTGCCGCCGATAAAGCTGCCCACCTGACGGCGGCCATTGATCAGTACCAGGGTGCGTTTGGTACCGAGACCGCGCAAGCTGACCGCCTTCAAACCGATGTTTCCGTTGTTGGTGGTGACACCATACTGATAACCGGTGAACGAAGGAACTTCCTTGAGGAACTCATCGACCGAAACGAGACCAGAATTGATGAGTTCCTGATCATTAAATACCGAGATCGGCGCGGTGGACGAAAACTCGTCTCTGGCGATTCTCGACCCGGTGACGACAATCTCCTCTATCGTATCTGCCTCGCCTGAAGCCGTACCCGGCGATGCCATGCAACCAAGCACGAGCGCGCATATGAAACTCGATTGCTTTTTATTCATTCCTTAAAATTCCTTTGTTACTGAATGTTGGGTGATTGAGAATTCTAATAATGAAAAAGGGGTCAGGTCCATTTTTCTTCATTCTCCCTATGATAATGGACCTGACCCCTTTTTTAACTTTTTTTATGTGACCCCTTTTTTATGACCCCTTTAATGGGATACATTGCAGTATGATGTATGTAACAAAAAGGACTTTGCCATGAATAACATACATACCCGGCCTGATACACAGTCGGCCCCGGTATCGCTCAAGAAAGCGCAGGACTACTATAAAGCGCTGCTTCGTCCCGTATTCGCAGGTAGGAAGTTCCTGCTTGCCGGAGAAGTGGCGGTGGGTCTCGGCAATCAGTCACGGGGGCTTGCTGGTCTCGGCGCTGCGCGACCTTTTCTGCTTGCCGATAGTGAAGGCACCGGTCGAATACCCACTCCAGCCGAAGCCGAACTGCATGTGCTCGATATTCGCGGTGTTGACATCCTCGATCAGCATCATCAATCCGAGGCTGCGTTGCAACACTTGACACCAGAGGTACAGGCCGCAGTGGAGGCTTGGGACCCCGAAGGAGAGGCGCGCTGGCTTTGCAGCATCATGCTAAGTGAGATTGCAACCATTGCAGGAAGACGCAAATACGCTTCCAGAGAGCTGTCCTGGACTCAGCTCGAAGACAAAATTGCCATCGACGAATTCTGGGACAATACAGGTGTAATTCGTGCACCGTCACGAATTGTACCAGTCGAACGTGCTGCTTTGACTTCAGCAGTGACGGCTATGGATCGCGGTATGGGTACGGTATGGGCAGCAGATACGCGCAAGGGTATCAATGGCGGTGGCGTTGGATTGCGCTGGGTGCGAGCCGGGGACGATGGCAGTGCGGCCATCAGGTTTTTCAGGAATTTCGCTCACCGCGTTCGTGTCATGCCATTCCTTGAAGGCATCCCGGTGAGTATCCACGGGGTCGTATTCCCGGATTTCGTCGCTGTCTTCCGGCCCGTGGAAATGGTGGTTTTACGACAAAGCAACAGTGACCGTTTCATCTATGCGGGTTGCTCGAACTGGTTCGACCCGCGCCAGGAGGATCGTGAAGTTATGCGACTCATTGCACGGCGAGTCGGCGCTGCCTTGCGCGAACGGGTTGGATACCGCGGTGCGTTCACTGTGGACGGTGTGCTGGCCGAAGAGGGTTTTCTGCCCACCGAACTCAACCCGCGTATCGGAGGCGGCATCAAAACCCTGGCGAAGGGCTTGGGCGACTTCCCGTTGACACCTCTGTGCTGGGCGGTTACCGAAGGTGAGCCACTGGATTATCGTCCATCGCTGTTCGAGCGCATTGTATTAGCAAGCGCCGATACATATCGTGCAGGTGGCGGCTGGGCGACAACCAGCACACAGTTCAGCGAAAACGCTGGCTTCAACCTGGTGCATGAAAACGGTGAATACCAGGAGGCGCCTTCCAATCAGAAAACGCACGCGGTTTTGACTTACGGTCCTGGACCGCGCGGAGGCTTTCTCAGCTTTGAGCTGGATACTGATCTAAACCAGACAGGTACACCAGTCGCGCCCGAAGTCGTAAGGGCGTTGCGTTTCGCGGATCGCCGTCTGGGTACGAATTTCGGGTGCCTGGAAGCAGCGAAAAATGTACGACCTTGAGAAAAAGGGGTCGAGAAAAATGGACCTGACCCCTTTTGAACTCCCGGCTATTTGGGCGGATGAGCTCTCACGGCATCCTCGTCTATATCACATCCCCAGCCCGGTCGATCCGGCATTATCAGGTGGCCATCGACGATTTCCGGCGGGCAGGTGACCAGATCGTCTTTCCACGGGACGTCGTCGATGTCGATTTCCATGATGCGGAAGTTCGGTAATGCCGCACAAAAGTGAGCGCTCATCATGGTGGAGAGATGGCCGTAAAAGTTGTGCGGCGCTACATTTACTTCGTGTGCATCGGCGATAGCTGCAATCTTGTAGGACTGCCAGATCCCGTTCCAGGGAACGTCGATGATTGCCACGTCCATGGCCTGCTTCTGGAAGTACAGCCGGAAGTCGCGAATACCGTACAATGACTCGCAGGAGGCAATCGGTGTACTGGTGCGATTGCGGATATAAGCAAGTGCTTCCGGATTGTAGATGTCGAGTTCACACCAGAACAGTTCCAGTGGGGTTAACGCGCGGATCATCCTGATGTAGCCTTCCGTATTGAAGTTGAAATTGAGGTCCAGAAGTATGTCGACATCACCACCTGTGCCCTCTTTAAACGCCTCGATCTGGTTGTAGACGGAACGGATCAGCGGTCTTTCTGCATTCCGGTCCGGGAATGATCGACGCCATCCGTGTGTATAGCTCTGCTCATCAAACACATACATATTGCACTTCAATCCAGTAAAACCGCGGGTCTTCACTTCCTCACCCAGTGCGCGCACATCGTCGAGTGACGTCATAGGCTTTTTGCCCAGGTAACCAGCTGTCGATTCATGCATCCGGTAAGTTCCACAATGGCTCCAGTAGAGACGCAGCCGCTCTCGCATGGCGCCACCAAGAAGCTGATAAACAGGCACGCCGAGAGCCTTCCCCTTGATATCCAGCAGAGCGTTTTCGATCGCTGCGATAGCCTGGGAGTTGATCCCTCCGGGCGCCTGGCGTGTGGTGGCATAAAGCCTCGCGAAAATCACGTCATGCTCGAGTGGATTTGATCCGATGATAATTGGCGCCAGCTGATCAATGACGTCGGACACACCCATACTGCCGTAGGACTGGTTGTATTCACTGTAGCCAACGATACCGTCGTCCGTGGTAATTTTCAGAAACGAGAAATTGCGCCAGCCAGCATCACAATGGAGGCTGTTAATGGTAGAAATTTTCATATTTTAGTTGTCAATGTCCATTAGTATCTGTTGTTGTAGACGTTGGCCGCCAACTGTTCATCACCTGGATCTAAGTATCTGTTCGGTTCACCCGTTGCATATATGATTACGCCAATCTGAACCTCATTTCGAAGTGAAGATTTGGACGTGCACTGCGTCAATCGTACTGTAAACATACCGTACAATGTTCAATGAGCAACAAGAGCCTTCAGCGGGCCAAAAACTCGTCCTGCCGCTGTCGCGGAGCAAACAGGCCGGCATACCTGGATTTTCTTCGTCATGTTTGATAAGAGAAGCCAGGTGAAATTCTGCGTGGGAAACCGATGATGATGGGACAGATTGGAAAGCAATGCGGGATTGGCGCGATTCTGCTGCTACAGGCGCTGGTCTCGGTTGCGGAACAGCCAGCCTATCAGCACGGTATCTCATTGCTGCATGAATTGAAGTATCCCACGGACTTCAACCACTTCGAATACGCCGATCCTGACGCCCGGAAGGGGGGCGAATTGATACTCTCGACAACCAACAACATTCGAAACTTCTCGGGTGTACCCGGGACGGGTGTACCGAGTGCACAGGGTATCGGGAGGACTGTCGATCGTCTGATGATCAGATCGGCGGACGAATTATCAGGTCTTTACGGCCAGCTCGCCGATGGTATTGCGCTCTCCACCGACCACAGGTCCCTCTTCATCCGGTTACACGAGAAGGCGCGCTGGCATGATGGCGTACCCGTGACGACAAACGACGTGAAGTTTTCCTATGACGAACTGCTCAAGCGTGTTTTCGGAAAAGTCTACCTGGAGTCCTGGATCGAATCTCTGAAGATAGTCAATGCCAAAGAGATGGTCGTTCACCATCGTGATGTGTTCACCAATTCGAACCTGGTTGCGCTGACCTGGTTTCCCATCCGGCCGGCGCATTATTACGCAGGCAAGGACTCCAGTGCCACCACGCTGGTACCACCGGTGGGTAGTGGACCCTATCGCGTGGCCGATTTCGATCGCGACTTTGTCCGCTACAAACGCGTTGAAAATTACTGGGGAAGGGATATCCCGGTCAACCGCGGACGGTACAATTTCGACGTAATCCACTACGACGTTTATCGCGATGCGACAGTAGCCAGAGAGGCTTTTCGCAAGGGTCTGTTCGATATCTACTTCGAAACCGACATCCGGCATTGGAATTCGTCTTACGATATCCCTGCACTGGAAGCGGGGTCACTCATGATGGAAACGCGGTCGCTGCAAAAATTCATTGGCTTTGCCACGGCCATCGTGCTGAATCTCGATCGTGAAAGAATGCAGGATATTCGGGTCCGTGAAGCGCTGACTCTGGCGCTGGATTTTGAGTGGCAGAACCGGGTATTTCAATACGGATCACAGTCGCGTGCGCTGAGTTACTTCGCCAACTCGTCTTTTGCCGCGAGCGGGCTGCCCACTGAAGCTGAACTCTCGCTGCTCACTCCCTACCAGGGTCGTCTTCCGCATAGAGTCTTTACTGAGGCATTTCAGCTACCGGTATCACACGGGTCCGATGTAAATCGTTCTTCCCTTGAAAGG
>JAPOOX010000194.1 GCA_026713185.1 Gammaproteobacteria bacterium
GCAGCCTGGGGTGAAAATCCGGGAATTGACAATTTGGCCGCCCGCCAGCCCGCATTCTTTCGTTTTTTTGTGGGGTAAAGAGATCTGACCCTGCTCTGGAGACCAGTAGAATCAAGCCCTAACAGACTGCGCAAATGCCTCCAAACCTCCCGACAGGGTCTTTTGCCACTGTGGATGGAATGCATCGGAAATCCACGCAACGACCAGGCAAATGATGCCCAGGCATATTCTCATAACAGTTACCAAGTGAATTCACCGGGAAATAATTACAAATTAAGAACTGAAGCACGCCGTTTGCTGAATCTGGCGTTTCCACTAATGGGCGCCCAGATGGCGCAACTGGGTATGAGTCTGACTGATGTCATTATGGTTGGGCGCTATAACTCCGTTGATCTTGCTGGCGTTGCGCTGGGTACCAGTGTCATGTGGCCAGTGATATTGCTGATGATGGGAATAGGTCTGGCTGTGACCCCTGCCGTCGCGCAACTTGACGGCGCCAGAAAATATGCAGAAATCGGCGAGATAATCCGCCAGGGCTTATGGATGGCAATAGTGGGTGGTTTGGTCGCTTCACTGTTGTTGTTCAACATTGCCCCACTGTATGGATTCATGAGAGTTGACCCGGCTGCCGCAGCCATATCAGTGCAGTTTTTAAAGATGATTGCCTGTGGAGTCCCGGCACTGATTTGCTTTTACTGTTTCCGGTATTTATCTGATGGCACTGGCTTTACACGACCTGCTCTATACATCGCGGTGGCTGCACTGCTCTGCAAGATTCCACTTAATTACATCCTGATTTACGGATACTTCGGTCTGCCGGAACTCGGGGGTGTTGGATGTGGTGTCGCACATGCCATTACTATGTGGACGCAACTCTTGCTGATTCTGGTGGTGGTCACTCGTAAGCGATTCCATTACACCCGTTGGATGATGCAATTTTCCTGGCCTGACTGGCATCGCATAAAACCACTTGCCATTGTTGGTTTACCCATAGGAATGACTTTGTTTGCCGAGGTTGGTCTATTTTCTCTGACGTTGCTGCTGCTTGGCCAGTTTGGCGCCGAAGTGGTTGCGGCGCACCACATTGCAATGTCAATCAGTAGCATTACGTTCCACTTACCACTTGCGCTTGGTATGGCGGCAACGATTCGGATTGGATTCCGCGTCGGCGCCGCTGAGATTTTGCAGGCGAGAACCACCGCTGCAATAGCCATCGCAAGCACGATGTGTTTTGGCGTAGTTGCTGCCATTGGTATTCTCTTGTTTCGAGATGCCATGGTAGCAATCTTTACCACAGATCAGGGGGTTCATGACCTGGCATATACACTATTGTTATTTGTTGTGTTTTTTCTGGTGTTTGATGCGACCCAGGCGACGGTCATGGGATGTTTGCGAGGTTATAAAGATACACGTTGGCCGTTGTCAATCGCGTTATTCAGTTACTGGGTGGTAGGATTACCGCTTGGTTCCCTGCTGGGGTTTGGCTGGCTGGGCGAGACCATGGGTGTTTTTGGCTTCTGGATTGGCCTGAGTACAGGTCTGGGGATTGCCGCATGTCTGCTGTGTATTCGATTATGGCGTGTCAGTAAGGATGCAGAGTTGATCAGTGCTTTAGCGAGCTGATCAACAAGCCCCAAAGAGCAAACAATTTCGGTAGCACTCGGCAACAGGGAAACAATTCTCATTATTTAACTTCCTGTAAGTCTCTCGTCTGATGACAATCCGCTATTTCGGGATAAAATCATGTAAAGAATACTCAGCTCTTGCCGCGTTTAGCAAAGTCCAGAAGTCCACGGAGCACTTTTTCGGCGTCCCGCTGTCGCAGATCCTCAAAACGCAGTGCCCAAATGTGGTCACGGTAGGCCATATTGCGCAGTTCGATCAGGACCTTAAAATCCGCCGGGTTGTTGCGCAGAACGCCAAGTCCCTGACCACGGACACGGGCGCCTGCCCCCAGAGCGGGAAGCAGCTCGCGGGCAAATTGACGTGAGGTCCTGTCAATACCCATCCGTCCTTCATAGTAAAGAACCAGCGGTGCTTCCGGTGACTTTGGGTCGATATCGGCATGAATGGAAACGAAGACCCGTTTGCCTCGAGAAGTGTTTTTAAATGCCTTTTGGGCGATGGTTACACGCGTTTTGAGATTTCTGCCGCGTGGCCAGTCGCTACGTCTGTTACTCCGGTTGTGGGATTCCGAGTTATAGACTTCATTTTTTTCGTTTACAAAGGTCATACTCGGCGGCAGATTTTGCCGGATCAGATGATTGGGGCTGATCAGGGTCAGGGTGGCCTGAGCCCCGTGCAGACGCAACAGCACATAAATCCGCATCGCTATATCGAAGACATATTCGTCTTCAACGACATAGATCCTGTTGCCATTGCCGTCGACAGTTGAGACAAGAGCACCCGGGTCGAGTCCACCGTGGCCAGGATCAATGACGATGTGCCAGCCATCCAACTGGTTGCTTACCTGTCCCATAGTATCGACTTTGCGTTCAAAGTCCTGCCACAGGAGTGAAGCCTGTCGATAGGTCTCGCGAGGCGATCTCGGATGGTCTTCATAATAGGTCTTGCTCAACTGATCCGCCGTGCGGGGACGGGAGTAATAGTAAGGACCGTTTCCAAGATTGATTTTGGGTGCGTGGTTGACCTGGAGTGCAGCCCAGTTTATTTCGGAGAGTTCCAACCAGCGCATGGGCCGTACCTTGAGTAAGTCTCCAGGATGAATAATGGTCTTCTTTAACTCGTTGATGCGGATGATTTCAGCAAGACTCATCTGGTGCAGACGTGCTATCTGCCCGAGGGAGTCGCCCGCCTGCACGGTATAAGTAGCCTGACGGCCGGATGGGGTATCGCTGAGTTTGAGTTCCTGGCCCGGGTAGATTCGGTCCGAGCTGAGTCCATTAAGTTCCTTGAGTTGGTTGACGCTGATGCCGTATGCCCGGGAGATTTCCCAAAGTGCGTCTCCACGTTCGACAATATGAACGGCACTATTGGCCTCTCTCAGCCGGAGCTTCTGCCCGATATATATCCGATCTCCTTTGATACCGTTGATGCGGCGTATATCATTGACAGTGACGCGATAGTGTAAAGCGATGGATGAGAGCGTATCGCCTGCCTGAATCACATGAACGGCTTCTTCCTGTGATGTTGGACGCAGTCGGAGTTTTTGTCCAGGCTGGATCGTGTCACTTTTCAGATTATTGAGCCGTTTTAAAAACCTAAGTCCAACATCAAATCTAATGGCGATTTCCGAGAGCGTGTCGCCGGAACGGACGGTATATTCAAGAGGTTCCATATCGCGGGGAGGGGAAGACTTTGCCGCATAGAGTGTACTTGGGCAAAGCAGGATCACTGCCAGAAAGTAAACCAGGCGAAACATCAAATGGGTTTTACACCTATTAAGGTCGCTCGAATCATGATAATACCGCAATGACATCCGTGTTCATACTATTTGTGTTTGACTTAGTGGTGGAATTAAAGGATTTTTACCTCTGGACTATTGAAAACACTTTAGGAATTTAACTTGGAAGAATATAACGACATTCTATATGAAACAGACGGGCGTCTGGCCTTTATTACACTCAATCGACCAGAAAAGCTGAATGCACTATCCAACAACCTGCGGGCGGAAGTCATGGATGCCATGCGGGAAGCTGAACACGACAAAGAAGTGGGTGTCATTATTCTGCGCGCCAACGGACGTTCTTTTTCAGCCGGTTATGATTTGTCTCCGGCACGGTCTGCCGATGACGACAAATTCGTCAGTTCACGCTCCAGATTACCGGACACCGGGTCCATGCATCCCGGGGTAAATCAGTGGGCTCGGCATGTGGTGATGACCAACTGGATTATCTGGGAATTGGCGAAACCCGTTGTGGCTCAGATCCAGGGGCATTGTCTGGCCGGAGGAACTGAACTTGCAACCAGTTGTGATTTCAGGATTGTGGCCGAGGATGCCCAAATCGGATATCCGCCAGTACGTGCGATGACCACGATGGATATGATTTGGACACCATGGCACTTGTCACCGGCGAAGGCTCGTGAATTTGCCTATGTGGGAGATTCATTTTCTGGCACCAATATGGTTGATCTGGGTTGGGCAAACTATGCAGTGCCCAAAGAGGAACTCGGTGATTTTACGGAGAAATTTGCTCGACGCATGGCTCATATTGACAATGAAATGCTGATGTATTCGAAACGCTCGGTGAATCGCCAGTATGAAACCATGGGAATTCGTCAGGGGCTGCATTCGGGTACCGAAATCCAGGCGTTGTCTACGGCCCGTCCAGCGGCTGCCGAGTGGGGACGGCGAATGCGGGATGAAGGACTCAAGGCTGCACTTGAATGGCGAGACGGACCGTTTCGTGATTTCCGCGGCGCCTATGACAGTGCACCCAGGGAACGCGCTGTTGCAGGTATGGATAAAAAAGACAAAGGCGGTTCGAGCGGATATTGAACGGCTGTTCTTCAGTTGTGACGATGACGCAGAACCATACCGGCACGAGCACCCGTGAGTTCGTCATCCAGGAGGTTGATCTCTCCATTGATGACCGTAGCCTTATATCCCTGTGCTTTCTGGATGTAACGAGGTGCGCCTCCTGGAAAATCGTGTACCAGAACCGGTTGTAATTCGCTGACTTTTTCAAAGTCGAAAACGTTAATGTCAGCGCGTTTGCCAACTGCCAGCGTTCCCCGGTCTGACAGACCCAGAACCCGTGCAGGACCGGAAGTCAAACGGCGAATACCTTCACCCAAGGTGTAAAGCTTGCGTTCTCGCATCCAGTAAGACAATACGAAACTGCACCAGCCGGCATCCATGATCTGTGACACGTGTGCGCCGGCATCGCCAAGGCTTGGGAAGATGTTCTTGTTCTGGAACAGATCAGCCAGTTCATCAAGACTCATGTTGAACAATCGGAAGTTCCACAGACCCCGGCCGTTACTTTCTTTCGACAGGCGAAGGAAGGTTTCAACGTAGTGCTCCCCGGCTGCCCTGGAAACAGCTTGCAAATGCTGGTCGTTATCAACAGCGTAGTCAGGGACTTCACCGGAACCCATGTAGTAAACACGGTTTACGGGAAGGCGGAAAGCACCTTCTTGTGTCCCTTCTGCAACCAGCTTTTCGTAGATTTCTGCGGTATTGACAGCCTTCAGACGATCCGCAAACGACATCTGTCTCAGTTTGTCCCAGGTTTCTCCCATGATTGGGATGTTGGATTGCAATCCAATTGTATAACCGGATCCCCGTACCTGTGTAATTGCGGTAATGTCACGTCCTTCGCAAATCTTGTCGAGGTTGTCAGACTGTAACTTTCCGGATCCCGGTTCATTGGCGCCACCGTAACTGAACAGTATCCTGCCTTTGGTTGCATCGGCCATCCTGTGCAGAACATTGGCATCGGCGCCAACGGCCTGCATTATTGCGTTTCGGGCGCCGACTTCCTTACCTATGATTTCCAATTCTCTGGGGTCGGCATAGGTACCGGGTATTGAACGCCCATCCGGCAATTTGTGCTGTGGATATCGATTGGTTGAAAAACCTGCTGCACCCTCGTCGATCGATTGACCGACGACTTGTGCCATTTGCTTCAATTCATCTTCAGAGGCAGCTTCTTCTACCCCGCGTTCACCCATCACATAAAACCGGACAGCACAGTGGCCAACCATACCGACGACATTCAATGATGGTTTTAATTCTTCGATAGCATCCAGATAACCACCATAACCTTCCCAGCTCCACGGAAGACCGGTCAGGATAGCGTTTTTGGGAATATCCTCGACCGTTTCCATCATGCCGGCGAGTAATTCCCGGTCAGATGGTTTGCAGGGAGCAAAAGTGACACCACAGTTACCCATCAATGCTGTGCTGATGCCATGCCAGCTAACCGGGGTCATTGCAGGATCCCAGCCGATCTGTGCATCAAGATGAGTGTGCAGGTCAATGAAGCCGGGGCTTACAATATGGCCCCGGGCATCAATCTCCTGTTGTCCTTTTCCGCTTACTTCCCCGACTGCTGTAATCAAACCATCATCGATGGCAAGATCACCATGGACCGGTTCCGCACCTGTCCCGTCTGTTATGTCACCACCACGAATAACAATATCGTGTACCATGCATTTTCCCCTTGAGATGAAAGCACCTTTGTACCATACGAGCCTGGTAATCTCCATTCAATCCCGGTTTTATAGTCATTCAACAGTGTAATTCTGCCCGTAAAATTCCAGGAATATTACGGCAGATTGTCAGCAAATAGTTTAGATTCATACCAGTGACTGATACACCAATCGTTGAAAGGTCTCCTGATAATTATTTTCCGGGATACTGCCGTGCTGCACGACCTGGGTAAAACAGACACC
>JAPOOX010000202.1 GCA_026713185.1 Gammaproteobacteria bacterium
CCAGTAGTGGTGATGATCGGTCACCTTGTGTGAATGAACGCCGTTGGCATTGAGTATCTCGGGCATGGAGTCATCGAAAGGTTCGAGGGGTCCCCAGGAGCGATGCAGGAAGTTGTAGCGCCCGGTATGCATTTCCCGGCGTGCCGGCATACACGGCATGGAGCCAACATAGAAATTATTGAACTGGATGCTGCGCGCCGCCAACCGCTGAAAGTTGGGTGCTTTGATCCACTCATTGCCGTAGGTTGGCATAAAATGACGACACAGTGTGTCGTACATGACGACAACGCAACGCTTCTTCTGGCTCATGTGGTTCTCTCTGTACTGGCGACTACAACGTGACGACGTACGCATCACGAACCATAACAAACCGGAATCGCCACCGCCACCGCTATGCCAGGTGATGGGTCGGAGGAGGGTAAATGGGGGCAGGTCAGTTGGATTGAAACCAAAGGGACGACCGACAAAGGGGATAAATGGACCTGACCCCTTTTCTGCCTTTTCTGCATATTGGTTGATGCGTCAGAGGCTGATGTTGTCGTTCAAACGTTAAATGAGCGGAGTAAGGCTGCGGGTCATTCACTGACCTGCAGGGTGGCAAGCTAGCAACGTTCGAAGACTCGACAGGCCCGTTGATATCCCACACCGTGAAAAAAGGGGTCTGAAAAAAGGGGTCAGGTCCATTTTTGTGGTTGGGCACGGCACGGGTACGAAAAATCTCCTCCTTAATGATCAGCTCGCTTTTGCTTGAGGAGGCTTAATCAGAGATTCTGCGGGAATACCCAGTTCTTCATGTAACTTCCAGATCATCTTCAGAGTGAGAGAGCGCTTGTGATTCAGTATTTCATACACACGATTACTTTTTCCTATCATCGGTTCAAGATCCTTGACAGTCAGGCCGCGTCGTTCCATCTCAAATTTGATAGCTTCGACCGGGTCCGGTAATTCCATGGGATAGCGCTTGGCTTCGTAGGCTTCAACAAGCGTAGTGAGGACATCCAGTCGTTCACCCTCTGGGGAATCGAGTTCAGCATCCATCAGTGATTCAATTTCACGTAGAACTGCTCGATAGTCTGCTATGGTTCTAATCGGTTTGATATCCATGGTTCGAGTCTCTTGCTAAATAGTTTGCGCATCAATTTCGTCGTACTGCTTGTGGGTGCCAATAAAACGGAAATAGACCACTCTGTAGTCATAGTTGATCCACACCACCAACCGGTACTTGTTACCTGCAATGTTGAACACTGCCCGTCCGTATTTAAGAATGCTTGCATTGCCGAAATCCCGCTTCACCTCAATGGGGGCTGCCCAATCGGCTTTCAGTGTATGTCGGTACCAGGCTAACGAAGGATCTTTCGCATCCAGGTATCGAGGATTTTCTTCCCAGAAAGCTTTGAGTGTTGACAGGGCAATGAGTCTCACCGGGAAATTTTAGTCCCAAAATGGGACTGCTGTCTAGTTTCCTACTCTAGGAAATGTATCATAGATTCCGTGGGTTGCCTGCAGTCCCCTTCGGCTGATCTGGACTTGTGACGGATGACTCAACTTTCGGTGATTTGGCCATCGAATTCAGACTCCGGCCGAATGCGACGGACACCGGAGCGTATTCGATACTCTAGAATTCAAAATAGTGTCGTTGGATGGTCAGTCAGATCTGCTGGCGGTGAACGGTTCTGTGGGTCACCCGGCTGATTCAGACCCAAATCCTTCAGGATCTTCTGGATAACGTCAGGGTCTTCGATTGACGCGATGAACCGGACAGGCCCACTGCGCCAGTTTCAGAGTGTCCTGGCCGTCGATTTCGAATTTTCATGGTCCTCCTGCCGGGAGGTGTCTCTCGGGACATTCTCGGTCTGGCTGAAGACATAGCCCGGACGCAGGCGAAGATTGTCGGGGAATTTTTGACGAGGATGGAACGGCAACTTTGGATAGCCTGCGCCACCATCGTTAGCCGCTTCCTGGCCAGCGGGTGAGTTCAGCACACAGGTGGCACGGATAGCCGCCTCGGACGGCAACTCGATCATGTCATCGCCGTTTCCGGAGCCCTTGCGCACTGGTTCCGGCAGACCGAGGCGCTCGTACTGTTCGGCTGGGCACTCGTTGCGCGCCATCTCACGCAACATCAGCGTGATCATGTGCGCCTCTATATTCTCGTCGGTAACAGGATTGGTCTGGCCCGGATCGTTCTGTACATCGAACAGCAGTGTCGACAATCGTCCCCTGCCGACTGGGTTGTCCTTGGAGGTCATCCTGGGCGGCGTTCTGGTTGGAATCTTCATGACCTGGCAGCCTTTCATGAACCCGAATCCCTCGACTTTCTCCCAGCGCTGCAGCTCGCGAGGCGAAAACAGATTCTTCATATGGGCGGGCATCAGGGTGTAGTCATGGAGCGGCGTGTTGTCGGGGGTGACGTTGGCCCGCATGTAGGTGTACTGCCCATCGGTGACATTCACGTGGCCCCCCATGACACCGTAGAGGGATGCATCGCGTACCGGTTCGTCACTTAGCATGCGCTGGCGCAGGGTGTGCCCCTGCATGTCCTGCGGCCGTTCTATAGCAAAAAAATCCAGTACGGTTGGCGCAATGTCGATCGTCTGCGCCAGCGCATCACGTGTTTTGCCGACACAGTCCGGGATGCGCGGGTCATAGACCCAGAAGGGGATGTGCGCCACTTCCTGGAAAAACGGATTCATGACCTTTGCCCACCAGTCGTGTTCCCCCATGAGAAAACCGTGATCGGTGTTCACCAGCAGTAGCGTGTCCTGCCACAGATCGTACTTGTCAAAGGCATTGAGCACCCGCCCAAGCTGCTGATCGCAGAAGGTGACGAGCGCGGCATACATATAGCGGATGTGGGCGATGGTCTGATCGTCCTCCCGAACCTCCCGGTAGGGTGGCCAGTCAAACGCCGGACCATCGTACTCGTGAGGATAGATATCCTGGAATTCCTGCTGGGTGAAGAACGGCTCGTGCGGGTCGAAGGTCTCGATCTGCAGAAACCAGTTGTCTGCCTGATGATTACGCTCGATGAACTCCAGACCCAGACTGAACGTGCGGTGCTGGGGCTGGCGCTCGGCCCGGTCCATGTATTCACGATTAATGTTGTCCTGTTTCATACCGGGTAAGCGCTGGCTTTCCGGCCAGCGGTCACTGCCGTAATCGGGATCGCGCAGCTTTTCCACATCACCTTTCCACTTGTCGCCCTCCTGGCCACGCACCAGGTCAAAAGTTGTGTAGCGTTGGTGGTAGGTGGCGCCACCGTCTTCCCAGTAGTGGTGATGATCGGTCACCTTGTGTGAATGAACGCCGTTGGCATTGAGTATCTCGGGCATGGAGTCATCGAAAGGTTCGAGGGGTCCCCAGGAGCGATGCAGGAAGTTGTAGCGCCCGGTATGCATTTCCCGGCG
>JAPOOX010000044.1 GCA_026713185.1 Gammaproteobacteria bacterium
AAAGAACACCGGTTCTACCGTATTAACTCCGCAGATTGGGTCAATGTTGTACCTGTTACTGCGGCGAACGAAGTTGTCTGTATTCGTCAATTCAGACACGGCTCGGAGAAAGTAACACTGGAAATTCCAGGTGGTCTGGTAGACCCCGGGGAAGACCCCATTGCGGCTGCCGCCCGGGAATGTCTGGAAGAAACCGGCTTTGCAGCGGATGACCTGGTTTCACTGGGAACTCTGAATCCCAACCCCGCAATTTTCCCGAATCTTTTACATACCTTTGTTGCCGCAGATGTGCGCCTGACAGGAGATGTACAAAATACCGATACCGAATATACGGAAGTACAGTTGATTCCCATGAAGCAGGTTCCGGATTTACTTGTATCAGGTGAAATTGACCACGCACTGGTTGCGGCAACCTTGTGGCGCCTGCTCTATTTTCTAAAGGAATAAGTACTGACCCATTTCTACTCTGGCGCTCGAAGCCATCCCCGGTATTCAGTGTGGCCGCAGGCGGACCCAGCCATTTTCCTGGAGTACGGTACCGGTATCGTATCCGGGTTCTCCCGGCAAGACGATGGTGTTGGTATCAGTATTCACTCGGGCTCGCTGTTCCGGAAGATTAGCCGCAGCGGCTGAGATTACCTTTTCCGCAGAATCGAACATCGCCAGGTTTTTAACCATTCTGAGAGTCGGTGTCATCAGCACCATTTCTTTACTTTCGGCTTTCTCCAGGATCTCTCCTGGCGGCATCCAGCAAGAGTGAACCAATTCTCTGTCATCGTGTACCGGGATCTGATTGACAGGCATACGCACCACAAAAAATCTGGCGTCAAACCTTTTCGGTGGACCGACGGGGGTAATCCACCTTGCGACATAATGCATGGCGCCTGCATCAACTATGAGGTTTTCCTGCTGGAGAATGTCCAGGAAGTTTCGTTTCCTGTCGTTGACATCATCACGATGTTTGCGGAATCGAAGGGCGCTACCGGTGTCCGACAGGTCAAGACGGGTCAGTTTATCCCTGTTGAGCGCCAGAAGGATACCAGCCTCTTCAAATGCTTCCCTGACAGCGGCAATGTAGAATGCAAGGCCACCCGAATCCAGGCCCATGAGCGCACTGGCTTCCCGGTCAGAACGATGCACACTCATGGCCTGCATGTACCGTGTGTCGTCATCCTGATCTACGGCGCCACCCGGGAATACCCACATGCCGCCGGCAAATACCGTGTTTACGTGGCGTTCCATCATGAAAACCTGCAGGTCCGGACGATCATCGACCAGCATGACGGTTGCGGCTGGTCGAATGTTGACCTGTTCCGGATCATATTCATTCATTCGCAGGTCCTGAAGTCCTGTGGGTTGAATTGTCGTTCACAGCAAAGCTCTGAGATATCTTCCAGTATCGGAAGCCTGTGAGTGAGAAACCTGTTCAGGTGTTCCCTTTCCCGGAACCTGATACCCATCAAGGCACAACTGCAACAGCAATCGGTAGTGTCAAACGCCAGACTCGACTTCCCGGAACCTGATACCCCGGTCAGAACTACCAGTTTGCGTTTTGGGATTTTAACTTCGACAGATTTCAGGTTATGTTCCCTGGCGCCTCTGATATGAATATGGTCCAGTTCATTTGACGCTGTTCTCATCTGCAATCCCATTGAGTTTTATAGTTGATGCTTGTTGCACGGCTGCTATTTGAAGTTTTTCTCTATGCAGCCCGGAGAATTAACTCTCCGCGCGAAAATCTGTCCGGAAAACAGAATCCCGTTATGTATATCATGGTCGAATACCTGCAATCCATATTAGTGGCGAGTAAATGTTAAACTGGATTGCATTCGAGATAGCAAAGGAAATCATCATGGCCGAAATTGTTACTGGATGTATGATCATCATAGGCAACGAAATTCTGTCCGGCAGAACCCAGGATACCAATCTTGCCTACCTGGCCAAAGAACTCAACGAACTGGGTGTCCGCATGGTGGAGGCGAGAGTCATCCCCGACATTGAAGAAACCATCATCTCCACCGTTAATGAATGCCGTACCAGATTCGATTATGTATTTACTACCGGGGGTATCGGCCCTACCCACGATGACATCACCACTGACTGTATTGCCAGAGCATTCAATACCAAGGTAGAAATGCATCCGGATGTAGTCGATATCATCAAGAGAAGGGAAGCGCCGCCGGAAGTCATGGCATCCCGCTTGCGTATGGCGCGGATTCCGGTGGGCGCCAGTTTGATAGATAATCCTGCAGGTGGCCCACCAGGATTTCAGTTGGAGAATGTATTCGTGATGGCTGGTGTTCCAATGGTGATGCAGGCCATGGTTTCCACATTAGGCAAAGATCGCATCCGGGGGGCTGCACCGGTGAGATCGAGAACCATCGGTGTTAATCTCGGTGAGACCCAGGTGGCTGCGGACTTGCTGGAAATCCAGAATGACCATCCCAATGTGGATCTTGGCAGTTACCCTTACTTCAGGAAAGATGCCTATGGAACCAATCTGGTCATGCGAGGCACTGACGAAGCAGAACTGGATGTGATTCTCGCCAGGGTTCGCAGGATGATTATAGACCAGGGTGCGGAACCGATAGAGGAATGACTGATAGTTTGAACAGGCTCCTATCGATTGTTAATCAGAGCATCGTCAAGGTCTGTAGCTCGCTGCCAGGCAGGTCGTAAAGACAGCCCGGCAAAATATTCTGTGAATGCATCGCGCTTCGGCAACGTCCCGTATTGCAACCCCCAGCCGACGTGTGAGCCAATATAGACATCAGCGGCTGAGAATCTGTCTCCTGCAATAAACTTACGGTCGGTCAGTGCATATTCAAGAACATCGAGCATCTGATCATATGTTCCATAACCTGCCATCCTGCTCTGTTCGGTGGTGGTATTAAAACCCAGGCTGAAATTGGTTGTTGCATACTCCACCGGACCGGCAGCGAAGAACAGCCAACGATAATAGTCCGCCCGGTTTCCCGGCGCCGGCGCCAGTCCTGCTGCGGGATATACATCAGCAAGGTACGCACAGATCGCAGCACATTCCGTGACTACTGATGCCCCATGCATGATGGCCGGAACTTTTCCCATGGGATTAATGCTGATAAAGGGTTCCTGTTTCATGGCTGGCCCATATTCGATTACCTCAGTGGCGTATTCGATACCTGTCTCTTCCAGCATCCAGCGGACTATGCGGCCCCGGGACATTGGGTTGGTGTAAAAAACGAGTTCAGTCATGGATTGGCTCCGTAGGTTCAAGCTCAAAGAATTTATTTTGTTTTGGTCCGGGAATTTCCCTTTTTGCCGGTGGTGTCAATACTGCAGTTTATCAGTGACGTCCCAGATGTCTTCGCTTATTCTGAACGTAGTCTACAAGTATGTATTCACCAAGTTTGTGGGGTTCAGTATAGAACACCCGACCACCATTGATTTTTGTCATCTGCTCGACAAAAGCCTTCAGATAATAGCTCTGGTCGAGCATAAAAGTGTTGATGGTGATATTCCTGGCAGTGCAACTGCGAATGGCTTTCAATGTCTTTCTGAATGTTGCCTGTGTAGGTGGATAGGCAAATACTGGTCGTCCGTTCTCCAGGTGCGCAGTAGGTTCACCGTCGGTTACCATGATGATCTGCCGGGTTCCCTGCTGATGTTTGGCAAGCAGCTTCTCGGCTAATATGAGTGCGTGTTGCATGTTGGTCCCAAGTAGAAAGTCGTCGTACTGGAGATAGGGCAGGTCATGAGACTTGATTTCGTGGGCGAGGGCAGAAAACCCAAGCACATAGAGGCTGTCTTTTGGATATGCCGCAGAAATCAGGTTGTGCAATGCCATGGCAACTTTCTTGGCTGACTGAAAAGAACCGCGCAGTGCCATTGACCAGGAAAGATCTACCATCAGAACTGTTGAAGTCCGGGTTATGAGTTCGTTCCGGTATACCTCAAAATCTCCTGTCTCCAACCTGACTGGAGCCCCGGGACCTTCCCGGTCCAGCGCATTGCGTATAGTCCTTGGCATATGCAGGTGGAAGGGATCGCCAAATTCATAGGGTTTGGAATCTTCAATGCGTTCTCCGAATCTGCCTTCTTCCGGAATCGCATGATTACCCAGATTCTGTTTCCTGAGGCGGGCGTATATTTCTCCCAGGGCTCTCTGTCCCAGTGTGCGGGTGCCGCGTGGTGTTAATTTCCACTTGTTTTTTTCGTCTTTGCGGGCATATCCGGCCTGTTCAAGAATTTCGAGCATTTTTTTCAACTCTTCGAGATTTTCCCTGGCTTCTTCGCCCAGCAATTCCTCCACCTTGTCACCGTCTATCGAGTCGACCTTGCCATCGTACTGGGCGCGCTGCATCTGTTGCTCCAGCGCGTCCAGTTCGGCCATTTCACGCATGAGTTCCATGGCAGCCTGGAGATCGATTTCCTCATCACCCGAAAAGTTATATCGTTTTCCCTGAGCATTGAAAAAATCCATTTCCCGGGCGAGTTTCATGAATTCCTGTTCCAGCTCCGGATCGTCAAATCTGCTGTTCATCAAATTCTGCAGCTGTTCCTGCTGATCTGGTGACATGCTGTTAAACAGGGACCTGGTAGCTTCCATTTGCTGTTGCATTTGCTTCAGCAGTTCATCCAGTGACTTCGGTGGATTGTCTCCGAACATTTCACCGTGCTTTTCCATGAATTCATCGAATCCCGGATCTTCACCTTCGATTTTCTTTAACAGCATCTCGTTGAGATCCCTGATCATGTCCTTCATGCGGTCGATATCGCCCTCAGACATCTGATTGACCATGTTTTCAATATCCCTGAAAAAAGATTTGGTCATGGCCTGTCGAAGTTGCTGGATGAGTTTCAGAAATTTTTTCTGAGCATCGGGATTAAGAAATTCATAGTGCTGTAACACCCTGATTTTTCCTGCAGCATCATCGGGTAAGCTTTCGATGAACGCCTGATTCTGTTGCCCTATGTCGCTGAGGATCTGGTCTGAAAAGTTTTCATCGTCTTCCGGTTTCCGGCCACCATCACGAGGCGTTTGTTCTGACTCAATCTGTTGGTCGGGATGATTATTGCCGGATTCGGCTTTGAGATTATCATCAATATCCCTGAACAGATCGTCCATGAACTTTCTGGATTGTTCGCCAGCCACCTTCTGTTCGATCCATTCCTGGATAGTCTTTTTTTCCATGTCAAGGATTTCTTTGAGTTGGCGACTGATATCGTCCATGACGCTCGACATGTCATAACGTTCGAGTTGCTGTCTTTTCTGGTCTTTTAATTGTCGCACCATGTCCCGCAAACCACGGATATAGTTTCCATCGTCTGTATCCATGCCGCGTTGCATCAGATAACGCATTGCCTGCTGCAGATCTCCGAACTCCATGAGATCTTCAGAGAGTGAGTCCAGGATTTCATTCGCCTGCAATACCTGCTTCTGGGTTCCGTCCCATTGTGAATAACGGTTCAGCGATGTGAACTTATTCGACATCTCAACAGCCTCTCTAATTGCTATATGTAATGCTTTCTCCAACCCGGTCCTTGTTGAGCAGCTGATTCAGATGCAGGCCTTCCAGTATGAATTCCACTACTGAAGCACGCACGGCGGCATCGTTTGTACCGGCCATTCGGCCGACGATCTCATCCATACCTTCTATACGACTGATGATTGAAGCGTAATCCTCAGACGACACAGCTTGGCCGGTGGTGACATGTAGGCCGTCGGCAAACTCCAGCGCAATGGATTCCACTTCTTCCAGGTCAGTGAACCGTTGGAAGACGGCTTTGATGGCATTTGTGAAAAGATTATTCATGATCTTGTCCTCCTGACCGTCTTCCATTGCCTCAAATTCTATCTTGCCCTGCAGAGAGGGTACGATGAAGGGCAGGTCGGAAATTCGAGGTGTCACGACCTGTTCCCCCAAAGCGATTGACCGCCGCAGTGCATTCGCCATCAGGGTTTCATAGTTGGCGACAGATGCTCTGACAGAGACACCGGAACGTTGATTGATGTCTGCGGAATGGCGAGCCTGCCGGGTAATTTCTGCAATGATTTCAGTCATGAAGTCAGGAACCTGTTGTCTGTACTCTCCAAGGTCCATTCTTCGTTGTTCCTGCTCCATGATGGTTACTTCATCCAACAGGGTCTGAGGGTAGTGTGTACGGATTTGTGAGCCATAGCGATCCTTGAGAGGCGTTATTATCCTGCCCCTGTTGGTATAGTCCTCCGGATTGGCCGTTGCCACAATGATGATATCCAAATCCAGCCGCACCTTGTGACCTCTGATCTGAATGTCCCGTTCTTCCATCACATTGAGCAGACCTACCTGAATTCGCTCGGCCAGGTCAGGCAGTTCATTGATGGCGAAGATACCCCGGTTTGTATGGGGTACCAGTCCGAAGTGCAGTGCTTCTTCATCGGCAAGATACCTCCCTTCGGCGATCTTGATAGGGTCCACCTCACCAATCAGGTCTGCAATGGTAATGTCCGGCGTGGCCAGCTTTTCACCATATCGCTGATCCCGATGTAACCAGTGTACAGGCGCTTCATCGCCTTTTTCAGCTACAAGTTTTTTGCCCTGGGTGCTGACAGGCGCCAAGGGGTTTTCAGGTATTTCCACGCCTTGTAGTACTGGAATGTACTCATCCAGCAGAGCAACCAGGCTTCTGATAATACGGGATTTTGCCTGTCCTCTTTCACCAAGGAGGAGTATGTCCTGCCCGGAAAG
>JAPOOX010000238.1 GCA_026713185.1 Gammaproteobacteria bacterium
ATAGTGATTAGCATTGTCTGATTCATTTTCGTAGACGGTGGGTCCCGTACCGTTGTTAGCAATGAAGATATCCAGTTTACCGTCATTGTTAAAATCGACGCATGCGATACCTCGTCCCTGGCCGGTATGCAGGATCCCTGCGGCCTCTGATTGCTCGGTAAAAGTCCCATCGCCATTGGACCAAAACAATCGCGATGGGTCGTCAATGTAACGTTCGTGATAGTCTTCCACACCATTGGTATGGAAGAGATCCAGATGACCATCGTTATCAAAATCGGCAAAGCAGATGCCCCAGCCCCAATAGCCATCGCGTACACCGGCTTCATCGGTGACGTCCTCGAAGTTCCCAAGGCCATCGACATTGCGATACAGCCGATTACCCGTGTCGTCTTCGTCACTATCGTCCCCATCGTTAATGCTTGAGACGAACCAGTCGAGGTCGCCGTCTCGATCGTAGTCGCCAACGGCATTGCCCATCCCATTTTCGTCAGAGATGACAGTGGTGGTAGCGTCGGTAAAGTGCTGACCGGCATTGTTACGCAGGACCTGGCTGTAGGAAAAATCGCTGACCAGCAACATGTCTGGAAAACCATCAGAGTCGATATCGGCAAACGTGGGGGTGAACGAGTTCTCCGGTGCAGTGCCCGGTGATGACTCCTCATCACTGATGGCGACCTTATCGGTGACATCGGTGAAGAAACCTGAGCCATCGTTCTGCCACAAGTATTGGGTCAGCGCTTCATCCAGGCGCCAGCTTGCGCCCCAATGCCCGAAGAAAAGGTCTACGTCGCCATCCACATCGTAGTCGGCAGCAGCGAGGGAAAAGGTAGAACGATCGTGGAAGATGTTGGTGTTGCTGGTTGCCTCGATGAAATGTCCGGTCTGATCATTAATGAACACTTCCACGCTTTCGATTTGGACCGAAACGAAATCCTTCCAGCCATCAGCGTCGAGGTCGATGAAATACCCGGCCCGGTCCAGATAAAATGGTTCAATGCCGTTATTGTCATCAAGCTGAGTGAACTGTTCGCCATTGTACGTAAACAACCTGCCCCGTTCGTTCCTGCCGTGTGCGACGTACAGTTCCAGTGCGCCGTCATTATTGATGTCGTCAAGCGTCACACCGCCACTGAACTGAAGTATTTCCGGTACGCTTATCTCTTCGTTGGCGATTACATAGTCGAGGCTGAGATCACTGGTTGCATCGCGGAACCTGAGCGTTGAAGGCCGGTCCCCATTATCACTGTCTCCGGGGCCCAAGGGGTTAGCAGGCGGATTATTGCTCCTGCTGCCACCACCACAGGCGGCCATGCCGCAGAAGCAGAGCACACAGAGTAAACGATTGATAGTCCTGTCTGGGAGGTTGCCCGAGGACTGCGACCGTAGCGAGGGCGAGACTGATTGAGTCATATTCAAAAAAGAACGCACCGCCTGCCAGTTGCCAGGGCGGTGCGTTTTATTAGTCATCAAGCCCATCATGGACGGGCTTGATCTACAGGACCTGATTACATGCGATAGGTAATGTTCAGGCCAACTTCTCGCGGTTCAACCACTGTGCCCCAGGCGCCAATACCTTCCCGGGGTGACCACAACTGCAGACCAGCCTGATCCAGGAGGTTCTGCACGTACAGCGACACGCTGTAGGACTCATCAGGCGAACGCCAGTTCGCGCGGAAATCCCATCGTTTGAAGGGATCAATCGCGTAGGCGTCCTGGTTGCCCAGTTCGACGAACTTCTTGCCGGTGTAGCTCAAGATGGTCAACAGTTCCAGGCTGCCCCACTCCGCGGGTAGCGGGGTATCGTAGGCCAGGGTCAGCGAGGCTTTGTGTTCAGCCTGATTCGGAAGCTGGTTGCCTTCATATTCCAGGGTCTGGTTCTTGATCCAGGTCGAGATTGTATTGCCGTCCGCATCGGTGTATCTGATCTGCGCCCACGGCGCTGGCGGCGCCCCTACGATGTCATAGGTGTAGATCGCCTCGTATGCGCCAATACTTGAATCCAGCCAGTTGTAGAAGCCGCGAAGCGTTACCGAATCGCTGATGCGCCAGGCGCCTTCCAGTTCAATACCGCCAATGGTGGTACCGTCGATTCCGGAGATCGCATTCGTCGTCGGACTCTCGAAGGGTTCTGCTGCTATCTCATCAGGGGTCTTCCAGCGTCGGGCAAAAACCCAGTAGGGATCGAAGTTCTGATGAAAATATGTAGCGGACAGCTGCAGGGCGTTATCGAAATAAAGCCCTTTTGCGCCCACCTCGTAGTTGGTCAGCTTCTCAGCTTCCCAGGACCAGGGTGCGCTAAAGGTGGACCAGCCGAAGAAACCACCTGCGCGTGCACCGGTCGAGATACGACCGTAATACATGACGTTGTCATTGGGCGTATATTCCACCCCGACGTTCCAGGTCGTTTCATCCCACGTGGCTCCCTGTTTGCCTTCCAGCCCTTCAATGGTGCCGTCCCGCATGATTATCCTTACGACTCCAAAGCAATCCCCGGCCTCGTCAGCGCCGCAGGCCTGTTCGGGGTCCGCCGAGAGGCGTCCAAATGCAGTGGCGTTCGCAGCGGCAACGCCGGTGGTGGCGCGCTTCTTCTTGTCGACATCGTTACGAATGCCGCCGAAGGTTTTCCAAGTCTCATTGAATGCATACTCGAGGTTGAAGTAAATCCCCCGCGAGGTGTATTCCGAGTTTCCCATAAAGTTGCCTGCCTGCCCATTCAGGTTGGCCGTGAAATTAGCCTGGCCGGTACCGGAAATGTAAACCAGTTCATCAGAGCCCGGACACGCCCAGACGCCGGAGGTCGAGGCAACTGCCATGGCCTCATCGGAAGTACGAAGGTCTTTTACGAGTCGACTTCCACCGTTTGTCTGACTGCCGCCAGCACCGTAAAGCGCATCAATGTTGGCATTACACTCAACTGAGGTGTCCATGAACCGCCAGTCATTTGCAGAAGATCCGCGATTCTGACTCCGCGCATCGTAGGGCTCTTCACCGTCAATATAGGTCGCACCAAGATGGAAGTTGAACTTGCCATCAAAATTCGACACCAGAGAGATTTCGTGGCTGGTCTGATCGGAAGTGAAGTTGTAGTTGGATATGGTGCTGGCAAAAGTGCCGTTCCCGCCACCGTCAAGTGCACAATAACGGCTGGTCTGGCCTTCCTGAAGCATGCCACTCAACACTTTGGGATGGTTGTAAGGGCAAACACCACCGCCGGTTCTACCAGTTCGGTCACTGTCGTTGACGTTGTCCTGAATCACTTCGCGCCAGCCAAATCGATAGTTGGCAGACAGTGCATTGGACACGTTAAAAGTGACATCGATACCTGCACTGTCCGCTGAGTTGTCCGTCTTCAGCGGCGCGTCAAGCCAGATCAGGTGCTTCAGGTCGTCCGGATCACAAATGACGTGGTTAGCGTCCCGCGAACCATCACGACTGATGTTGTCACAGTTTGCTGTTGATGGGATACCGGGTGACCCGAAATAGGGATTTCTTCCACAGATGTGGATGCCTTGTTCTTCATTGAAGGGGCAGATTGGGTCATTAATCGAAGTAGGCATCATGCCTGCAACCGAGTTGAATTCATCGATAGTATTCACTGCCCCGAGCGGCAGGGAAACATTGGGCGTGCCCTTGTCGGTTTGTGACGAGTAGCGTGCAACAACATCCCAGCGATCGTTCTTCCAGCGAAGTTGCGGTGACCAGATAAACTGATCCGGTTCACCTGCGTCTGGTCCTGGGCCGAGATTCGGAACCTGTCCATCGCCGGTCAGGCTGCTGACCCGCAGACGATAGCTGAAATCACTGTCGCCTATCGGTCCACCAAACGCTACCTGATACTGCTGCGTGAACTGGTCGGTAAACTCAGCCATTGCTGTTAAATCGAATACGTCCGTCGGCTTCTTGGTATGGAAGCTGATGGACCCGGACAGTGCGGACTTGCCACCCGTCGTGCCCTGTGGACCGCGTGCAACCTCAACCCGCTCGACATCAAAAAAACCGTC
>JAPOOX010000095.1 GCA_026713185.1 Gammaproteobacteria bacterium
AGTAAATCCATCAGGAATGATTCTAGGCGCGCCTTGAGATAGTGTCAAACGACTGGATGGACAGGACTTTACCGCAAGTATTCCTTTGCGTAATCTTCGCCATACCTGATCCAGTGTCTTTAAATGGCAATCATGTGCAATGTATCTCTGTTAGTCAGTGTGTGTGTCCTGTTGACGTTTTTGGAAATTCCTGCAGTTCATGGGGAATTCTCTCGTGGGGCTGACGCTCAACCAGACTCACCTTCGCGATTCGAACTGCGAAAACAATATCAGCATGCCATTTATCTGATTACTTCCGGACAACGGTCTGGCTACCTGAAGATCAGGGACGATCTTCGCCAGTATCCTTTATTTCCCTACCTTGAATACACGGACAAAATATATCGTATTTCACGGCAGACACCTGAAGACATCCGGCAATTTGCAGAACAGTATCATGATACGCCGCTCATGAACCTGCTTTTGCAGCAATACCTCAAAAACCTGGGTAAACGCGGCCAATGGGACACTTTTCTGGAATTCTACCTGGAATTCCGTAATAAAAACGCGATTAACCATTCCAGAGAAAACAATTGTTATTACCCATACGCACTGGCCAGAACAGGCGATACCAGACAGGCGATAATGGAAACCAGAAAACTCTGGCTGGTGGACTACTCTCAACCAGGAGAATGTGACCCGGTATTCAAACTATGGCTCAATGCCGGGAATCCGGACGCAAGGACAGCCTGGCAACGTTATGCCATCAGTCTCAAGTCAAATGAAGTCACTCTGGCAAATTATCTGATACGATTCCTGGCGAATGAAGATCGTACCTTCGCCAGCAATTTCAAACTGGTACATACCAGACCTGATAATATCAAGCGGACTGAACGATTCCAGCAGCAGCACCCCTATAACCGGGAACTGATCATCCATGGCATACGCCGGCTGGCTCGGAATCAACCGGGAGCCGCATTCGATCTACTCCGGCAATACAGGACACAGCACACCTTTAAAGCAATTGTCCTCAGTGATACCTATTCTTATGTGGGTCGGCATTGGGCGAGTACAAATGATGCAGACACTGTTCCAGAAAACCTGGCCGAACTACTCCCGGTTGATCTGAACAGCCACCCGGAACTGGTCAGTGCGCTGATCCGTCTTGCTCTACGGCATGCCAACCGGGAACAGGTACTGCGACTGATCCACAGGCTTCCCAAAGTACTTCAGTTGGAACCTCGATGGCAGTATTGGAAAGCACGGGTCCTGGCAGATTCGGCGGACACGACGGATCAAAAAGTTGCAGAGGAGATATACCGGGAGCTAGCGGAACTACGGAATATTTACGGATTCCTGGCAGCGGATTTGATGCAATTACCCTACAATTTTGTCGACAAACCCACACCTGTGACAAATGAAGAAATTCTGGCGATGGAACTGAATCCCGGAATCCAGCGGGCTCTGGAACTCTATACCCTGGGTGAATTCGCCCAGGCCAGAAGAGAATGGTATTTCACTACCCGTAACTTCTCCAGCAAGGAAAGAGCCATTGCCGCCAATGTGGCATCCAGGTGGGGTTGGTACAAGTCGGCAATCCAGTCACTCATTGATGCGGAACTCTGGAACGACCTCGCCTTGAGGTTCCCCATCGGCTGGCAGGAAATATTTGTGAGAAACGCACGCAGAGAAGATATTCCTGTTGACTGGAGTCTGGCAATTGCACGACAGGAAAGTGCCTTTGTGTCCGATGCCAGGTCTCCTGCCGGCGCTTTGGGGGTGATGCAACTCATGCCCGCGACAGCTGCAATCGTAGCTCGAAAAGCGGGTATCAGGTACAGATCACCTGACGAGTTGACCGACCCCCAGTTCAATATCCAACTGGGGTCACAATATCTTGGCCAGATGTTGCGGCGATTCAATAACAACCGTATCTATGCCTCCGCTGCCTACAATGCAGGACCGACAAGAGCCGAGCAGTGGGCAAAACGTCAACTTCCGCTGGATGTGTGGATAGAGACTATTCCCTTTTCGGAAACCCGTAATTATGTACAGAATGTGCTGATGTTTGCCGCAATCTATCGACGGCAATTAAACCTCCGGCAACCGCTGATACAACCCCATGAGTATGCAGATTTTTCTGATCTGCAGGCTGGCGCCAAAGAATAGTGTCCACTCTGGTTGATATTGGCGCCAACCTGACCCACGACACCTTTGATGAGGATCGACAGGATGTGTTGCAGCGGGCTCGAGATGCAGGTGTTACACAGGTCATAGTGACCGGAACATCCATCGACGGCAGTGAGAAAGCGTTACAACTTGCCAGAGAACATGATGGACTGTTCGCAACTGCCGGTATCCATCCACATCATGCAGATGAAACATCCATTGAAGCGATGAACCGACTTGAAACATTGTCCACGGATGAACGGGTGAAAGCCATTGGAGAAACCGGCCTGGACTTTTTTCGGGACTACTCTCCAAGGAAAGATCAGATTGCTTCATTCGAGGACCACCTGGCACTGGCAATCAAGACCCGGTTACCTTTGTTCCTGCACGAACGGGACGCCTGGCCTGTTTTTACGGAGGTATTGCGTAGCTGTCGAAATGAATTGACAAACGTAGTGGTGCATTGCTTTACCGGTGACCAGAATGCGCTTCATGCCTATCTGGATCTCGATTGTCACATCGGTATTACCGGCTGGATCTGCGATGAACGACGCGGCGCCCATCTGATACCATTGATCAGGGACATACCGGACAACCGCCTGATGATAGAAACCGATGCACCATACCTGCTGCCGCGCTCTATAAGGCCTAAACCAAAGTCCCGCCGAAATGAACCGTATTATCTTACCGTCGTCTGCAAAGCAGTGGCTTCGGCCCGGGGAGAGACCTATGATGAACTCGCCCGTCAGACCTCAGCCAATGCAGTCAGATTTTTTGATATCTGAAATAAGAATGTGACTATAATGACGCCATGATGCAGATCCAGTTTCAGTATCAGGTTAATCCGTGAGTTCCATCTCACCTGATAAGACACTCAGAATCGCGGTTATTTCAGGCGGCGATTCAGCCGAAGCTGAAATCTCAAGGATCAGCGGCAATGGTGTTCTCCATGCCCTTTCACAAAACTACCCTCTGGCAGTCTCTTTTGAACTCGATAATCATCTGACCAAAGCGCTGGCGATATTCAATCCAGACGTCGTATTCCCGGTGCTTCACGGGCCACCGGGTGAAGACGGTACATTCCAGGGGTTTCTGGAAATTCAGGGCTATTCATATGTGGGCAGTGATGTCCGGAGCAGCGCCATCGCCATGGACAAGATCGTGTCCAAACGAATCTTTGCGAGTCATGGATTACCGTTGGCCCAGGACATAGAATTGAACCGGGAGGATGGTATTCCGCACGCTATTGACCGGATTAAAGACACGCTGGGTTCTCAGGTAGTCATCAAACCTGCACGCCAGGGAAGCTCTCTGGGAGTAACGTTGATTTCAGAAAACTATCAGCTCAGGGAGGCACTGGAAACAGCTTTTCAATTTGATGAGCAACTTCTGGTTGAGCAACGTATCCGGGGAAAGGAGATGACTGTTGGCGTGATTGATACCGATGAGGGATCACAGGCATTTCCGATCATCGAGATTACGACCCCCGGTAACAGTTGGTACGACTATGAGCATCGTTACACCAAAGGATTGAGTGAGCATCTGATACCGGCTGATCTCACGGAAGCACAATCCAGACGATTACCGGCAATCGCCATACGGGCACATCAGGTTTTGGGTTGTCGGGACCTGTCCCGGGCAGACTTCATCATCACCGGAAATGATATGGAATATCTGCTGGAAGTTAACACCATGCCAGGTATGACACCAACCAGTCTTTATCCGGATGGCGCCCAGGCTTTTGGCCTGGGCTTTGAAGAATTGATGTCCCATCTCGTGGAACGCGCCGCAAGACGTCGCTGAATGCCGACAACGTAGCTGGTAGTCAAACCACCAGGGGACAGCAACATACTAGAAATCGTAGCCTCGTTCGTTATGTTGATTGATATCAAGCCCTTCGGTTTCTTCATCTTCGGTGACGCGTAACCCCAGGATCGAATCAACCAGCTTCAGCAGAATATAGGAAACGATTGCCGTGTACGCTACAACTGCGATGACACCAACAATCTGAACAGCCAGCTGAGGCGCCATGGACATACCTTCCGAGTATCCCTGACCGCTGAAGATTCCCAATTGAGAACTGGCGAATACACCTGTCAGAATGGTTCCCAACGCTCCTCCCACACAGTGGACCGGGAATACATCGAGAGAATCATCAATTTTCAGTTTTTTCTTCAGGAACATGGTAGCGTTATAACAGACGAAACCGGCCATGATACCAATGACCAGACCACCTGCCGGGCCGACAAAACCGGATGCGGGTGTGATTGTTCCCAATCCGGCAACCATCCCTGTGACTGCACCCAGCGCACTTGGCTTACCATGTTTTATCCATTCACAAATCATCCAGGTCAGAGCGCCGGCGGAAGCGGACATATGCGTCACCAGCATCGCCATGCCGGCATCGCCATTCGCCGCCAGTGCACTGCCTGCGTTAAATCCAAACCAGCCAACCCACAGTAAACAAGCCCCGGTAATGCACATGGTCATGTTATGTGGCGGTAGTGTAACTTCCGGGAAACCTTTCCTGGACCCCATGACAATTGCTGCTGTCAGCGCCGCAATACCAGCGGTGATATGCACTACCGTACCACCGGCGAAATCTGACAGGGCAGCACCCTCGACCCCGACGAGCCATTCCATGCTGCCAAGCCAGCCACCACCCCAAACCCAGTGTGTAATGGGCGAATAGACCGCCAGCGACCACAGGACAGAAAAGAGCAGCATGGAAGAAAAGCGCATTCGCTCAGCAAATCCACCGACAATCAGTGCCGGTGTAATAATGGCAAAGGTCAACTGGAACATTGAGAAGACGCTTTCAGGAATGTCGCCGGACATTGTCTCTTCTGCAATGTTACCCATGAACAGGTTAGACAGCCCACCCACCATTGCATTGCCTTCCGAGAACGCCAGTGAATAGCCCACCACCAGCCATAGTATTGACATGGTGCAGGTAATTGCAAAGCACTGCATCAGCACGCTCAGCACGTTCTTGACCCGGACCAGGCCACCATAAAACAAAGATAATCCCGGAATGGTCATCAGCAGGACCAGTGCGGTCGATGTCAGAATCCAGGACGTGTTGGCGCCATTTAATGTATCGCCAAACGCGGTACTGGATATCAGCATGCCCGTAATCCCGGACAAGGTCAGAATCAATTTCTTCATAATGCAATCCTTTTGTGCTTTTTCATGCCCTGTTCTGCAACGGGCAGATCTATTCTTCAATGGGTAAAATTGTTGCTGCTGCAATCAAGTGTACTGATTCATGTAATTGTACTCAACCTGCCAAACGGCACTCTCATAAAACATGACGAAGACAGGCGGTGGTTCATCTGAAACTGTTCTGTTACTTGCCGCCACCCTTACCGCCACCACCCACCGAGAATGGATCATCCATGGACTTACTACCACTTTGGAAACCCCTGAGCGGCGGCCTGCTTAAGAAATTGTTCTTGCCCCCTGACCGGGAAAAGTCGACCGAGAATGTATAGTTCATTCCCTCTGTAGGAACAGGTTTACCTTCAACAAAACGGGGAGCATAGCGAAATTTCCCAATAGCTTCCAACACCACCCCATCCATGTCTGCATGTGTCGAACTGGTAACACCGGGATCTCTCACAAACCCGTCTTCATCAATCGTGAATTCCAGTGTAAATTCCCCAACCAATGCAGTGTTCGTCAACTCAGGCGGAAAAT
>JAPOOX010000206.1 GCA_026713185.1 Gammaproteobacteria bacterium
AACAAAGGCATCATCATGATCGTGTGCATACTGATATTCTTTTCCGTAGCCCATCTTCTTCATCATCCCGGTAGGTGCATTTCTGAGATGCATGGGGACCTCAAAGGAATCATTGGACTGTACCGCCTGTCGAGCCCTGGACAATGCCGTATACACCGCATTGCTCTTCGCCGCAGTGGCCATATAGACAATTGCCTGTGCAATAGCAAGTTCACCTTCAGGACTGCCGAGTCTTTCCTGAACGTCCCAGCCATTCAACGCAAGCTGAAGAGCACGGGGATCAGCATTTCCAATATCCCCCGAAGCCATGCGAACTGCCCGGCGAGCGATATACAGAGGGTCACAACCTCCATCAAGCATCCGGGCAAACCAGTACAGTGCGGCATCAGGGGAGGAACCTCGTACGGATTTGTGCAAAGCCGATATCTGTTCATAAAAAATATCACCGCCTTTATCAAATCGTCTTATGTCCGAATCAAGCACTTCCAGGAGAATGTCACTGTCCAGGCGGTCTGCAGCCAGATCAGAAGCTATTTCCAGCAGATTCAATGCCCGGCGCGCATCTCCATCGGCAGCCCTGGCCAGTATTTTCAGGAATCCATCTTCAAGCTGAAACTGTCTCCCGGACAGAACAGAATCCAGTGACAGCGCACGTTCCAGTACCAGAACAAGTTGATCCAGATCCATTGATTGCAGCTTGTAGGTACGCGCTCGGGACAACAGGGCGTTGTTTAATTCAAAGGATGGATTTTCGGTAGTTGCACCCACAAATATTACCGTACCCTCCTCCACATGGGGTAAAAACGCATCCTGCTGAGCCTTGTTGAATCGATGTGCCTCATCCACAAAAAGCAGCGTCTTCCGGCCACTGGTAGAGCGATGCTGTTTCGCCGTTGCAATGGCGCTCCGGATATCCTTGACGCCCGCCAATACTGCGGAAATAGCCTCAAAATGAACATCACACAACTCTGCCAGCATCCTTGCCAGGGTTGTTTTGCCTACTCCAGGGGGTCCCCACAGGATCATGGAATGCAATGTCGATGATTCAATCGCTTGACGTAACGGCTTTCCGGACGCCAGTAAATGATCCTGGCCGACAAAATCATCCAGATTGCGCGGACGCATTCTTGCAGCAAGTGGCTGGTAAGCTGGAGGATCATCAAACAGGGACATTTATGGGCTTCATGATTAACCTTGTGAAAATATTAATGAATATCGTTAACAGCCCTCTGATCAACCACATCAACGCCATCCGGCGCCATGAATTTGAACAACGCCGGTGTCAACGGTGCGTTGAGTCCTGGGTTCTGAAAGGTAATCTCCGTAATCTGGTCCATCGCATCAACTATCACAATAGAGTCAGGAACATCATCGGTGAAAACGAGCGTCATGGATTGAAAAACCTGCTGGTCGGTCTGTGGCTTCAGATAAAAAACCTCTGATTCTTCATCGGCAAAAGTGTTGATTGTGTATGTCTGCTGCAGTTCTTCTGCCGTACCTGAAAACAGCAATATGGGAAACTTCAGCATATCCTGTTCCAGAGAACTGATGATCAGTTGCTCAAGGTCAGCTTCATAATTCCAGAATACGTCACCATCAGAGACCAGTACCTGTTCCCACGGGCTGGTGGTAACAATCCGGAAACGATTCGGTTTCGCCAGCCACAACTCTCCCAGATAAATCTCCGGGTCCTGGCTGGATTGCTGCACAAATGTTGAATGCAGGGATTCAAATGCAGATAGTTTTTGATACAGCAGATCGCTGTTGTCGGCGCTGGTACTGCCAACAGTCAGTGACAGCAGCAACAGCAGGAATTTAGTCAGGCGGAGCATTGGCCAGCACTTCCCGCGAGCCATTTGAATTCATTTCACTGACAACGCCGGTCTTTTCCATAGTTTCAATCATGCGAGCCGCACGGTTATAACCTATTCTGAGTTTTCGTTGTACAGCAGAAATGGACGGTCTGCGGCTCTCGGTAACAAAGACGACTGCTTCATCGTATAGTGGATCCACTTCTCCGTCATCCGATGCTCCGTTGCGGGCCCCTGGCGCCCCCTGCAGAACCTCGGCATCGGTGCGTTGCTCCAGAATCGTGTCAAGGTAATTTGACCCTCCGAGTTCACGCCAGTTCGCAACGACTCTATTCACTTCCTCATCATCGACGAATGCACCATGCACTCGCATTGGCAATGCCGCTCCCGCCGGCAGATACAACATATCACCATGCCCGAGAAGCTGCTCCGCACCACCCTGATCCAGAACGGTCCTGGAATCAATCTTTGAGGATACCTGGAATCCTATTCGGGTCGGTATATTTGCCTTGATCAATCCTGTGATCACATCCACTGATGGACGCTGGGTGGCAAGAATGAGATGAATGCCGGCTGCACGTGCTTTTTGTGCGATGCGGGCTATGAGTTGTTCAACCTTTTTGCCAACCAGCATCATCATGTCGGCAAGTTCATCAATCACCACGACGATGTAAGGCAGGGATTCCAGATGAGGCGCCTCCTGATCTTCTTCCTGCAGTAGTGGGTCAGTCTGCCATAGCGGATCAATTAACGGCTCTCCTGACTTTTCAGCGTCTTGTACCTTCCGGTTAAATCCAGCCATGCTACGAACACCCAATGCAGCCATCAATCGATATCGTCTTTCCATCTCTGCAACACACCAGCGCAGAGCGTTATTGGCATCATTCATATCCGTAACGACAGGCGTCAGCAGATGTGGAATCCCTTCATAGACTGCCAGTTCCAGCATTTTCGGGTCTATCATGATCAGCCGGACAGTTTCCGGCGGCGCTTTGAACAGAATAGACAGAATCATGGCATTCAAGGCGACTGATTTACCGGAGCCGGTAGTACCTGCAACAAGAAGGTGGGGCATTTTGTACAAATCGACCACTACCGGAGCACCGGAGATATCCTGACCGAGTGCCAGCGTCAGTGGTGATGTTGATAAATCATAAGCCTTTGAGTTCAGGACCTCGCTCAGTTTCACAATACAGCGATCCACATTGGGAATTTCAATACCTACAACCGGCTTGCCCGGTACCACTTCAACAACGCGGACACTGATCACCGACAGGGATCTGGCAAGGTCCTTGGCCAGTCCTGATATCCGGCTGACTTTTACCCCGGGAGCAGGTTGGATTTCAAAACGGGTAATCACCGGACCAGGTAATACTGAAACTACTTTTGCTTCTATGCCGTAATCCTTGAGTTTCAACTCCAGCATTTGCGACATTGCATGCAGGTCAGAATCCGAATAGCCTTTTTCATCCTCGGGGTCAGCCGCATCCAGCAGATTCAGAGCCGGCAGGCTGCCAACTGTTTCAATTTTGAACAGACTACCCTGACTTTCCCGGTAAACACGCTGACTCAGCTCACCATGGGGCACGTCAGGTGGTTCGATAACCACATCGGGGCGTTGCTGCTCCACCTCGATATGTTTCTTCAGTGACATGCGACGGTCTTTCGTTGTCCTTCTAACCTCGTTTCGTTCTTTGTATTGTTGCCAAAACCGATGACAAGTCGCCATCAACCTGTCAATAACACCCAGGAAAACCGATCCGGTAGCATCCATCAGCGATAACCAGGACAGACCGGTTAACGCGGTTATACCAAAGAGAAAAACCGCCAGCAGAATCAATGTTGTTCCCACTTGGCTGAATCCGGGAACCATCCATGCAATCAGTTCAGCACCGACAACGCCGCCACTACCTTCCCTGAGATCCAACCCGGGGGCGTAAAAGTGCAATGTGGCAAGTCCGGCGCCTGCAACCAGCGTCAACATGAGCCCCATCAGACGAAATGACAGCATCTGCCAGTTGAAAACCTCCCATACCCGTTCGCGGAACATCTGCCAGACCTGATAAACCAGTACCATGGGGAAAACAAAAGCGAGATATCCGAAAATCAACAGAAACACATCGGCGATCCATGCTCCAGTCCTGCCAACCAGGTTTTTAACCTCCTCATCAGTACCGGTGTAAGCCCATCCCGGATCACCAGGATCAAAACTGAACAGCGCAAGACACAGGTACAGAGAAACTGCGACCAGTCCTATCAGTGCCCCTTCACGCAGTCTGGATAAAAAAGAGCTTGTATGAAGTTTGGATGTGGTTTTCATCTTTGCCATCGATAATGCCAAATATTGATATTGATCAATTTCTTACATCATTAAACGAGAAATAACTTCTACATGATCGTTATTCTTTCAAATTTACCATTTGACAAACAAAAACGCCATAAAAGCCTTCTGCTTGTCGGATTTTTCTGACAGGAATTCCTGGTATCTTCTATTCCAATGATGTGCACTACGGTATTATTGGCAATGGTCTAATATACAGCTTCAGGTACAACTATGGCAGGTCCTTCCCAACCCCAGGTTCTTGACGAAGTCTGGGATGACGAACGTATCCGGAGCTTTCTGGATATTGAGTCCTACGGCATCGAATCTCAAGACTTTCATATCCTTCTGAAAGCCTACCGGGGCATGCGTGCATCTGACTTTGCAAGGTTTCTGGTTTTTTTCAAGGAAGCCGGTCGAGACCTTGATGCGCGGGACCCGGCGGGTAGAACACTCTGGCAGATTGTAGAAACCCATCGTCACGGCAAACCTTTTCTGGCAGCCAGAAAACAGGTTTGACCCAGTCAAGAGGCTGCAAAACGGAAAATTAAATGAAGGAAAATCAGAACAATCGGACCCCCGGGGACCCGGCGCCAGAACATCACAAACTGATCATCCTGGGTTCGGGACCTGCAGGATATTCCGCAGCAATCTACGCTGCCAGGGCAAATCTTGATCCGGTTGTGATCACCGGCCTGGAAACAGGTGGTCAACTGACCACAACAACAGACGTTGACAACTGGCCTGGCGATGTATCGGGATTGCAGGGTCCTGATCTTATGATCAGGATGCAGGAGCATGCGGAACGCTTTGATACCAGAGTGATATCCGATCATATCCATAGAGCAGAACTGGACCAGACACCTTACCGTCTGCATGGTGATCACGCTGTATACACTTGTGATGCCATCATCATTGCAACCGGGGCATCCGCAAGATACCTCGGTCTCGAATCAGAAGAAGCCTTCAAGGGCAAGGGTGTAAGTGCCTGTGCCACCTGCGATGGTTTTTTTTACAGAAAGCAGAAAGTGGCAGTGATTGGTGGCGGCAATACCGCGTTGGAAGAAGCCCTGTATCTGGCCAACATCGCCTCTGAGGTAACCATGGTCCACCGGCGTGACAAATTCCGGGGAGAAAAAATTCTACAGGACCGTGTTATGGAAAAGGAGAACATCACCATTCTGTGGGATCATGTACTCGATGAGGTACTTGGCGATGATATGGGGGTTACGGGTATTCGTGTCAGTCATGTCACCACTGGAGACAAAACCACCCTCCCTGTAATGGGTGTTTTTATCGCCATTGGCCATACGCCCAATACTGATATCTTTGCGGACCAACTGGATATGGAGAATGGCTATATCAAAATCAAATCCGGACTTGACGGCAACTGCACCGCCACCAGTCTGCCCGGGGT
>JAPOOX010000123.1 GCA_026713185.1 Gammaproteobacteria bacterium
ATATGCTGGCAAGCATGCGTCGCTGCTGGTCGGAGCATTCGAATGTATTCTGTCTGGATCCAGGGTCGCTTAATGTTCGGCACCCGTCTGATTCTGTGAGACTAAGCAGTGCCATGTCTGCAACAATACGGAAAATCGCCTCATCGCCCAGCTTCATGTTCCGGAGTTTGGTAGACATCAGCTGGAAATCTTCTGGCTCACAATGCTGATGGCAAACGAGAAGCGCGGGTTCCTGTCCGACGTCCAACTTCGTTTGAACGTTCACGGTATCCACCAGCTGCTGTTGACGGGCTCGTCTTCGACAGGTACATGGCTACTACCAATATTCCCATCTGCAGAGAAGTAGAGAAGACTAAGCAGTACTACATTTGCGAGCAGTGAAACGGCGATTGCCAGATCTTTCAACATGTCGACATCTCAACACTCGTAGCAGTATCCATAGCTGCCGCAGCCAGGTGTTCCCGTTTGAAAACGAGTGAGTTTCGACGCGACATTGCCTGTACAAGTGGTTGTATTCTCATTGATCTCAAGAGAAAGGCGTATGGGGCGCACTTTCAGGTAACACTCAGGATAATATCCTTTAATTCAATCAGAGTTGCGATTCGATAGCTGGCCTGTGAGAAGTCATGTGATTTTGTAAAGTCATTATAGACAATGGCACAGTCAATACCAGCCGCCACGGCTGAGTTCAGTCCCCGGGATGAATCCTCTACAACCAGGGCCTCTTCTTTGGTGGCTCCGAAGTTCTTTAATCCGGTCAGGTATGGTTCCGGGTGCGGCTTGGAGAGCTTGTAATCTTCGCGAACAAGGATGAAATCCATGAATTGTCTGATCTGGCGCTTTTCATGGATTATTTCAAAATCCACACGTTTTGCAGTCGTCACGATGGCCATGCGGACGTATTTTGACAGTTCAGCAAGAGTCTCAACAACGCCTTCAATCTCAATGGCTTCTGTTCTCAGGTATTCCTGATAATAAACATTACGGACCTCACGCTGCCTGTCGATTGTCTGTTCATCAATACCTGCCGCTCTGGCTTGAGCCCAAGTGCCCAGGCTCTGATTCATGTCCCGGAGGTATTGATCTTTATCCAATGTAAATCCAATGTCAGCCAGGGCACGTTCTCCAGCTTTGTGATACCAGAATTCGGTATCCACCAGAACACCATCATGATCAAAGAGTATGTATTTTTTAATCGGGATCGAATCCTTGCACTTGGCACGAGAATTCTCCTTTGGCGCCGGCGGTTGTGTGTTTGTCGATAATGGGATCCATCATCTCGTTCCACCGGTCCGAGGCGTAACGCCATGCGCCTTCATCGACGTGAGCAACGATGGCGTTGTTTGTTATCGGGTGATAGATATAAGCCGTCGAACTGTCAGGCTCCATTTCATATAAGACGCAGAACGCAATCGTCGACTCCGGCGACCATCCGACACGAAACTTCACCTCGACGCGCTGCAGGTCGGACGGACGCTCGGTGACGACACCGGTGTCCCAGTTCACGATTCTTTTCTCCGCTCCGTCGCTCCGCATCAAGTCGCGCATGTTGGTGCCGGGACCCACCCAGAAACTCAGCTTTTCGAGGATCGATGGATCGGTGATCTCGATGGGGTGTTCCAGGCCATCGCCGCGAAATTCGATGGCAAAGGTCGGTCCCCAGCCACCGGCCATCGCAAACTGACTACAGTAAGCCAGGAACATGGAAATGATGAGAATCGATAGTCGTTTCATGTCGCCCCGGTCCTTAAGAGTGGATCGTCTGCTTCGTCGTAGTATGCTCCACTCAGTCGACTGGCGCCAATATATTACTGACAGGAATTGCGGAGGAGAAATCGATCATGTTCGAAATCAGAAGCTACCGGTACGCTCCGAATCAGTTTGGTGCGTACAGGGGAAGGGCTATTAATAAGGGTCGGGTTCATTCTGGAATTGATGATGGATCTCGATCATGCCCGGTGTCAGTATCGCGAGCCAAGCCAGTACAGCAAGGCCAAACCACCCGATGGGCAATACGATAAAAAGCACGAGCCAAAATGCCAGGAAACCGTATAACCGCCACCACAGCTTCGACGGCCTTGCACTTTTGCGATCACCCTCACGGGCCAGTGGAAACGCCTTTGGCCGAATAAACCAGCCATGAGCCGTGAGCATGAAGAGATATCGCGGCCAGTTAGCCGTCGCTGATCCCATCTCTGGATCTATATCGGGACCTGCGTCTTCGGAACTGTCCATCTGCGCCTGCATCTTCTCCCAGGTATAGACCGCTTCCGGTCGACCACCAGAGCCATTCATGTTGCTGAACTTGGGCACACAACGCCAGCGATAGAGAATCCTCCCGGTTTTATGAATGGCCAGCACCGCGGGTTGATAATAACCCTTTGGATGAGATGCCCATTTACGCTCCCGCAGGTGACCGTAGTCTTCGTTGTAGAAAACATCCACCCATCCTCTTTCTGTGCAGAGCTCGCGCAATTCATGGTGAGGATCGCCAACTATCGGGAAGCCCGTCTCCCACTCCTCTTCTGCTTCCGTTGCAAGTGTCTGCGGTTCGCTTGTAACGCCAAACACCTCGCCGCCTGCCGCATGAATTTCCTGCAGTACACCGGATTTAACATAGCTTCGTAACTCGAAGCGACAGGGTGGTCACCACAGTCCGCGATAATAAAGGAGAAGTATGAATTCGTATTTCTGCAGCTGTCTGTCCAGCCACTCACTGCGAATTTCGGGAGGCGGGTCCAGTAGCGGCGGGATATCGGGCGCGGCCTCTTCGACATATCCAAATTGGAATGTGTTGCCATCTGGTGTCACATGCAGTTGTGCACGTATACACAACTCGCCGTCGCATAGCACAAGTCCAAACTCAAAAGGCCTGGTGAGGTCGTCGATATCATCGACATCGACCAGCCCTGTCAAACTGTAATTTGTGCCCTGCGACTCGTTAACCCACGATAACGCGGCTTTTGCTACCGGCGCCAAGTGTGTGGGTATATCGTCGGGTTGTTGCATAGCAAGCAGGACTCCTGAAATACGGATGAAGTATCGTACAACACCGCCGACCAGTCCATTAACATTAACGTATTGACTGATAAGCAATCGTTATCGTTTATAACCTGGATCATGCCGATTATAAACTGCCCCATTCCCTGTGTCAGACTCGTCAGTCCAGCCTTTTATGATCTGTAGTCGCTGCACACAAAAAGGGGTCACACAAAAAGGGGTCAGGTCCATTTTTCCCGAAAAACGGGGATAAAAAGGGGGATAATTGGACCTGACCCCTTTTCTGCTGGCAGACCAGGTCAATATCAAGATCGCTCGTCAGGCCTCAGCGTATCGCTATAGGGTTGATAATTGCCTGTACCGACCCTTCCAGGCGAGGCTGTCCCAGGACAAAGAGAAACTCCCACGCCTTGTCCTCCTTAAGTGGCGCGGTCACCATGTTCTCGAGAATGAAGATACCGTTGCGGGGCAGAAAAGTCTGGTGTACCGGGAACACCTCGTCTGGATCTTCCATCGGCACGACTTCCAAGCCCCAGGTATCGGCGCCGACCGCTACCACATTGAGAGAAGTGAGGTACTCTGCCCCTTCCTTGCCGAGTCCCGGTTCACCGGCGCCAAAACGCGTGTTGTCTATACCGAGCAGACTGTGCCAGCCGGTGTGAAAGAGCACGACGTCGCCTTCCGTGATACTCACTCCCTGGCGTTTCATTGCCTTTTTGATGTGGTGAGTGTTGAAGACTTCACCTTCGCTCAGCATAGGCTTGTCAAAGACTGAGGTCATATCAAGCAGTACACCCCGCGTAACGATCGGTGGTACATCGTGGGTGCCGTATTTGAGGAGACCCGTTGGCGCGACAAAGTCCTCTGCTTTTGCCTGGTTGTAATAGACATGGTCAACGCCGATATGCGCGAGACCATCCAGCTGGCTGCCGATGCCGATCCAGGTACGCAGCAGATCGTCATTACCAGTGAGCAGGTTCGTCCCCTGAGTTTCGCCCTTGCCATCGCCCGGCTGCAGAATCACGATGTCGTAGGTGCGAGGTGGATATGCGGGTGTATCGCGACCGGTAACCATGCCAAGCGCATAGGTCTTGCCGGTCTTTATCAGCTTCGCTGCCGCCAGGACTTTTTCCGGTGTAAGCAGGTTGATTGCGCCTATCGTGTCATCGGGACCAAAGCGCGAGACAGGTACATCGTTGGAATCGGCGTTAGTCGCGACGGTGAAAAAGAAGGCGATGACTGCAACGGCCAGGTTTTGCGTTTTCATATGCACGTACCTCGGGATGAATGTGGAAAGGTATGCTACTCCGGTCGCCCCATGAAGACTAGGCGTTGCATCGTCCAGCGTTATCCCCTTCGGAATAGTTGTCAAGGATCTTGCGATCAACGGCGTGATTTTCGTCTCTGCCGTCTGCTTTGTTTCGGCTCTGATTCGGATCGTTTCAGCACCAATACACCAACATCGATACCGATACTGGTGATTGGGATTGTCCGGTTATGATGCCAATATGAATGCCGTCCGGCGCGAAATTGAGTGGCATGGTTTTTCCCGGTTAGAGCAGATCCCTGACTGCCTGCGGTAAAGTGGCCACAACCTCGGAGGGAATGCCAGAGAACGGGCCGTTTATCGGTTGGACCCAGCTACTACAATAGGCCATGTTCAGTGCGGTCCGTACGCGGTCTTCTGTTATGTTTGGACCATTACAGTGCCATAGCTCGCCACCGAATATCAGGATCGATCCTGGCGCCATCTCCACTGGGATGGTCTCATGAGAGGGATCCACAGGTTTATCCCACAGGTGACTCCCGGGTACAATAGTGGTAGCGCCTACATCACCAGTGAATGGGTCAAGTGCCAGCAGGCTGTTGGCAACGATGGGCCGTCCAGGCACTCGCAGCGGGTATATCTGACCGTCGCGGTGCATTCTCCCGCCATTCTGTCCCGGCTTGATTCGCTTGATACCAATATCCAGGATCCTGACGCTCCAGGGTGGTTCGTTTCCCATGATGCCGTTGATAATTTTGACAAGATCGGGGTTTGTCCAGATGTCGTCAAAGCCACGACTGAATTTCTGGAGATTCTTGCCGGTATAGCCAGTGACAGGATCTGGAGTACCGCGTAGCTCAAGGGGCACAAAAAGTTGATCACATAACTGGCGAAGTTCCCCGATACTTTTATCGTCAACGAAATTGGGGATGATGGTATAGCCAATATCCCCGGCATCCCGGATGGCATTTTGTATTACGTTGGCGCTGAGTGGTTGTACGGTAGCCAATAGATACTCCTTTATGAAATAAATGCCCGTGTATTGTCCATGGCATTCTGGCGAATGTCTGCCAGGAACAACTCGAATTCAGAACTGTACAACACGTACGCAAAAAATGAAAAGGGAAAAGTTGTTTTCCCAGCGAGGAGTCTCTGTCGCCGTTAACCCAAGGTCAATTACTCCGCTCGTCCTCTCCACAGGTTGTCGGGATCGTGCCGGAATCCAGCGATTAGTCCCTATGACATCTCGTCAATTCCGGCACACTTACCCGTAGCGGTTAACATGATCGGTGGTGATTCGGGAGTGACCCATGTTACTTGTATCCTGGCAAGGCAATGTCACCCGTTGTGCGCATAAACTCGGCAAGTTTTAACCGATACGACTGAATCAACTCTTGTGACGCAGGATCGTTGATCAAGTTGTTGAGAGCGTCCGCGTCTTTCTCATAGTTATAGAACTCTAAAGGTACTCGATACTGGAAGTGCTTCACGCGGGCAGAAATCGCCGGGTCCGTCTCCGCCGCCTCGACCATTGCGTTCCAGGTAAGGCCACTCATTGACTCGTTTCTAAATTCCTTTTGTCCATCGCTCCACGCATTCCAGATCAGTCCAAAGCGTTTTCCCTGGATTGATCGCATGGTGTAATCAACCTTGGTGACAATCGCATTGATCTGGGTAAAGACAAAATCACGGTCGTCCTGAACTTCACCATTAAGCACGGGGAGGAACGATCGCCCATCCATACCTTCCATTGCATCAATGCCCAGGATATCGAGGATGGTCGGGGCAAAATCAATTCCGGAGACAAGATGTTCCGTATCATGGGAACCCGGCTTCAACTTGCCTGGCCAACGGACAATCCACGGCGTTATGGTCGAGTGCCGCCAAACATTGGTCTTTGCAAAAGGTACCGCAATGCCATGATCTGACTTGAGCATCACTACGGTATTGTCATCGAAGCCGGCTGTTTTCAACTCGCGCAGTACGCGACCGACAACATCATCCGCCCGTCGAACGGAGGAGTAATACATGGCAATCTCTTCCCGGATCGCCGGTAAGTCAGGCAGAAAACCCGGCACGACGATTTCATCTGATTGAAAAGTTCGACTTGGTGCTGGAAGATCACCCATATAATTGATTTTCCCCGATTTAGGCGCCGTTTTGCCTGGCTTGTTAGGCGCCGCTTTGCCTGGCTCGCGCTGCGCTGCCGGTGTGCGGTTGTCAAACGGACGATGTGGGTCGTGTGCGTTCACCATCAGGAAGAAGGGGCGATCGGTTGTCTTCGCGTTCTGCAGAAACTCCGCCACGAATTCCCCATACAAATCTGCGCTCCTGCCCCAACCCGTCTCACTCTGGTCGCGATGGTACTCAAACGCGTTTTCCCGTGAAGGAACCACGTGGCCGGTCTTGCCCAGGATGCCTGTATAGAATCCGTTATGCCGCAGGGTTTCCGGCAGGGTGGGAACATCGGCCCGTATCTCATCAAAACCCAGGGCGCCATTGTTGTGTGGGTAGCGTCCGGTCATCCACACAGCGCGCGTCGGTTGGCAAATCGCTATGGTGACGTGTGCGTGCTCAAAACGAAGGCCCTCGGCTGCAAGCTGGTCGATGTTAGGCGTTGTTCCCTGTACTTTTGCACCATAGACCCCAACCGAGTCCCGATTCATGTCGTCCACGGTGATAAAGAGAACGTTCAGCTTGTTGACCGCCGCGCTCCAGGGGCTGAACACAGTAATACAAAACAGGAATACGTATCGATTAATCATGTTTTTATATAGTACCTGTACCAGACGAATTAGTAGTTTGACAATGATATCAGACTGAGCAAACAGGCTGGCTTACCTGGATTTTGTTCGTCATATTTATGAGAGTGCCATACACTATAGGCTAGTTCTGCGTAGGAGATGGAAGAGATGCAAATGTTTGTATCAAGCATGTACATTAACGTATCGCGTCACGTTCCAGAAGCGGCAGATCCTTCCTCTTTGGTAAGGTACCGCGAGAGTTGGCGCCAAAATATTCAGTCCAGTTTTTACCAATTGGGCGTAATGTAAGCTGGTCGCCATTCTTTACTATTTCAACTTCAGACGTATCGAATCGACATTCCGCTGGCAAGCGTACCGCCTGGCTACGTCCACTCCAGAATATCTTGGCGATACCCTGATAATCCGGTTTTTTACTCATAGGTCATGTATCTCCATTGGTATATACCATGAAATATCGCATAGAGAATACGGCAAAAAGGGGTCAGGTCCATTTTCCCGAAAAACGGTGATAAATAGGGGGATAATTGGACCTGACCCCTTTTCTCCCTTTTCTCCCTCTTGAACCTTTTAATATCCAGCAAGGTCCGGTGTATTATCTTCCTTCACGGCTTTCGAATGGATCCAATACTTCCACACCGAGTTGGGTAAAATCATTGACGTTGCGGGTTACGACGGTCAGTCTGTGAATCACGGCTGTCGCCGCGATCATGGCGTCTTCCATTAAAGTGTCCGACCGCCGGTGTTTGAACCGTGCCCATACTCGAAAGGCAGCTGCATCCATCGGTAATATGTTATAGGAAGCGAGCACTCTGCCTAGCCAGACCTCCAGTTCTTCCGCCTTGGTGGAATCCTGTTCACGCGTTAGCTCGATACCTGCCTGGATCTCTCCGACAGTCACCGCAGAGAGAAAAAGCTGCTCGGTGGCTGCGTCGGCAATCCAGTTCAGGACGTCCTTGTGAGGCCTGGGACGGCGCAGTTCCGAAACGACGTTGGTGTCGAGAAGATACACCCGTTCACTCGAAGTTCGGTGACGTGCGGTGACGGCGTTTCTCACGCGGTGAAGTCAAGGCATCGGTCCGGGCTTCGGGCGCGAGTAGTAGTTCCTTGAGATCGGGCCTAGTCATTTGCATTAATCGCTGCCACTGCTCTATCGGGACCAGTACCGCCGCCTCCACTCCGCGTTTAGTAACGATTTGTGGTCCTTTGGCAAGGCTCGTCTCGAGGAACTCGCTGAATCGAGCCTTCGCATCTTGTACTTGCCATGTGTTGTTCATACAAACTCCGTACGGTTATAATTCATGCTGACTAGACTTATAACTAGTCTGTACCTAAAGGTCAAGATAAATCGGAATGGGTCTACAAACATCTCAGCCAACAACATCGTTTAAACAGGGGACAGATCATGCTGTATTGATGATCTTTTGCAAAAAAAGGTCAGGTCCATTTTTCCCGAAAAACGGGGAAAAAGGGGAATAATTGGACCTGACCCCTTTTCTCCCTTGTTGGTTTGAGGTGAAGCCTCGCTAGATGTTAGATTCAATTATAGCTCTGTCTATGGCAAGCAATATCTAACAAGGCAAAAAGGACAATCTGTGACGACTGAGATACCAATGGTTTCCGGTGAAACAGCAGGTGTTGTGAGGATAGGCAATACAGTACGAAGACCTATAACCGAGTTTTCTAGCACCATTCACACATTACTCCAGTACCTAGTGGTCCAACAAATTTGAAATGACCAGTAATTGATGTAAACTCTCAAATTACAATTACAACCTATTAATAGTTGAGGGTTTTAATACGATGAAATATTACAAAGTGAGCTTAACGACAGAAGAGCGGGCGATGCTAAGGGACTTGGTGTCCGTGGGTAAAGCCGCCGCCCGCAAAATCACGCATGCCAGGATA
>JAPOOX010000346.1 GCA_026713185.1 Gammaproteobacteria bacterium
ATGCTGGTAGAGCAGGCAGCAAAGTCGTTTAATATCTGGTTTGGTGAGTCAGTTGCAACCGGGTCCGTTATTGCCGCACTCAGAGATGGGGCTCAGGATACGGGTCCATGATCAACAGTGATTGATGAATAACACCTGTCAAGAGGGCAATCAGAATTTATCGATTTGCCCGAAGGGACCAGGTTCACTTAAAATGAAGAAAAGTACAGACTGTGGTATCCGTGAAATCTATTGGCGTCAGCCTGTCTGAACAGTACCTTGCGGTCCGTAAACAGTCCGTCGATATCTGTCAGCCACTTGAGATAGAAGACTATCAGGTCCAACCGATGACCGATGCAAGTCCACCCAAGTGGCATCTTGCACATGTCACCTGGTTCTTCGAGACATTTATTCTCAAATCATTTGTGCCAGGATACAGACCCTTCGAACGGTCATATGAGGTATTGTTCAATTCCTATTACAATGGCGTTGGTAATCAGTTCCCACGGTCTCGACGTGGTACGTTGTCAAGGCCGACGGTATCGGAAGTGCTTCACTACCGCGAACATGTTGATGCAAGCATGCTGGCATTGCTCGACAGTGATGCAAGTGACGAGGTCGTATTCAAAATCACATTAGGTCTGCATCACGAACAGCAGCATCAGGAATTACTGTTTACGGACCTGAAATACAATTTTGGCAACAATCCCCTTGCTCCTTCCTACAATGGGTGTCAGATCCTGCCCGGAGGACATTCGGAACCATTGGCTTTTTCCGGGTATCAGGGTGGTGTTTACCAGATAGGGGTTGATGCAGGGAATGAGTTTGCTTTTGATAACGAATCGCCAAGACATGATGTCCTGGTACGTGATTTCGCGTTGGCTGATCGCCTGGTGACTAATGGTGAGTTCCTGGAATTCATAATGGACGATGGCTATTCCAGACCGGAACTCTGGCTGTCTGATGCATGGACACTGCGACAGACACTGGGTGAGGATGCATGGACTCATCCACTATACTGGCGTTTACAAGGTGATGGATACGAGGAATATACTTTATCCGGTTTACAGACCATGAATCCGGATCAGCCTGTCTGCCATGTCAGTGCCTATGAAGCAGATGCTTATGCCCGTTGGAAGGGAATGCGTTTGCCAACGGAAATGGAATGGGAAGTGGCAGTGCAAAAACAGGAGAAAACCGGAAACTTTGCCGAGAATGGATACTGCCATCCAATTCCTGCTACCGGCCCCGGTATGAATGAATTGTACGGTAATTTGTGGGAGTGGACACAAAGCAGTTATGCACCTTACCCTGGGTTCAAACCATTTCCCGGGCAATTGGGTGAATACAATGGTAAATTCATGGCCAATCAACTGGTGTTGCGTGGTGGTTCCTGTGTAACTCCGCAGTCACACATCCGCCCGAGTTACCGCAACTTTTTTTATGCCGGAGACAGGTGGCAGTTTTCCGGCATTCGGCTTGCGCATGACCAGGATTAATACTATGCCGTCACTTTTTTTCCATGATCTGCCGATGCCGGCGGATGAGTCCCTGACGCATGTGCTGAATGGCTTGCGTAAGCCTCTCAAGACAATTTCCCCCAAGTATTTTTACGATAAACGTGGATCAGAATTGTTCATGGAAATCACCAGGCAGCCGGAATATTACCTGACAAGGACGGAGGTGAAGTTGCTGCAAAATTATGCTTCCGACATCAGCAGGGCGGTTGGTGAAAACTGTCTGCTCATTGAATATGGCAGCGGCAGCAGCAAAAAAGTACGAATTCTACTGGACAGCTTAAAACCTCGTGCGTATGCCCCCCTGGATATATCCAGGGATTTTCTGGCAGCGGCGGCAGCAACACTTGCAGCAGAGTTTCCCTGGCTTGAGGTCCACGCAACCTGTCTGGATTACACCAGGGAGTTTGAATTACCGTTTTCCATGGATGCCAGACGTATTGTTTTCTTCCCGGGTTCCAGCATTGGTAACTTCAATCGTCTGGATGCCAGTGCATTTCTGGGCAGAGTGCGTAAATTGGTTGGTTCGGATGGTGGTCTGTTGATTGGCGTGGACCTCAAGAAAGACAAGGATATCCTCAACGCTGCCTATAACGATGCCAATGGTGTTACGGAACAATTCAACCTGAATTTACTGTCCCACATCAACAATCGATTTTCCGCCGATTTCAACATCAATGCATTTTCACACGCAGCACAGTATGAACCGGATAACGGCTGTGTTGCCATGTATCTGGTCAGCCAGGCTGACCAGGAAGTGACTGTTTCCGGGACCTGCATTCCCTTTTCTACGGGTGAGAGAATTCATACGGAAAATTCCCATAAATACGGCAAAGAAGAATTCCTGGATATGGCGGGAGATGCAGGATTTTCTGAACATTACTGTTGGACTGATGAATCAAACTGGTTCGGCATTTTCTTTTTATACAGTGGAACAGGTCATTGAAGGAAGAATTAAGTTGACCCGGGCTGTGGTTCTTACCGGGCTGATGACTGTTCTGAGTGTTAGTACACCGCTGTTTGCCAGTGAAACCGACCAGTTCAGTAATCGGATGATGCCGGTCCAGGATTCTGCTGAAATCCTGGACCGGCGAGTCAATGAGGTCATTGCCGCAATCGCGGCAGACTGGCGGGGTAAGCCGGACCAAAGGCGCTTTGTAAAGAAGATTTACAAAAAACTGGGTGGCTTTCACTGGGTGGACAAGCTTGAAAGGTGGGTCATGGAGTCGGATCAGGTAGATCGCCTGGAGGTTCATCGGCGGGATTCGATTTACGCTGGTCATCCAATCTGGAGTATACGTATTACCGGCTTTACTGGCGTGGGACCCAGCATCAGGGTTGATGATACATTATTCGGCTCTGACAAGATCGGACACTTCTTTTCGCAGGGGCGCAAGTTTTATCACCGCTGGCTGCGCACAGGCAATGAGGCCAGGGCAGCACGCTGGTCAGCATTGACCGAGAAGGTTCTTTTTGGCCAGTTTTTTACCGGAAGTTACTCCAATGCAGACCTGGTGGCCAATTACGAGGGGCACCGGTTTTATCGCAGTCTGTTTGAAGACAATATTATTCCGGGGAAACCCGCCATACTCGTATGGCAGAAGGAGCAATGGCAGGTGCAGCGGCCATTCTCATGGACAGACCATATCAATGATCTGTGGGATGAGGCACTACACCCCAATCATTTTGGCAGATTACTCCGCCCACACATGATCAAGCGTTTGAAAACATTTTGCGACGAATACCGGTCCGAACCTGCCGCATACACGATTCAGAATGAGACAGCCTTGTTTTTACGTTATCAGCATCTGGGGTTGCGCGATACCAGGGATATACGATTATCCGCAATTTGCCATGAAGACGACCACACAGCTGACAATGTCTCTGAAGTGTCCGGTGTCGCCGGATAAGAATACCTGACCGGCAATGGTTTTTGTCCGTGCACTGTCCATCGTGCCCGGGACTGCCGGCAATCAAGTCAGAGCCTTCCTGCCGGATAGTTCTTCTTCGTAATACCTGAGGAGCTGCAGGAATTCTCCCGGATTTTTCAGGTATGTACCCGGTTCCCCACTCAGTAACCTCGTCAATGTAAATCTGGCGGCGGCAAACTTTTGAAAATGCGGTAAATATTCAAGTTCTGAAGCAGACAGAGGCCGATGTTCATGATAGCCATTAATCAGCGCGTCGCGTTTTGCGCTGTCCAAACCCCCATTACCATCCTGACACCAGTCATTGATGCAAACGGCAATGTCCTGTACCAGAAAATCATGGCATGCGTTAAAAAAATCCAGTATTCCCGTCAGTTCATCACCATTGAACAGGACATTATCGCGAAACAGGTCGCCGTGGATGATGCCTTTGGGCAGTTCGAGGTCCTGCGCCAATTCATATTCGTCTGCTACTTTCCGCAGCAGCAGCTTATCTGCATCTGCAATGTCAATTTCTCTCAGGGATTCTTCCATCCACTGGGAAGTAAAAGGATTTTCGCGAAACAGGTCCTGTGTTGCCAGTGTAACATGCATGTTTGCCAGTGTTTTGCCAACCAGATAACAGTGAACAGAGCCAACCTCAGTCAGGTGTCTGCCAGGCAGCCTGGGGAACAGTAATGCCGGTTTGCCGCAGAATATGGTCGATGTCATGCCATCCATTGTCTGCCTGGGAGCTGCAACCGGTAAACCATAATAAAACAGGTGCCGCATCACACCGTTGAAAAACGGCAATTCATCAAAAGAGTAACCCTCAATGATGGTCAGTACGTAAACGCTGCGTTCTTCGTTGAGGATTACAGTAACAAAGTAATTTGAGTTTTCTATGCCATCCTCGATTGGTTCACAGGATTCAAGGTCACCAATCTGGAACATGCGTAGATATCTTTCCAGTGAAGATATTTCGAATGTTGTAAATGCTGCCATTAATGATTGATTCTCGACTGGAACGACCCACGACTAAAATCGTTTATCGATTTCGGGAAATATAAAGGCAAAGACCTGCCAGGAATGATTGAATTAAACGTTCTGTTCACAGTAAGGTTCATATAGTCCATTCACATGTGTGCTTGCAATGAAAGACAACTATCAGCTGGTGCTAATAGACGGTTCATCGTACCTGTTTAGAGCTTTCCATGCACTACCTCCGCTCGTCACTTCAACGGGTCAGCCGACAGGTGCGATAAAAGGCGTCATCAGCATGGTCCGCAAATTGATGGCTGACTTTCCGGAAACTCAGGTTGTCTGTGTATTTGATGCCAAAGGAAAGACCTTCCGTAATGATATCTACAGTGAATACAAGGCTAATCGGCCAACAATGCCGGATGATCTGCGAAGTCAGATAGAACCCATCCACGAGATTATCCGGTTAATGGGTGTTCCCTTGCTGGTGAAAGAAGGTGTCGAGGCGGATGACGTTATCGGCACCCTGGCGGTGAAGGCGGCCAGTGCCGATATGGATGTTCTGATCTCAACAGGCGATAAGGACATGGCGCAGTTGGTAAATACTCACATCACGTTGATTAACACGATGAACGATACGGTAATGGACGTTTCGGGGGTAAAAGATAAATTCGGGGTAAGCCCGGAACAGATAATCGATTATCTGGCCCTGGTGGGGGATACTTCGGATAACATCCCCGGTGTACCCAAATGCGGTCCCAAAACAGCGGTCAAATGGCTGGCAAATTATGGGACTCTGCAGGGTGTGATGGAAAATGCCGGGGAGATCAAAGGCAAGGTGGGTGAAAATCTGCGGGCGGTACTGCCGCAACTTCCCATGTCCTATAACTTGGCGACGATCAAACAGGATGTCCCGCTGGAACAATCTGTTGAGGACCTGGTACAGGCACAACCTGATCAAAACGGATTACTGAAAGTATTCCAGTCACTGGAATTTAAATCCTGGGTTGATGAGCTGAACGGCGAAGCAGCAGAAACTACCTCTGAAGCGGCATACGAAACAGTTTACACCGAAGCAGAACTGGAAGCCCTGGTAGATCGAATTGGGAAAACAGACTCGATTGCCATTCATATCGAAACCGCGGATAACGATTTCATCAATGGAATTCCGGTGGGGTTGTCAATTTGCTGTGAACCAGGGGTTGCTGCCTATATTCCAATGGGTCACGACTATGAAGGGGCGCCGCCGCAATTGGCCGTTGATACAGTGCTGGAAAGGTTGAAGGCTCTGCTGGAAGATCCTGAACGGGCGATCATCGGACACGATCTGAAATATGCAATGAGTGTCCTTGCAAGGTTCAGCATTGATCTGCACATCAGATACGACACGATGCTCGAATCCTATGTGTTGAACTCGGTTGGTTCCCGACACAACCTGGCTGACCTGGCCAGAAAACACGCCGGCTTGAATATCAGAGAGTATGAGGATGTAGCGGGTAAAGGCGCCAAAAAGGTTTCATTCAATCAACTGGACATCGTCAGTGCAGCCGGTTTTGCCACAGAAGTTGTTGATGCGGCACTTCAGGTTCACCAGAGTCTTTGGCGGAAGCTTTCAGCGGAACCTTCACTGATCAGTGTTTATAAGGATATTGAGTTGCCCCTGGTTCCCATCCTGTCCCGGGTAGAAAGAAACGGTGTGCTTCTCGATTCCGGTTTGCTGAAAATCCAGAGTTTTGAACTGGAAAAACGAATGCAGGAACTGGAGCAGCAGGCTTATGAACTTGCCAATGAGAAATTCAACCTGGGCTCCCCCCGTCAGCTTCAGGAAATCTTTTTCAATAAACTGGGCTTCAAGGTAATAAAGAAGACACCCAAGGGGCAACCGTCCACTGCGGAACCCGTGCTTCAGGAACTGGCGCTTGATTATGATTTACCGAAGGTCATCCTGGAGCATCGCAGCCTGTCCAAGCTGAAATCAACCTATACGGATCAACTGCCGAAGCAGGTACAGACCTCTACAGGTCGGGTACATACATCATATCGACAGGCAGTAGCGGCAACCGGCAGGTTGTCCAGTATGGATCCGAACCTGCAGAATATCCCGATACGTACTGAAGAAGGTCGCCGAATCCGCAAGGCTTTTATTGCGCCTGAAGGTTACATGCTGATTGCGGCCGACTATTCGCAGATTGAACTTCGTATCATGGCGCATCTGTCCGGAGATCCGGGTTTGATTGATGCTTTCATCAATAAACTGGATATTCATCGTGCTACGGCGGCGGAGGTGTTCGGTGTTCTACTGGAAGACGTCAGGGAATATCAGCGGCGAAGCGCCAAGGCAATTAATTTTGGCTTGATCTACGGCATGTCCTCCTTCGGACTGGCCCAGCAGTTAAACGTCAGCCGGGCCGCTGCCCAGGAATATATCGACCTGTATTTTAATCGTTATCCTGGAGTTCGGGATTATATGGACAGGACTCGTGCACTGGCGGCAGAACAGGGATTTGTGGAAACCATCTTCGGCCGACGTCTTTATCTACCGGAAATCAACGCCAGTAATTTCCAGCGACGTCAGGCAGCAGAGCGGACAGCTATCAACGCACCAATGCAGGGTAGCGCAGCGGATATTATCAAACGTGCGATGATAGCCGTTGAGGGCTGGCTGGATGAGAGTGGACTGGATGCCAGGATGATCATGCAGGTACATGATGAACTGGTGCTGGAGGTGCGTGATGGTCTGCAGGATCAGGTCACCCAGGGGTTGGTGGGACATATGTCTTCTGCCGTGGAGTTGAAGATCCCGCTTGAAGTTGAAACCGGTATTGGTGTTGACTGGGATGCAGCACATTAAGCCTTAATCCGACAAATTTACTCAAATGTGGCTATCTGGAATGAGGTTCTGTAAAAAAATTTATTTTTATGGAACTTTGTGAAAAGGGACAAGTCTCAGAATGTAAGAATTTTAAAGTTTGATAGCAACTTCGGTGATTTCCCCCCCAAAGAACCGAAGCTTCGGGCTCTGACCACATCCTCCCCAATCTCGTGGTCAGAGCCTTTTTTATTCTCCTTCCAGCAAAGAATTGAGAATACCATGTACGGTTTCGATGCCAATAGGTCTGGTTGCAGAAAAGACCTGCGCGGAGACAGAATCGGGTAATTCCTGTCTGACTTTCGATAGCGTGGCTTGTTGTGCGCCTTTACTGAGCTTATCTGCTTTCGTCAACAGGATGTGTAACGGGACACCACAGGTTTGATTCCACTCTATCATCATCAGGTCGAATTCCTTGAGCGGATGCCGTATGTCAGATAACAAAATCAGGCCGGTTAAGGATTGTCGTTGTCTGAGATATGTATCCAGGTGTTTGTGCCACTGTATCTTGACTGCATCAGGCACCTTTGCGAAACCATAGCCAGGCAGGTCTACCAGCCGTGAACTATCTGTTAATCGGAAAAAATTGATGAGTTGGGTTCTGCCGGGTGTCCTGCTGACTCTTGCGAGTTTTTTCTGCCCTGTAATGATGTTGATAGCACTGGACTTTCCGGCATTCGAACGCCCGCAAAATGCTACTTCCGTTCCAACGTCCGGGGGACAGTTGGAGAATGTGTCCGCACTTTTAATAAAACGTGCCTGATGAAATGCAATCACGAAATTCTGTAAGCACCGCGGTTAATTGATATATAATGCTGCGTCATTTTATCACTTCAGGGTGTAGACCGGGTATGAGGTTGTTTCAAAGTCTGTTGTTGGGAGCGCTGTTTTTCGTTGCGGCTGGTGAATCATTGGCAGAAGGTGATGCCGAACGCGGGAAAGCGCTGTCTACAACCTGTGTGGCATGTCATGGACCAGACGGGAATAGTATCGTCGGGACTTTTCCTAATATAGCCGGGCAGAATACAAAGTACTTCGTCAAGCAGATGCAGGACATGCAGACGAAGAAGAGGGATGCTCCGTTGATGATGGCCATGCAATACAACTTTGATCAACAGCAACTGGAAGATATTGCTGCCTGGTACAGTTCGCAAACTGCGAAAGTAGGCGCTGCAGACCCGGAATTGGTGGAACTGGGTGAGGTTATTTATCGCTCTGGTGTGAAACGGAAGCAAATTGCCGCCTGTACCGCATGTCATTCTCCCACAGGTCAGGGCAATGGTCCTGCGGCTTTTCCGGCGCTCAGCGGTCAATGGCCGGAGTACACGGAAGCGCAGTTAAAGGCTTTTCGGTCCGGTGAACGAACCAATGATGGAGATGATCAGATGATGAGGCTCTCAGCAATGGATTTATCAGACCGGGAAATTGCTGCTGTTGCTTCCTATATTTACGGTCTGCATTGACAGTACTATTTTCCTGTCCATCTGGTCTCGTTAATCAGGTGTGACGAATCGGAGAACCAAGAAAATGAAGAAAGCGCCAATCCTGGGACTGTTCCTCCTGTTGATACCCGGTGTGCTGTTTAGCGCACCTGCCTTATATGAAGAAGGTACGCATTATGTCGAGTTACAGATCCCCATCAGAACCAGGACCCCGGACAAGGTCGAGGTAACGGAGTTTTTCTCGTACGGTTGTCCCGCCTGTTTTCTGTTTGATTCAAAGATCAATGAATGGGCGTCTGGTCAGGATGATGATGTGGTTTTCAATCGAACACCGGCAACCTGGAACAGGGACTATCTGGTTTATGCCCAGACTTATTACACGGCAGAAGTGATGGGAATTCTTGATCAGGCACACACAGCACTGTTCAGGGCGATACACCTGCAGGAAAAGCAACTAAACGATCCTCAGGAAATGGCCAGATTTTTTTCCGAATTTGGTGTGGAACCCGTAGATTTTGCCAGGGTCTACAATTCCTTCGGTATCAGGGCAAGTGTGCAGCAGGCAGAAGCGAGAGGCCGGGGTTATCGGTCTGCCTCGGTGCCGTCAATCATAGTCAATGGAAAGTATCGTATAGAAGGCGATATGGCGGGTAGTAATGACGAGATGCTTAAAGTTGCGGATTTCCTTGTCGCCCGGGAGAGATCTTTGATGTCGGAAGAGTCCGATATGGCGGATGAGGCGGCATCTGAGCCCTGATTGAGAATACGTAGCGTAGAGCGTAATCAATAAGGCGCGGCAGGATAGTTACCGTAAGATTTAGTTTTGACGCCTAACAGTGTTTGTAACGCCTCTGGCAGTGTTTTGACTTCATTTTCTGGTATGCCACTGCAGTAACCGTGTGTCGGTTTTAACCAGTCGCAGCAATACAGCATGTTGAGCGTGCGGCGATGACGATCCGTCTTGTTCTGGCCATGTCCATGCCAGGTATTGCCATTGAAAATCAAGATGGAACCCGGGTCCATAGTGACTGAAATTGTTTCATGATCGAGTTCCACCGGTTTGTCCCATAAATGACTGTAGGGAACAATCGTTGTTGCGCCGACCTCCGGGGAGAACGCATCAATCGCCAGTAACGAGTTGGCCACCAGAGGCTGACCCGGAATAAACACCGGGTAAAGACTGCCGTCTCTGTGCAGGGCCCGGATATCTTCCTGTGGTACCGCATCCTTGATGCCGGTACCTGAGATATTAATACTCCACCTGGAACCGTCCGGTACCAGAATACTGGTCATTACCGCCAATAATCTCGGGTCCGTAACCAGATCATCGATATCCCGGCTTACTCGCAGGACATTTTTGATGTTAAGACCCGTTATTTTTTCGCCGTTGATTCCGGGCGCAACTATGGGTTGTAACAGTTTTTCGCTAAGCTTGCTAAGTTGTGCCACCCTGTTCTGGTCAACAAAATCCGGAATAATGGTATATCCCACTTCCCTGACTTCACTAATTGCAGCATCGATACCGTCAACGCTGATATTGATTGCTTCGCTCATGCCACCTCACCAAAATTCCCTGATCTTGATCTTACTACAACTCTCTCCTGATAACCGCTATTCGGGGGACAGTTTGCTTAATTCAGGATGTTCGCAGATGGCTTTGGGGCATTCATTTGCTCCAGCGTCTGCGCATCCCTCCGGGAATTCCCTTGTATCTCGTCTCCCCCGCATGCCTGTAGTCATGCTCCTCCAACTCGGCGCTACGACATTATGCTTACGCAAACGAACACCCCAAAGCCATCTGCTGTGGGTCGGACAAATTGTGTATTCTTAAAGAAGTAAACACTTACTTCTCTTTCAGCCCTTACCTGGTATGGGCTGTTTATAGTTAGCCTGGATGTTAATTCTGATTTCCAGTGGCTGATAACACATCCATATTACTCAATATTTGCGGTGGTCTGTTCTTTCGGAGCCTTCAGCGGGCAATAAAACTCGCCCTGCCGCTGTCGTGCAGTAATAGGCCGGCTTACCTGGATTTTCTTCGTCATGTTTGATGAGAGCAGGGGTGTTAGGAGCAAATAGAAATGTCCGCTTTTATAGCACTTAATGTGTCCGGTTTTGGTACTTTACCACAACCTCCCGATTGAGCACCATTTTGGACGACTTTGGGGCTCCGTGAGATGTTGTTCAAAGCTAACGAGTGTGC
>JAPOOX010000137.1 GCA_026713185.1 Gammaproteobacteria bacterium
GTTAATGTAAACATTAATATGATAATAATGCCTATATTACATGGGTACTAATTCTGCTTAATGACGCTGTATTATTTAAGCCAATTCAACAACTTGGCGCGAAATCTCGCACTATATCCCGGGGAAGTTCAGTTTAGACTATGCCAGCTTTATCCAGGTCTGAACAAGGAACTGAAGATATGGGTGCATCGGTCCAACACTACCGCTGGGACATTGTTTGAGTTTTCAGGGTCCTGAAGCTATAGAAAATATTGTGTCTTTTACTCTTTCGTATGTCTTCGCCGGTATAACCTTGCCTTCTAAAAATTTTTTATATCTTGTTGATAAACAGTTCCTTTTATCGGAAATTACAACTCTTCCATCCTTTTCAAACTTGAATAGTCCAGCATCAAATAATTTATGTAAGTCACATCTGAGCGTAATACCATTGAAGGGTAAATCGTTTTCTCCGTTCTTGGCAGGAATTAAATGGGCCGCATCCAATACCTCTTTGGTTTTTTCACCACTGAGGATGCATTGGTTACTATCAGAATCCAGAATCATTTGTCGAAAAAAACCACTTCTTTTGTTCTTGTAATACTTTGCCGAAGGTCTACCTTTATTTCCATTCAAGTCAAATGTTTCCCAGCAGGAATAGTTTTTCCCCGTAGTTCCATTATCACCATGCCAAATGCAGTGGCCCTTTTTAGCGCCTTTTTTTAGAATAATGTTATTTATACCGGGGTCAAACTCCTCATACCGGACTAACTGCTTATTTTTTTCACCATCATAAATAATAGTTAGATGAAATTCGTTTTCATTTTTTTGAATATGTTTGCTACTTACTTTGTATACGTACAGACTTCCGTCTGGAAACCAGGCTTGAACTTCTGCAAATTCAGGGAGATTCTCCAAATCATTCACATCAACCCCTGGGAAATACTCATGTTCATGCAAATCGGGCCATATGACTGTGATACCTTTCATTGGAAGTTCCTACGTATAATTTTCTGGACCCTACGGTAAATTAAAAACCGTGAATGATCAATTGTGCTTGTCTGGTGTCAATTATCTTTGCCGGTCGTATTGATTCAACTCAAGCTGTTCAGTTGCCTATTGTAGTTCCTGAACCAGTGCCATCGCTGGGAACAGTTTGCAACGCACTTGTTGTGCGATCAATTGATGTCCCAACGCCATTGCTATATGTGTTTTCTAATGCCACTGGCACCCCATCCGCCCGTCATTCGACGAAGTGTGAGATGCACGCCATGTAATCACTTATACAGAGTTAGTGCTAGCGAGGTTTCACCTCAGACCACAAGGCATATTGATTGTCCTTACATTTTAACTGTTGATCGTGACGGTTTCTCACTTAACGCTGCAGTATCCTGCAAACCTTATCAGCGAGAGCGTCTTGAGCGCCTATGCCGATACATTACGAGACCGGGTTAAAATCCCTTTCGCGATGGCGCCACACATATCTTGTTTTCACCTCTTGATGTTCTTGGCAAACTGGCAGCACTGATACCTCGTCCGCGCCATCATCTCGTTCGGTATCATGGCATATTCGCACCGAACGCACGGATTAGAAAACGCATCATTCCCACAAAGGGCAGGAAAACGAAAACAAAAAAAGAGCGATAAAGGTGAATACAAAGCAGAAACAGATGCCAAAGCAGACGATGCATTAATTGCACCTTTGAGTTGGGCACAACGGCTCAAATAAATGTGGAACCACCACCTTTCAATTCTGAGAAAACAGCCCTCAACCCGTAATACAGGCTTTTAGTAGCGGGCTCAACACCAAAGGCTGCCTGCTTATAAAATCTGTATAGAAATCAACCTGGTTGCGTGTAAACCAGCAACTAAACATCTTATCAGCCATTGTCCATCTTTCATTGGTGCGCTTGATTTGACGCGAAGTTCTCTAAATACTACCCATCGTGTATACTTCTACGTTATCGTGAAAATGTGGTTTACTTTACATTACCTATCAACGAGGGCCGCATGGTCTTCACCGACCGTCTGATCGCCATGGGCGCTCGTATCGAACGACTCTCGGAGTGAATGCCGTCGTGCCTGGCGCCACGCCCAAGGAACTGACCATCGATCACTTGGATATCGAAGAGGCATTGCGTCCCTGGCAGGACCCAGCCCTCACAACCCCTAACCATTTCCTGGACTGCAAGACCGGCGAGGTTCTCTGGCTGTATGAGGAGGATGCGACATACGAAAACATTACCGGAGAGCCGGCCGAACAGAACGCAGCGGTTTACGACCGCATCAATGCGGAACGGGAACGCTACCTGTGGATCAAGCCACTCGGAAACGACGACTTCCAGCAAATGCTCCGCGACTTCCTCGACACAGAGTGGACAAGGGACGAGAACCGCCGGGTGAACGCCATAGACGCCTACACCGGCGCCATCGGCCGATGGAAGCGCCATGTGGGCGATATAGAGGCGATTCGCGCCTTCCAAAGGTACGAAAGCGAACAAACCATGAAGCTCGGCAAAGAGTTCCTGCGCGCGAACGGCATCATCCCGGTGTGGAAGTAGGCGCTCGCCAAGGGCTCCTGCGAACTCGCGAATTGGTGCGCAGGGCGGGCTGATTGCCTGCCTCCGAAGGGGCCCGTCCTCTCAGCCGTCCCAGACTCGCTCGTGCGCTTCGATGGATGGGCCGGCCAGGAGCCGTCGCTGGTGTTCCGTGGCATCCGGGTAGTCGGCCAGGTTGTAGAACTCCTTGGCCCAGGTCGAGTGCGGCGGGCTGTATTTGTAGAGCAGCGTGCGGCGTTCGTGATTCGCGCGCCATTCGGCGGTGCCGTGGATGAGCGCTTCGGTGAAGATCAGCACGTCGCCGGCTTCCATCGGTGGCTGCACCACCCAGTCCACGTCCCGCTCGAAGTGGGCCACGTCTGCCGGCATGTGCTTGAGGAAGTTGCTCTACTGGTATGCTTTTGTGCGATTGGATGATGCAGAAATATTCTTACTTCTGATTCAGCACCCTCAGGTATTTTAAGATTGTAGAACAATAACTCCGGTACTATGTCCATAGCAGTATCAATCAGCTCTCCGAAAGTATTTGTTTCTAAAGTCAGCCCCGGGATATTTTCGCTTCTCCCAACAAACACCTTGCTGTCTTCATCAAAGAATACATTTATGGAGTAAGTGGCATTGGCCATATCTTTCCCCCTTCGCACCTGGACAACAAAGTATACAATTGGAATTGGAGACGTACAAATGACGTCTATGGAAAAATAAACTTGCCCGTTTTCCAGAAGAAATAGATGATGGAGAATCAGGGACTTGCCAAGACTTGTATTAAGGAGAACCAATGTCAAAGCGATACGAACCCACCTGGTCATCTTTGCAGAATCACCGAACACCTCAATGGTTGCGAGATGCAAAATTTGGCATCTACACTCACTGGGGCCTGTATAGCGTCCCGGCTTGTGGCGTCAATGGAACCTGGTATCCGTTCAATATGTATCGCAAGGGTAATCCACAGTTTGATTACCACGAGAAAACCTTTGGGCCAGCGACCAGGTTTGGCTACAAGGACTTCATTCCGATGTTTACCGCCGATAAATTCGATGCCGCGGAGTGGGCGGAACTGTTCCAGGCGGCTGGCGCCAGATTTGCGGGTCCTGTGGCCGAACACCACGACGGATTCTCGATGTGGGACAGCCGGATTAATGAGTGGAACGCTGCCAGAATGGGGCCAAAAAGAGACGTGGTCGGTGAACTGGAAACAGCGATCAGGAACGAGGGCATGCGCTTCATGACCGCGTTCCATCACTTTGAACAATGGTGGTTTTATCCGCACTGGCGTAGTGACTGCGATGTTTCCGATGCCCGATACGCCGGACTCTATGGTCCAATGCACAATCTCGACGGTATTAACGGGACATCTGGTGGCCGCGGTAATGAGTGGATCGAACAGGATCGACCTGACGGCGCGTTTAATGATTTCTGGCGGACCAAAATCGACGAGGTCATTGAAAACTACCGCCCTGATCTGATCTGGTTCGACTTTGGACTGAACTGGGTTCAGGAAGAGTACAAAAAGCGGATGCTTGCTGACTATTACAACAAGGAAGTGGAGTGGGGCACAGAGCTTGCAGTGGCCTACAAAAATAATGATCTGGTGCCCGGCGTTGCACTGATCGATTATGAACTGGGTCGTATGGACAAGCTGACCTACTACGACTGGATTACTGATACATCGGTTGACGATCAGGGTGCCTGGTCATACGTGCAGGATGCCGGATTCAAAAAACCCGCTACCCTCATACACAATCTGGTCGACAACGTCAGCAAAAATGGTTACCTGCTGCTCAACGTAGGACCAAAAGCTGATGGCAGCATTCCCGATGAGGCGAATCAGCTGCTTCGATCCATGGGTCAATGGCTGGATATCAATGGCGAGGCAATTTACGGTACCACTCCCTGGATGGTGTATGGCGAAGGGCCTACCCAGATGACAAACCCCGGCATGTTCAGCGAGCAGCACGAAGTGTCATACACCGCGGATGATTTCCGGTTTACCTGCACGGATGATGCAATATATGCAACGTGCCTGGGTTGGCCGGAGAACGCATCTACGATCAAGGCGATGCGTCGGCTGAACGCTGGTGAGATCAGATCAGTAACCATGTTAGGTTCAAATCAGACGCTTTCGTGGAATCTCACCGACCAGGGACTCCAGGTTAGTCCCCCGGATGAGCGACCCTGTGAATACGCGTACGTCTACAAGATTGAGCGAACTGATCCTTTTCGATAGTTTGCACGGTGTTGCCCACGAGCGACTTCACGACCGGAGATATAGCGATAACCGGGAGCAGATTGCGCAACAACGCTGATTATCACAAAATGTCGGCTTTTCAGGGGAAGATAGGGCATGACGAGTAAAAAGCCGGATCCAAAAAAAGAAGTCGACAAATTCATGAGGGTGCTGATTCGCCGGAACGAAGGTGAAATCGAGTTTCAACAGGCGGTCCGGGAAGTCGTCGAGAGCCTGATGCCCTATTTACTGGAGCATCCGGAATACCATGATGTTAAGATTCTGGAGCGACTGACGGAACCGGACCGAGTCGTTATTTTCCGGGTTTGCTGGGAAGACGACAAACACAACGTACAGGTCAATCGGGCCTGGCGTGTGCAATTCAACAACTCCATAGGGCCTTACAAGGGCGGTCTGCGTTTTCATCCATCAGTCAACCTCAGCATTCTCAAGTTTCTGGGCTTCGAACAGGTCTTGAAGAACAGCCTTACCGGTTTGCCCATGGGTGGCGGCAAAGGTGGCTCGAATTTCAATCCCAAGGGCAAGAGCGACCGCGAGGTCGAACGATTCTGTCAGTCGCTGATGATCGAACTGCACCGGCATATCGGTCCGGACGTCGACGTTCCTGCCGGTGACATTGGAGTTGGCACCCGTGAAATCGGCGCCATGTTCGGCCAATACATTCGTTTGGAGAATCGCTACGCGAGCATATTGACTGGCAAAGGCTTGAGTTTCGGCGGCAGCCTGATCAGAAAGGAAGCCACCGGATACGGGTGTGTGTATTTCTGCGAGAACATGCTTAACCGCATTGGGGATGGTATGGAAGGCAAATCCGTCGCCATTTCAGGCTCCGGCAATGTCGCTATCTATGCCGCTCAGAAAGCCATCATACTCGGAGCCAGGGTGGTCACCATGTCGGATTCCTCTGGTTTCATTCACATCGAGGGTGGCATGGATCGTGAACTACTGAAGTTTGTTTGCGAACTCAAGGAAGTGCGGCGCGGCCGGATTTCCGAAGTGGCGGACCGGTTCAGGAACGTCACCTTCCACAAGAACCAACGACCCTGGGTGGTCCCTGTCGACGTCGCATTGCCCTGCGCAACCCAGAACGAGATCAATGGTAGCGAGGCGCGGATGTTGCTGAAAAACGGTGTCCGCGCCGTGAGTGAAGGCGCCAACATGCCCACGGAGTTGGACGGTATGCACGCCTTTCTCAACGCCAAAATCCTCTATGGACCCGGCAAGGCCGCCAACGCCGGCGGCGTGGCCGTGTCTGGACTGGAACAGAGTCAAAACGCTCTGCGGCTGTCCTGGAGCGCACAGGAAGTGGACTCCCGTTTACAAACAATCATGTACAACATTCACGAGACCTGCGTTCGCCACGGCTCAGTGAACGACCACGTCGATTATGTAAAAGGCGCTAACATTGCCGGTTTCCTGAAAGTCGCCGATGCTATGCTGGCCTACGGAATTGTTTAGGAGCCTTCAGCGGGCCAAAAACTCGCCCAGCCGCTGTCGCGGAGCAAACAAATTGCTCAGGGAGAGTTTGAAGTCGTCATCCTGATTCGTGCGGCCTTGGCTTCATCGTACCACCAGCCGTCCGGGAAAGCAGGCCGGTAAAGGGGTTCAGGCGGACGACCAAACTTGTTCCAAATTACTGTGCGTCGCGCGTCATAGGCATACAGCGGGATGAGGTAGTAGTTCCACATCAGTACACGATCCAGAGCGCGACAGGCCGCGATCAATCGATCGAGCGTATCAGCAGCTTCGGCTTCCTCAATGAGAAAGTCGACGACAGGAAGACTGACGCCCATGTAGTTGCGAGAACCTTCTCCCACCGCTGCGCTCGAGTGAAAGTTGGATCGCACCTCGAGCGTAGGCGGCATCAGGAAATCGTGGCTCTGAACAAGCCCGTCGTAATCATGGTGGCGGAGACGATTGGTGTATTGGGTGATATCAACGAGACGGATGCTCGCCTCGATGCCGAGTCGCTTCAGCGTTTGGAACCAGGGTAACAGTATTCGATCGTTGCCGGATTCGAACGACAGGAACTCGAGGGTGAACCGTTCTCCTTCTGCATTCCGCAGCACGCCATTTTCCATTTGCCAACCTGCCGATGTGAGCAAATCCAGTGCCTGGATCAGGTTATCCCTGTGCTTGGCATCACTGCCTGATTCCGGGAAGTGAAAAGGCTGCTCAAAAAGTTCCGATGGCAGTGATTCCCGGTAACCGGAGAGTAACGCCACCTCATCGTCACTGGGCATACCGGTAGCAGACAGGATGGTATTGGGCCAGAAACTCAGTGCCTGTTTACGTTGGCCGTAATACAGCTTCTGGTTGATCCACTCGAAGTTAAGCGCCAGAGTGAGCGCTTTTCTGACTCGTCTGTCAGCCAGTCTGGGTAAACGACTGTTCAGCACAAATGTTCTCCCGATACCTACCCAGATGCCGTAATTTCGTCGTATCTTGGTGATCCTGCCGCTCTGCATATCCGTGCCTTCGAAGGCATTGACCCAAAAGCGGATGTCATCCTCGTCCAGCATGTCTATCAGTCCTTTTCGGAATGCTTCCCTCGCGACGGTACCGTCACGATATACCTCGTAACGAACGGTATCGAAGTTGTACCGGCCTTTGTTGAGCGGAAGGTGCCAACCCCAGTAGTCCTTTCTTCGTTCATACTCGATGTAGCGTCCTGACTTTATCTCTGTGATGCGATAGGGGCCACTCGAGACGGGCGGTTCAAGGGTGTGAGCCGTAGGATCCCTGACGCGCCAGTAGTGTTCCGGCAGGATGGGTTGGTATTGAATCAATGTAACGTGATCGTACGTCAGCGGGGAATCCATACGAAACGCCACATGGCGATCGTCCAATGCTGTTATCGACTCGATGAACCCAAAGAAGAAGCTGGCTCCGACCTGGCTTCTTTCCAGGTCGAAGGTATAGACCACATCATGAGCCGTGACCGGTACGCCGTCATCCCATCTCGCATCGGGATGGATTCTGAAGACGATCGTCCTTGCATCGTCAGTAACAGCGATACCATCTGCAAGACGACCGTAATAGGCGGCAATTTCATCGCCTCCCCGCACGATCAGCGTTTCTCCGCGGAACAAATATCCGGAAGGGGCGCCGGTCTCACCGAGTGTCACCGGCGCCAATGTGTCGAACGTATAACCGGTCGCCAGGACCAGTTTGCCGCCCTTGGGTGCTTCCGGATTCAGATAGTCCAGGTGACTGAAGTCGGGTGGGTACTTCAGGTCTTCGAAGAATGCGATCCCGTGCTTGAACTCAAGGTTGTCCAGGAGGTCGGCGTAGGTTGTGCAAGGCAGGCAGATCGACAGCAGTAAGACGAAACAGATCTGCAACATGTTCATACGGTTCGTCATGGTCACTTTGTCCGGGATGCCTGCGTAAACATATTCAGCGTATTTCTGTGTCAGTGTCGTCATGCTGTCAGTATGCCAACACAAGTTCGTGACTCATACTCTGAGAACAGCAACTGAAATACTTCGCCGTTCGTGTAAAAATGTACGTTGATTCCCCAATAAAATGACAGAAAACACATGCTCAATAAAAATCAGATCGAATCCTATGACAGGAATGGCTATCTTGCAATTGAAAATGTACTGACAGTCGCGGAGTTGGAAGAACTGCGGCGCGTGACAGACAAATTTGTTGAGAAGTCCCGGAACGTCGCCTCGAACGACAAGATCTTTGATCTTGAGCCCGGGCATAGTGCCGCATCGCCCAGTATTCGCCGCATCAAGCATCCCGTCAGCAGACACCCTGTCTATGCCGGATACACCCGCCACGTTCCAATTCTGGATATTGTGGAATGCCTGCTGGGGGCGGATTTTCGGTATCACAACAACAAACTCAATATGAAAAACCGCGGTGACGGATCCGCAGTGGAGTGGCACCAGGACTGGGCTTTCTATCCTCACACCAACGATGATCTGCTCGAAGTGGGCATAGCACTGGACGACATGACGGTGGAAAACGGGGCGTTGATGCTTATTCCGGGCAGTCACAAGGGCAAGACATGGAACCACCACCAGAATGGCATGTTCGTGGGCGGTATCACGGACCCGACGTTCAGGCCGGATGGCGCCGTATCTGTCACGGTCAAGGCCGGCGGCATCACTCTGCACCATGTTCGAATGATTCACGGCTCCAGACCCAACCGCTCTGACAAGTCGCGCCGCATGCTCTTCATTGGTTTTTGCGCCATGAACGCCTGGCCACTGGTTCCATCAGGAGACACTCTGGAGGATCTGAATGAGCGGATCGTGCGCGGCAAGCCTACTCTGGAACCACGACTGAAAGATTTGCCGGTACGCCTCAGTCTGCCCCGTGTGGAAGGTGACAGTATTTATGAACAACAGGAAAAACTGCACAACGCTCTGTTGAGTCGTACAGAACCGTACCCGGTATCCTCATCGAACTGAAAAGCCACACAGATCGTCCAGAAGGGCATAGACAATTTCAATGCGGCATACTTCATGTTTACAGTTAATCTTGTGGATTGGCAGATGATGCAATTGTAAAGGGAGCAGCAGGAATGAACGAACTACCATTGGCAGGATACACTGTACTTGATCTCACGCTCGCAAGAGCAGGGCCCTCTGCAGTAAGACTGCTGACTGACTGGGGCGCCAATGTCATCCGCATAGAGCCACCGGTGAGTGGTGAAGGGATTACGGGTAGCAGAGATACCCCTGATTACCAGAATCTGCATCGAAACAAACGTGGATTGACAATCAACCTCAAATCCACGGAAGGACTGGCGCTTTTTATGAAGCTCGCCGGCCAGGCAGATATCATTGTCGAAAATTTTCGCAAGGACGTGAAACATCGCCTTGGCGTTGATTATGAATCTGTGAAGACAGTCAATCCTGCCATAATCTATGCCAGTATCTCCGGATTCGGTCAGGAAGGCCCCTACAGTGAACGACCGGGAGTTGATCAGATTGTTCAGGGAACAAGTGGCCTTATGTCGATTACCGGTGAACCGGGACAAGGTCCGATGCGAGTCGGTATCGCAATCAGCGATACCACAGCGGGGATGTTTCTCGGTCAGGGCATACTGCTGGCACTGTTGCATCGGGAAAAAACCGGTGAGGGTCAATGGGTTCACACCTCTCTGCTGGAAGCCATGTTATGCAAACTTGATTTCCAGGGTGCGCGCTATACGATGAATGGAGAGGTCCCCGGCCAGGAAGGTAACAACCATCCATACATGTCACCGATGGGTGTTTTCGACACATCTGATGGCAAAATCAATCTCGCCGCAAGCAGCGACAAGATGTTCAAGGCGGTTGTGCATGCACTGGGTGAACCCGCTCTGGCGGAGGATGAGCGTTTTTCTACCCATGGCGGTCGTCTTAAGCACCGCCACAAACTCTGGAAGCTGATAAACGAAGAGACCCGTAAGAAGTCGACAAAGGACCTGGTCGAAATGATGAAGAATGAAGCGGGCTGCCCCTGCGGTCCAATTTACTCTATTGGTGAAGCCTTTGAAGACGAGCATGCGAAGTCATTGCGGATGACCCGGGTTGCCCATCATGACCGCCTTGGCGACATCAACCTGATCCGGTCACCAATCAACATGACTGCGTTTCAACGGAGAGATGAGTTTGACCGACCAGGTCCGGATGCCGGGCAGCACAGCGAAGAGATTCTCATAGAGATGGGACTGACCACCGGCGAAATTGAAACATTGCGGGTCAAGGGAGTAATAACGTTCAATAATCCCCAAGGAGATTAGTTATGGCAGTGGTCGAGACCGAAAGACAGGGTCAGATTTTTCAGATTCGTTTGAACAGACCTGAGCGAATGAACGCCATGGGGTTGGAATTCCGCAAGGGAATGGCAGAAGCGTTCACCACTTTCAGGGAAAGCCCTGATCTGGAGGTTGCGATCCTGACTGGGACCGGACGCGCTTTTTGTGCCGGGGAGGACATGAAAGAATCTCTTGAGCGGGGAAGGCCAGGCACGGGAGCGCCGTTGGCAGACCCGTTTATGAACAACGAACTGGAAAAACCTGTGATTGCCGCAATCAATGGTTATGCCATGGGCGGTGGGTTCATGATAGTTGAACGTACAGATTTAAGAGTTGCCGTTCGCGGCGCCGTGTTCGAAGTGTCCGAGGCAAAGCGATGGTTGTTGGGCGGATACAATCATGGCCATCTTGCCGGTCTTCCGCACCATATTGCAACGGAAATGGCGCTTGGATTTCGCTTCACCGCAGAGCGGCTTTATGAGGTTGGCTTCCTTAACCGGCTTGTTGACCCCGATGAATTAATCCCAACGGCGTATGACATGGCAGAGCATTTATTGACTCTGCCACCTGCATCTCGAGTCAATACGGTCTATATGATGCGGCAAATGCGGCCAGAAGTTGCTCCGGATTTAAGCAAACTGGCGGCGGCGTTGAATAATCATGGTGATGAAAGCGACCTGATGGAATCCCGTGCAGCCTTTTCTGAAAAGCGTAAACCCAACTTCAAAGGATGGCTTGATCCGGAAGACCGCTATCGTATGCCCACACTGGAATCGATTAAATCAGATGACAGCAGCGATTCATGAGCTTCATGAAAATCTTTATAGGGAGAATAGCCTCTACATTAATAGAATTAAGCTACCAAACTAATAACATCTGATTTCCTGAAGCGGTATTGATTACCTTCTTTGATGTACTTGATTTTGTTTGCCCGAATTTTACGTCGAATCGTAGATTCGGATACGCCTAGAAAATCACATACCTGCTGTAGAGTCATGAGGTCGGAGGTGGCAAAGAGCTTCATGGAATCGGTGATATCAATTCCAATGACATGGTCATTCTTGTCGTAGCGGACAATGATGCCATCCTCATAGACAGTTTTTGCTTCGATCCCATCTGTGAAGTCAATTGACAAATAGTCAATTGACTCATCGTGATGAACTTTCATTTTCGTACCTCAAAATTAACCATTACTGTTACCACATCAATGTTGCCATCCCGCTCAACTGCAACCACTGCTAACGAATTGTCACTCCTGCCTTCTATTTTCTTGAATGCCACAACTTTGTCTCTTGATTGCCTGATCAAACCATCGGGATTGATCAGGATTTCTTCGACCTCGACCGTTGAGATCTGTCGTTGAATCATGCGATCTACTGCATGGGTTGAGTACCTGAATTCCATCAATATTAGCTTAGTAGGAAAGAGAGGGCTAGTCAATAACTAGTCACCAACTAGTCATAAATATGTATTCCCTGGGTACTGTAACTCTATCCTCGCTGAATGAATTTCAGGCATAGAGTGTTGATATGGTTGCCACGGCTCTTTGATATTCTTCGTACACCTCCTGGTAATTCCTGACGGCACTTTCACTGGGCTCGCAACAGCGCTTTTCGTCCCGTTCAAGATGGGTATCGACGAGATCCACAATGCTTGTGTGTCCATCAATCAATTGTAACGCCTGCAGGGCAGCGCCAAAGGCTGCACCTTCATCCTGTTGGTAGACTGTGACGGGGAGGGCGCAAATTTCGGCGACTATCTGGCGCCATGTGTCGCTGTTCATGCCACCACCCGTCAGTACGATCTCATTCGCGTCGACACCCAGGCCAGTGAGCTGGTCGATGCCATACCTGAGTGCAAATGTGGCGCCTTCGACAGCCGAACGTAACAGGTTGCCGGATTTTGTATTGTGACCGCTGAGGCCAATGATGCAGCCCCTTGCATCTGGCAGATTTGGCGTTCGTTCTCCGTTGAAAAACGGTAGTGTCATCACGCCTTGGGCGCCACGCGGTGTAGACGATATCATTACTTCAAAACCGGCAATATCAGTACTGAGCAGGTCGCGCAGAAGCTCCGTCGTGACTGTGCAATTCATTGTGCAAAGCAGGGGCAACCAGCCGCCGGTTGATGAACAGAATGCGGCGATATCCCCCTTTGGATCGACGACAGGCTGTTCCGCACAGGCATAGACTGTTCCGGAAGTCCCAAGGCTCATCGTCATGTTTCCCGGGCGTACATTACCGGTACCGATGGCGCCCATCATATTGTCACCGCCGCCGATGCCTACCGGGATTCCAGCGGGCAGACCGAGGTCATCCGCAACTTCCGGTCGCAGGCAGCCTATCGGTTCATTACGAGTCAGTAACGACGGCAGACAGTCGTTCAGGTCTCGCTCCGAGTCCATCGCCAGAAGCATCTTTTGCGACCAGCATCGTTGCCGGATATCGAGAAACCCCGTTCCTGAGGCATCGCCCATCTCCATGCAACGTTCACCCGTCAGGTACAGATTCAGATAGTCGTGCGGTAACAGGATGCAGTCCATCCTGCGGTATGCTTCCGGGTTCGTTTTCTTGAGCCAAAGGACTTTTGAAGCCGTATAGCCAGGCAGTATCGGATTGCCAGTCTCATTGATGCAGGCGCTTCGCCCACCGAATGCGCGCATGATTTCGGTGCACTCTATCCCGGTCGAGGTGTCGCACCAGAGCTTGACCGGCGCCAGTACCCTGTTTTTCCTGTCGAGGGCAACGAAGCCATGTTGTTGTCCGGAAACGGAGAGCGCAAGCGCAGACCGACGGATCTCCGGGTCGACCCTGGCGAGAGCGTCATGCAAAGCGTTGAGCCACCAGAGTGACTGTTGTTCCGCGACTCCCGCATCATCCTGGTACAGTTCGAGCGGCGCACTGGCGGTAGCGGCAACGTTCCATCTCTCAAAGTCATAGAAAATGACCTTGAGGGCCTGTGTACCCAGGTCTATGCCGAGAACGGTGTTCATTTCGTCTCAGTATTCGTCATCATTCAATGTTAGGGTGCATTGCCTTGACCGGCAATAATTTAAAACGCCGACAATGGTCAATGCAAGAAGGTTTTACTCTGGCACTTGTCTCTGACCCCAGGACTTTGTACCGGACGCCGGGCATTTCGAAAGCTTATGGCGTTTCTGGTTAACCGGGTTTAATCTACCGGATCGAAGGATTACAGGAGACACCGGCATGATCGGCAATGCGAATCTCTACGCGCATTACCAGAAGCATTTTCCGACTGACCTCGATACGCATTTACTGCTGGACGCCAACGGACGAAGCGTAACTTACGCAGAAGCAGACGGTGTTTCTGCCCGGCTCGCTAACAGCCTGCTTCAACTTGGCGCCATCCGTGGCGACCGGGTCACCGTGCAGGTCGAAAAATCAGTGGAAAATGTGTTTCTCTATCTGGCCTGTCTGCGTGCGGGACTTGTCTACCACCCGTTAAACATCGCCTATAAGGCTTCGGAACTTGATTATTTCCTTACCGATGCAGAACCGACCATCGTAGTTTGCGATAGTGCTGTACTCCCTTTGATCAAATCTGTAGTTCCGGCAGGTGGTGTAAAAGCATTGCCGACACTCAATGCCGATGGTACCGGTACCTTGATGCAGCATGCTGCAGTCGCAAGTGCTGAAGCTGACGTGGTCCAATGTAAGGGAGTGGACATGGCTGCTTTGCTCTATTCATCGGGTACCACAGGGCAGCCTAAAGGCATCATGTTGAGTCATGATAACCTCCGCAGTAATGCAGAAACACTGGTTGCAAGCTGGGGATTTTCCGCCTCTGACCGGCTCCTGCACATGCTGCCCCTCTATCACGTGCATGGCTTGTTTGTTGGTCTGGGCTGTGTGTTGATGAGTGGCGCAAGCATGGCATGGCACAGTCGTTTCAGCGACAAGGCAGCCATTGCCGCAATGCCGGATTGTACCGTGATGATGGGTGTACCAACCTACTACACCCGGCTGTTGGCAAACCCGGAATTCGGGCCGGAATGCTGTTCGAATATGCGTCTGTTTGTGTCAGGCTCTGCGCCTCTGCTGTCAGAAACGTTCGTTGAATTTCAAACCCGCACCGGACATACCATACTCGAGCGTTATGGCATGACCGAGACTGGGATGAATACCTCAAATCCACTGCATGGAGAGCGACGAGCGGGTACCGTAGGTCCGCCACTGCCGGGTGTGAATGCCCGAGTGGTCGATGATGCCGGTCAATGCGTGGCGGAAGGCGAGACCGGCAACTTGCAGGTACACGGCCCGAATGTGTTCACTGGCTATTGGCGCATGCCGGAAAAAACCACCGAGGATTTTACTGACGACGGTTTTTTCAACACCGGCGACAAAGCCACTATAGACGCGGATGGGTATGTCTCTATCGTCGGTCGCACCAAAGACATGATCATCAGCGGCGGCCTTAATATTTACCCAAAAGAGATTGAACTGGTAATCGATGATATGGCAGGCATCGCAGAGTCGGCTGTCATCGGTATTGCCAATGCTGACTTTGGCGAGGCGGTTCTTGCCGTAATCGTTCCTGACGGTAATGCGCCGACCACCTCTGAGGTGACCGCTCACTGCCGGTCGATGCTGGCCAACTTCAAGGTGCCCAAACGGGTGGAAGTAATCGACGAGCTGCCGCGCAATGCGATGGGCAAGGTGCAGAAAAACGTGCTGCGTGAACGATTCGGAAGCGCGCTTTAACTATCTGACCAAACCAGACTGAACCAGCAGTGAGGGCCAACATTTTCCAGGAGGATCCAGAGGATCCATCGGGTATCCAGGAGGATCCATCAGGTTCCCAGGAGGATTCATCGGGAGTGGTTGTCCGTGTCATCGTCTGTTGACAAAATCACCATCCGCATCTTCGCGCTTCCTGAACGACGGCCTGTTACCGAAGGTCTCTTCCACCCATGCCAATGCCTGTTCCTGGTCAAGGCTGGGGTCCCAGACAATTCCACTGGGTTGGGATACATGCCAGGGCGTGTCCCAGAAGACCTCAAGACCATTGCCTTCCGGATCGCTGAAATAGAGTGAAAGCGTATTACCATGGGATATCGGCAGGATGTCGACACCGGCTGAAGTGAGTTTACTGTTTAATGTTTTAACATCATCGAAAGACTCAACTCGAAAAGCCATGTGATTCAGTGAATTGGATGGACCCTCGTCCTCTCGCTTGACTAAAACCGCGAGTTGGTGATGTTCTTCCGGGTCCTGGCTCATGAAGATAATATCGGGTGCATTCTCTGCCAGTTGACCTCTGTCGCTGACGGTGAAACCGAGTATTCCGGTGTAGAAATCCAGAATCTTGTCCTCGTCTTTCACATTCAGGACTGCGTGTGACCAACTAAGTTTCATATTTTCTTTTCTCAAGATAATCTGGGGTCAGAGTAAAGTGCCAGAGTGATTTTTGCAAAAAATTACTCCGGCACTGGTTGCTTCACAGATAACTTGATTAAAAACAAAGATTCCGGCGTCTGCAATCTAGATCAGAGCACTCAACCTGTCGGCAAATACATGGAATCCATCATCGTCCCTGGCCGCTACGGCGACAGCAGCGGCAGTCCCGGCCTGACCATGCTCGTGACGCCCGTGTCCCGCTGAGGATACAGCAAGTCCTGGGGGCAGAGCATTCGCATCTGCGGCAGGAAGAGCACCATCGGCTTTGTTCAGTTCAAGCCTGGAACTCCAGCCAGGGTTAAGCTTCTGCAGTAGTGGCAATCAGCAGTTGACCGTCCAGGCCGGCTCTGCGATGCACACCCCACTCGGCCATATCCGGAGAGGAAATGATCTCGTCAAATGATTCCTTTGACGGGAACTCGATGATTAACACCTCGTCCCACATTTCCTCTACCTCACCGAGTACCAATTGCCTCGCTACCCCTTGAAACACAAGGCGTCCGCCAGCCGAGGTTGCACGTTCGACCATCTTCCTGCGGTAGACATTATATGCTTCAGCGCCCGTCAGATCTGTTTCTCGACCGTCCGTATATTCCGCCCTGGCCTTGAATTTCAACAGATGCACCATTGAAATTGCGCCATGGATCTCCTGAGAAAGAAGGGCTTGCATGTCATTTGCCGTGCGTATCACCTTATTCGATACTTTCATCTCTGTACTCCCTGGTTTTCATAGTCAGATTGAGGTCGCCGAATCGACGACCTGTGTGGTTCTGTTCGCGGTGGAAGCGTTCTGGCCACCGCTTGCGCTCCCGACGGATCCCGAGGTGATCTCTGTGCCCGGTCTCCCGGGCGCATTCGCTACTGCGCATTGTCCTCATCCATTCGAAATTGCCCCTCGAGGAGGTAGCGATACAGCTTGAGCGTGAGCTCCGAGCGGTTTGTTTCCAGCCAGTGCCGGGTGGCGGACGTCAGCACCATTGTCCGGCAAGGATCCTCGGCTACGACGGCAGTAATACTTTCTTCCCGCCCGCCTGGCGGCCAGATCACATCTCCCGGCGCGTACTGGAAGAGCCGCGCGCCGACTGCATCGCATGCGGTCGCCCGGCCCGAAACCAACAGCTGCATGTCCGCACGCGTTGTAGTCTCCGAGCGATTGTCTCGCTGCGGGAGTTGTAGCCTCCGAGCGATTGTTTCATCGCGGGAATAGTCCCGACCCTCCAGCCAGTCTTCCAGCTCCACCATCAGATCCTCGAATTCGATCTGTCGGTCCAGATGGCGCTCAAGATCCTCTGCTGCGTGCTCCAGAAGATTCGCGCGCTGCCCGTCGTCCGCATTCGCGTTCGCTTGCCACGACGCTATCACAGAATCCTCGCAGCGCTCGAGCGCCAGGTCCAGATCCGCCTCGATCACAAACTCGGCGAATACTGACGCTGGAAGATTGCGTGCCAGCCCTGCCTTCAACTGCTCAGACGGTGCACTGAGCACCACCCGCACGCCGAGGCCGGTCGCCACGTTCAGCACACGGCTAAGGACGTTGATGGCAGAGAAGTCGAAGCCGGACACATTTGCAGAGTCGAGCAACAGGCAATCGGGGGGTGGCATTGGCCCGTGCAGGGACACCCTCAGACGGTCAGCCAACGGCGAGGCGCTGCCAAAAAATATATAGCCGCGCAGTCGCCAGGCATGAACGCGGTCACCCTCGTCCGACAATATCACGCGCTCGGGCACCGAACGCGCCTTGCTGCTATGGCGCTCGCGCGCCGTGAATTCCGATTCGATCGGGTTCACGCGACTGAGACGGAAGGCGAAGAACACGAGTGTTGCCAGCAATCCGACACCCACGCCCTCCAACAGCCCAAAAGCGCCAATGGCAATGAAAATCAGAACGATAATGCCAAATTCGGACCGGCTCAGACGCCTGTAGCTCCTCACCAGTCCTTCGTCGAGCATTCCCAGTCCGGCAAAGACCAGTATGCCACCCACCAACGACGTCGGCGCCAGTTCCAGTATTCCGTCACCGATGAACAGGGCGACGCCGATGACGAGTGCAGCGACGATGCCGGTCAGACGGGTGGCAGCTCCAAACAGCTTGCTGCGCAGCGATGCCGGCACGATTATGGTCGCGACCGTTCCGCCACCGAGACCGCCGACCACGCTCGCCAGCCCGCATGCCTTGAACTCCCGGTCCCACTCCAGCTCCTGATTTGCGGCCACCTCGAGGCCTGCGACGTTCATGATCACGCAAATGAATGCGACCATGATCAGCGCCAGCATGTTGGGAACCTGCCCAGCCAGTGCGTCCCAATCCATGCGCGTGATGTCGGAGGCACCCAGAGACGGCCACAGAGTACCGTCCGCCGTGCTCGTCAACAACAGGCCTGCCGCCTGCGCCTCGGCGCCGGAAATGCCAAGGCCTGCCAGCGTGAGGTGGTATGCTCCCACAAATACCGCGACGCTCACCGGTAGAATCAAGGCGTTTCCCCACCGTTTCATGGCAAAGTACAGTGCAATTCCGTAGCCAATACCGGGACCCCACCGCGCAAGCGTGGGGGGATCCAGCAACTCCGGGATCCCACTCAAGCGAGCTTCCGCGCCCATCAACGACATGGCAGCAAGACACACCGCGCCACCGATTCCGGCGACGAACCCGGCTGAGACCGGATAGGGAATGAACCGGAGCAGGTTGGCAAGCCGGAATCGACCAATCATGAGGCAAGAGACGCCGGTGACAACCGCACTCAGAATGAGAGCTGCGGAAACGGTGACGAACAAGGCGTCGCCTTCGGCATCCATCGAGGATCCAAACGCAGCCATGCCGATGACGAGCGCGGGAGACAGCCCGGCAATCACACCTGAATACCCCGAAGACATGGCCATGATCATGCAGGCGGCGAAGTTTCCGAACAGTATGAGACCCACACCTTGGGACCCATAGGGCGCCAACGCCCCTGAGAATATGAACGTCGCGAAGGCGATTTGGGAGACCAGCAATCCGAGCCCCGAGGTGAAGCCGGCTGAAATGCTCACGAGGGTCTTTCCTGCCAGGGTATCCGGGCTAAGGTCCGTCACGACTTCCGCCAGGCGCGAATTCATCCTGCCAACCCCTCAGTGTTGTGACGTCGGCACAGGCTTACTTTGGCTCCGACCGACTCCCACGGACCGGGTGCTGAGAGCCACCACGGCTCAAGACAACTCTTCACAATCATATCCCTGAAGCCACCAGCCACCTGTGCCGAACTCACGCGCGCACACACTATTCGGTCCACGCGAACGCGACCAGCGCGGCGTCCGGCCCGTCACCGGTCGCGATAACGACAAACTGCCGTCCCGAACGCGTGCGGTAGGTCATCGGGTTCCCATACGTAGGAAACGACGTTGCGCCACGCCACAATTCTGTGCCACTGGTTTTGTCGAACGCATAAAGATACGAAGCACCGCCGCCAATGAACACGAGGCCACCCTTTGTCACAATCGGACCGGCGGTGCCGCGCGTACCCAACCGCTCCGGTAATTTCACGCCACGCAGCAATGGATGGCTACGTAGCTCAAGGCTCCCCTCTCCGAACGGCGCCTTCCACGCAATCTCGCCTGCGTTGAGGTCGATCGCCACCAAGTACGCGTACGGCGGCTTTATGAGCGGAATCGGACCGAGTTTGCCCGGTGGGACTTCCGGGACTTTCGCCCCGCTTGCTCCCTGAAACATGACAAGCGTTGCGCCATAGGGACAGTTGTTGCTGTACGCTACGTCGACCTCTGGATTGTCGCCGTCATTCAGACACACCTGGTTGGTATCGGCTCCTTCGGATGTCCGCACATACAAGAGCCCGGTCTCGGGATCGAACGCTGCCCCGCCCCAATTTGCACCGTCGGCTGTGCCGGGGCGCTGGAGGGTTCCTTGCAGGCTCGGTGGCGTGAACAGGGAGCCCAACCGGAAACGCTGCATCTCGTTCACCGCCAGTGCGTGAATCTCCGGCGTCAGGTCGTTGGCGTCGTCAAGCGATACCCCCTGTCCGCTGAACGGCGGTGGCTTGGTCGGGAACGGCTGCGTCGGATACAGCACCTCTCCCGGCACGTCCGTCTTCGTATCTACCGCGCGCTCCTCAATCGGCCAGACGGGCACACCCGTCACCCGGTCGAATACGTAGGTGAACCCCTGCTTTGACACCTGCGCCACGGCGTCGATTTCGCGCCCGTCCACAGTGATAGTCGCCAGGTTTGGCGCGGCGGCAAGATCGTAATCCCAAACGCCATGGTGGACAGCCTGGAAGTGCCACTGCCGCTTGCCGGTGCGTGCGTCCAGGCACACCAGCGAGTCGGCGAAGAGGTTTGCCCCCACCCGGCGACCACCCCAGTAGTCGCTACTCGGAGTACTCGTCGGTACGTACAGCAGGCCACGTTCGACGTCGATCGACATCAGCCCCCACACGTTGGCGTGACCGGTATAACGCCACGACTCCTCCTCCCAGGTGTCTGCGCCGAAGTCATCACTCGACTGGGGGATGGTGAAGAAGACCCAGCGGCGTTTGCCCGTGCGCGCATCAAACGCCTGCACCGTGCCGGGGGTATCGAATTTGCGTTGGAGCTGATCGGGTACCCGGCTACCCACGATCACGAGGTCTTCGAATACCACCGGTGGTGAGGTCTGATCGAATTCGAACCGGCTCACCGGACGGCCATGACCCGCAGTCAGCAAGACATTCCCACTCTCGCCAAAGCCCACGTCCAGTTCGCCTGTCGCGGCATTGATCGCATACAGGCGATCACGGCTGTTGAGAAAGACTCGCGTGTCGTCACCATCGGTCCAATAGGCGATACCCCTGTGCTGCAATCCCCCGGGTCGCGCACCTCTGGGTCCCCCTTCATAGGCCTTTGGGTCGAAAATCCACAACTCGGCGCCCGTCTGGGCATCGAGCGCCGCTACCCGTGTATACATGGTCGACAAGTAAAGGACGTTGCCCACCATGACAGGCGTTGCCTGAAACCGCCCCGGTTGCGTACCGTAACGCTTAAGGGCCTGCTCATTCGGGTGCCATTTCCATACAATCTTGAGTCCGCTTACGTTGGCGGGCGTGATTTCGTCTGCAGTGGAGTACTTGGTATGCGACTGCTCCGCGCCTACAAACGGCCACTCAATCACCTGGGGGTCTTCACTGCTGTCTGCGTGCGCTGCAAAGAGGAGAACTGCCATTGCGAAGACGCCTTTCACCAACCAAAGCCCCGAGGGTCCAGCAATGTCACCGGCACCCGATGCCTCTTGGTAAATCGCCCAATGGCAAGCATGACATTTTCTCCTTGAACCTATCCTAAATATGTAAGTTGATTAAGGCAAGCAATGAAATAATATCTATTCATTCAGGAGATCAACAGCAGCAATGGCCTGGATGTAGTTTCAGTAATATCGTGTGAGTCTTCTGCTTCCCAATGCGGTAACCATCTCAACAATATTTCCATTGACGCTGGGTGGTAAGGTCAGCAAGGTAGCAATCCGTTGTAAATACAATTCCCGTTGAAACTACGGTAACTATTCACCTGCTCTGATAATATTAGAGTTCTTATAAACGTAGTACTGTGCAAATATTCCAACTGGAGCCTTTTGCAAAATGTGCTGGACGAAACGTATCAAGTATTCAGGATGTATCGCATTCGTTTTAACATGCTTTGCCGCGAATTCTTCAGCTACCGAAACCGTGGTGGCAATTGTTTATAACGAACCAGCGGAAGAAAATTTCGATGGTACGCCATTTGTGGAAGTATTCAAGGAAGAACTACGCGCATTGACATCAGGTGAATTTGATTTACGCTTTAAATCGTTTCCTGCGCAATGGGATACAGAGGCAACAAC
>JAPOOX010000320.1 GCA_026713185.1 Gammaproteobacteria bacterium
CGGCTGCGATCCTGATTATTGCCAACCAGATTCCGTCCATGGCAGGACTGCCATCTTCCACCGATACCGGTCTGGCAGGGGTTTTTCAACATTTGGCCAGCAGTCAAAATGAGTTCAATGTGACGGCATTGGTCATTGCCCTCACAGCACTGTTGATTCTGGTATTTTGCCGTCTGCAACTGGAAACGGCTTTGCTGAAAGTCGGGATGGGTGAGGTACAGGCTTCCAGTCTTACCCGATCGGCGCCCATGTATGTCGTGGTGCTGGGAATACTGATAACAGTGATACTGAATCTGGATGATCAATATGCGTTACCGATCGTAGGTACGATACCCACTGCTTTGCCGGCATTGCACATGATCGACATCTCCTTTGAAGAACTACGCCTCCTGATTCCGTCTGCGTTGCTGATTGCCATGGTGATTTTTTTGGAAAGTACTTCCATAGGGTCAGCGATGGCGAGTAAACGGCGGGAAAAAATCCAGCCAAATCAGGAACTGGTAGGTCTTGGCCTGGCAAATGTTGGGGCATCGCTGGCGGGAGGTTTCCCGGTCGCCGGAAGTTTTGTCCGTACTGGCGTCAACTTTACATCGGGAGCAAGAACACCGGTGGCTTCTCTGGTCACGGCAATTCTGCTGGCAGTGGTACTGTTGGGGTTTGCACCGCTTTTTTACTATCTACCAAAGGCAGTGCTGTCCGCAATTATCGTTATATCGGCATTACAGTTAATTGATATGGTCGCCATCCGCAAAATATTTTCCTTTAATGTATCGGATGCCGTGACATTTTCCTTCACATTTCTGGCGGTTATCCTGTTGGGGGTAGAACCAGGTTTACTGATAGGCATCGCTGTTTCCTTCGTCTTGTTGATCAGAAGCAGTTCACGTCCACACATTGCCGTGGTTGGACGGGTAGCAAGCTCGGAACACTTCAGGAATATTCTCAGACATGAGGTTACTACCTCACCGAAATTATTGGCGGTACGAATTGATGAAAGTCTGTATTTCGTCAATACCCGTTATATTGAAACTTTTTTGTATAACGAGGTTGCCGACAAGCCGGAAATCAAACATGTGCTGATGATCTGTACCGCCACAAATTTCATCGATACCAGTGGTCTGGAGATGCTGGAAACATTATCGGAAAACCTGGAAGAGGTTGGTGTGACGTTACATCTGGCTGAAGTGAAAGGTCCGGTGATGGACCGGTTACAGGAAACCGGTTTCTATAAACGGATGCAAGGCCAGGTTTTCTTTACCACCGATATTGCATTTTCGGAACTCGCCGGGATTTGAATAGTGGGGTCGGAGTAAAGTGCCGGAGTAAAACGTCTCACTTTGGCGGCAATGTTGCGTTTTACTCCGGCACTTTACTCCGACCCCACTATTCCGACCTGATGAGTACTTTGTAATCCAGCATGGTCTCTCTGATAAAGGTAAACCAGCCGTCAATCACATGCCCGGCAAGAACCAGGGGTAACCAGATATGATCGTCTTCCCACATTTCCTGATAGGGGATATCCTCAAGCGGGTACCAGAGTGGGATTGCCTCGTCTGTTTCAGTCGGTTCACCGTTATAATCCGATGCTGTAAATATGTACCCGTGGATGCGGGGCATATCCTCAGCATGGAAGAATAATTCCCCTGCGGATCTCACATTCAAAGGTGTAATGCAGAGTTCCTCCATTGTCTCCCGAATTGCGCAATCTCCGGGTGTTTCACCCGGTTCCACCCGGCCACCCGGCCCATTGATTTTACCGGCGCCCAGGCCCCTTTTTTTTCGAATCAGTAATATCCGGTCTGATTTGACGACGAACATGAGCGTTGCCAACTCTTCGGGCTCCCAGGAAGACCAGTCTATGGATGCGACTCGCTGCGGGGTCGCTGGTTCGTGGGGAGTGATTATTTCCTGCTTATGATTCAAGTTCTTCAATGGGTGGTTTGGCTGTTCTCAAAATAAACGGATTTGAAATGCGAATACTAACATGCAGTTGATTCAGCGTACGTGCTTCCTGCGCATTGTAAAAATTGTTTAAAAAAATCGTCGGAAAGTACTTGAAAATATCCTGACAATCCCAATTTTAAGAACGAATTCAAAGTTTTTGACTCTAATAATTAACAATTGAATATTATTCATAGAGAGGATTCGAGAGAATAAAAGAGGTTACGATATGACGGCTATCGCCACTTTACAGCATGCATCTGATCAGCATCTGCCGGTACTTAGTACAGGTAGTTTGCAGGGATACCTTGACACTGTACAGCGGATTCCCGTTTTGGATAAGGACGAGGAAGTAAAATTGTTTCGTCGCTTCCAGGACGAGGATGATCTCGAAGCTGCACGCAGTATTGTCATGTCTCATCTTCGATATGTCGTATTTATCGCACGTGGCTATACAGGATATGGATTACCCCTGGAAGACTTGATACAACAGGGGAATGTCGGATTGATGAAATCAGTCAGGCGATTCAGCCTTGATCACAAGGTACGTCTGGTTTCCTTTGCTGTGCATTGGATCAAGGCTGAGATTCACGAGTTTATTCTTAAAAACTGGAAAATCGTCAAGGTTGTCACGACCAAGGCACAGCGAAAACTGTTTTTCAACCTGCGAAAAACCAAGCAACGTCTTGGTTGGTTCAATCAGGAGGAAGTCGATCAGGTAGCAAAGACTCTGGGTGTGAAACCCGGGGAAGTAATGGAAATGGAACGGCGTCTTACTGTCATTGATGAGCCCTTCGAGTCTGTAGACACTGATGAGGATCATTTCCGACCTGGTCCCGCCGGCTATCTCACTGCCGGTGAGAGTGAAGATCCGGCAATGTTGGCAGCAGATGAAGAAATCAGCGAAATGCAATCCAGGGACTTGCAGTCTGCTCTGGAATCTCTGGATGATCGGGCTCGTGACATTGTAACCAGTCGCTGGTTGATGGATTCAAAAACCGGACTCAGGGAACTTTC
>JAPOOX010000106.1 GCA_026713185.1 Gammaproteobacteria bacterium
CCATGTCGAAAATTTTGCAGGTGGCGCCTTTGCCCTTGATCCCGAGGCGTCGAACAGGGTGATTGAGAAGGATATTGGTCAGGCGCTTGATATAGAAATTGACCTGGCGTCGTTCGGGATCAGTGAAGTCGTTGATGAAAATATGGCAGCCGCCGCCCGCACGCACGCTGCGGAATTTGGAATGGACATTGGTCAGCGTGACATCGTCGCGTTTGGTGGTGCGGCGCCATTACATGTCGCTCGTCTTGGCGAAAAGCTCGGAGTGCACCGCATCATCGTGCCGACCGAAGCCGGTGTGGGATCTGCCGTCGGCTTTCTGCTGGCGCCAGTCGCTTATGAAGTCGTACGCAGTCGGCAGCAGAAATTATCGAATTTGCAGGCAGATCTTATTAATAACCTCTATACCGAAATGAAGCGTGAAGCGATTGCCGTCGTACGCGATGGTACAGACAACGACGATCTCATTGAATCGCGCCAGGCGTACATGCGTTATGTCGGCCAGGGTCATGAGATTGCCGTCAACCTTCCGGTCGATGACTACGATGATCGGCATGGTGACATGTTCCGCACTGAATTCGAAAGAGCATACACGAAGCTCTACGGGCAGACGATTGCAGGCATAGATATTGAGGCGCTGAGCTGGACGCTTACCATTGCAGCACCAACACCAGACATTGCCGATGTGCCGGCTTGCCATGAGTCGTCAATATTGCCGAAACCCATAGCTAGCCAGTCTCTGTTCGACCCGGATGTTACAGAACGGGTCAGGGTACCAGTCTATCTACGCAGCGACCTGTCTCCGGGGATGAAGGTTAAGGGTCCTGCCCTGATTACTGAGGACCAGACAACGACAGTCGTCACCGCGGGTTATCATGCAGAGATCAATAGTCATGGGTATATTGTCATGACATTGCAAGGAATAGATGACAATGAATGAATCGGATCTCAAGAAGATTCGCATGCAGATTATCTGGGATCGCCTGCTTGCTGTTGTCGAGGAACAGGCCCAGACACTGATTCGTACGGCTTTTTCCACCACTGTACGTGAAGCGGGTGACCTGTCTACAGGTGTGTTTGATACCAGTGGGAACATGCTGGCGCAGGCCATTACGGGCACTCCGGGACATGTCAATGCCATGGCTGCGAGTGTCGGATTTTTTCTCAGGAAGTATCCCGTCCAGGTGTTGAAACCGGGTGATGTGCTGGTTACTAACGATCCCTGGCATGGCACGGGTCATCTGAACGACTTTACAGTCGTCACGCCTGTATTCCAGGGAGATCGCGCTGTTGCACTGTTTGCTGCGACATCACATATCGCTGATGTTGGAGGTCTGGGTTTTGGTCCTGATGGTCGACAGGTATTTGAGGAAGGCATCAATCTGCCGATCGGTTATTTGTTTCGCGAAGGCAACCTGAACGAAACGATGCTTGAGATCCTGCTCGCCAACGTACGTGACCCGCAATCAGCAGAAGGCGACCTGTATTCACTGACTGCCTGTAATAAAGCAGGCTGTGGCAGCTTGCTCGAAACGCTTGACGAATTTGGTCTTGAAAATCTCGATTCAGTCGGCCGGATGATCATTGACAACTCACGGGATGCGATGCTCTCGGAGATTCGCAAACTGAAGAAAGGTACCTGGACCAACACGATGCGGGTTGACGGCTACGATGAACCAGTCGATCTCGTCTGCTCGGTTACGATAGGCCATGACGGAATCGACATTGACTGGACCGGTACCTCATCGATATGTGCACACGGGATCAATGTGCCGCTAACCTATGCCCAGGCATACACTTCTTTCGGTGTACGCTGCGTGATTGGCAATAATGTGCCCAACAATGCCGGATCACTCGGTGTGGTCAGGGTTACCGCGCCGGAGGGCTCAATTCTCAATGCGCCGCGACCCGCTGCGGTATCGGCGCGACATACCATCGGACAGATGATCCCGGACGTCGTTCTGGGTTGCCTGGAAGAACCACTCAATGGTCAGGTGCCAACAGAAGGCGCCGCCTGTCTGTTTGGTCCTGTTTTCCTTGGTGGTCGCGGGATGATCCCTGGCAGCCGGAGCGAGCCGTTCGTATTGAACGCCTTCTACTCCGGCGGCACGGGAGCACGTCCAGCCAAAGATGGCCTTTCCTGTACTGCGTTTCCGTCAGGTGTCAGGAGTACGCCGGTAGAGATTACTGAAAATGCCTCACCACTGATCATCTGGCGCAAGGAGTACAGAACGGGTTCAGGGGGTGAGGGTCGATTCCGGGGAGGCGCCGGCCAGATTATGGAGTTCGCACATGTTGATGGTGAGGCGTTCGCGGTATCGAAAATGTTCGACCGGATCAATCATCCACCGCGAGGTCGTGATGGAGGGGGTCACGGCGCCCCGACAAAGGTCTACATCAGGAACGGACCAAAATTGAAAGGCATGGGCCGGGAATTCATTGCTGCCGGTCAAACCATGGTGCTGGAAACGGCGGGTGGTGGCGGGCGGGGTGATCCTTGTGAGCGTGATACCGAGTCAATTGAACAAGACAGGCGCAATGGTCTGATTGAATAAAAACAAGGCGTGACGACTATATCAAGGGTGTGTTTTTATTTGACCAGGAGGTTTGCTAAACCAGACAATCTCCCCGGTTTTTTGCAGAACATTAGTGACTGAATGGAAGGAAGATGCAAAAATTTGAAGTTGACAGTTATTCCAGGCACTTATTCAGACCATGAACTACCTCACAGAAGATCAACTGGCCGAGTTTGACGAACTGGGATATCTGGTTTTTGAGGGTCTGTTTGACTCTCAACTGAATCAGCGAATAAAGGATGACGTTGATTTGTTGATGATTGATCGTGCAGCAGGCAAACACAAGCCCATCATCAGCTACGACGAACTGGGGGCGCTCACTTCAGAGCCGTGCGTGGTTGATCGTGTAGCGGACCTTATGGTAGATCAGAAATTCGCCCATCATCATATTCACGCTCGATGGCAAACTGAGGGCGAACCCGGGATTGTGTGGCATCACGACTACGAGCAGATACCGCAGACCAACCGGTCGCATCTCATGGTGCACGTATTCATGTATATGGATGGTTTGAATGGTGAGATTGGTGACCTGCTGGTGCTGCCAGGATCACACAGGATGGTTATTGACCGGAGGGCGCCCCAGCTGTTCAAGTATGCTGCCCTGCCAGAGTCGCTCACCATTGACAGTCTGGCGCCCGGGTCTGCCATTATCCTGCACTCGGCAATCGTACATGCTCGCAGACCCAAACCTGGCGGCGCGAATTTCAGA
>JAPOOX010000119.1 GCA_026713185.1 Gammaproteobacteria bacterium
ATGATCATGGTCATTCTCGGCGTCGTTATCGGTGGCCTCATCATTGCCATGTATCTGCCTGTTTTTTCCCTGGGCGATGCCCTCAGCGGCGGAATCTGAAGATGACTGAATTGTTACAGTGGCAGTTCCCCTTTCTGCTTTTATCATGCATTCTGATGATCGGTTTGATTATTGGCAGTTTCCTCAATGTTGTCATTTATCGACTACCGATTATGCTGGAACGGGAATGGTCAGGTCAGGCACGAAAAATTCTGAACCTTGGGGAACAGGGTGTCACCGATCAATCGACCTTCAATCTGATGTTCCCGGGGTCTCACTGTCCTGTCTGCAAAGCCAACATTACACCCTGGCAGAACATACCTGTTATCAGCTACTTCCTGCTGCACCGCAAGTGTGCCAACTGTGGAATTTCGATTCCGGCAAGATATCCCGTTATTGAACTTGCTACAGGTCTGCTGACGGTAGTTGTAATCCTTGTACTAGGGCTTAATGTTGCCGGCATTGCCGGCTGCTTTCTCACCTGGGTTCTGATTACCCTGGCCGTTATCGATCATGACACTCAATTATTACCGGATGAGATTACTTTACCGATTCTATGGCTCGGTCTTTCGCTGAATCTGTTTACTACTTTCGTTGATTTTGAGAGTGCCTTCATTGGCGCATGTGCCGGTTATCTGACACTCTGGATCGTTTACAGGATTTTTAAATTAATAACCGGGAAAGAGGGTATGGGCTACGGCGATTTCAAACTGCTGGCACTGCTTGGCGCCTGGCTAGGTTGGCAGTTGCTGCCGCTCATCATTCTCCTGTCTTCCTTCCTGGGAATTGCCATCGCAGGTATACTGATTGCCCTGGGACGAGACCGGTCCGAACCGATTTCCTTTGGTCCCTGCCTCGCCATAGCCGGTTGGGTAGCGTTACTCTGGGGCAACAGGATTGTACTCTGGTTTTCGGATATGACAGCAGGGTCGGGATGATGTGCTGGTTAATAATGGTAATCTGGAGCAATTGATGTTCGAAGTGGGTAAACTTCATCGTCAATATCTATCATTATCGAAGATCCCATTACAGGAAAATAATCAGGTGAATACCCAATGACAGATACTGTGGTGCAATGTCCAACCTGCGAGAAAACTGTTGTATGGCAACCATCCAGCAGCTACAGACCTTTCTGTTCCGAATTGTGTCGACTCATCGACCTGGGAGAGTGGGCCAATGGAAACCGGTACATCCCCTCGGACCCTGAATACGATGATTCTTCATCTACGGACCAGGACCAGGGCTAACCCACCTCCCCTGTCCTGAATTATGCGAATCAGGTTCTGTATTCGGCATTGATCCTGATGTATTCATAGGAAAGATCGCTGGTCCAGACTGTTTCAGTACAATCACCTGAACCAAGGTCTACGCGAATAGTAATTTCATCCTCCGCCATCACAGCAGCACCCTCCTGCTCTCGATAATCAGGATCTTTTCCACCGTTCAGCATCAGCCTGACGTCACCGAGATAGACATTTATTTTTGTGGGATCTACAGAAACCCCGGCCTTGCCAATTGCCATCACTACCCGACCCCAGTTGGCGTCACCAGCATAAATAGCCGTTTTCATCAATGGTGAATTGGCTATGGCATAAGCAATCTTCAGGCAGATATCCTGTGTTGAGCCACCTTCCACAACAACGGTGACAAATTTGGTAGCACCTTCTCCATCCCGTATAAGTCCCTGGCTCAACTCCTGCATCAGGCTTTCCAGTTGGGGTGAAAATACATCGCAGGCAACCTCATCTGACAGATCGATTCCCGACACACCGGTTGCCGTCAACATACAGGCATCATTCGTGGATGTATCACTGTCCACGGTAATTCGATTGAATGATTTTTCGACTGACTTTCTCAGCAGCCCATCGAGTTGTTGACTATCTGCACGGGCATCCGTGGCGATATAGGCAAGCATGGTCGCCATATTCGGTTGTATCATGCCCGACCCTTTTGCAATGCCGGTAATTGTCACTGGTGTGTCCTGGATTTCAAAACGCCTGGTGGCAATCTTGGGATGGGTATCGGTAGTCATGATACCTTCGGCCGCCTCCAGCCAGTTGTTTTCATGCAGTTGTGCATGCAACTCGCAGATGACGTCAGTAATTTCCCTGGTGGGTAATCTCTCCCCTATTACTCCCGTTGAAAAAGGGACAGTCTCCTGGGGTCTTGTCCCGGTCTGTTGGGATACTGCCTTACAACAGAGTTCTGCATCATTAATGCCTTCATCACCAGTGGCCGCATTGGCATTACCGCTGTTGACAAGGAAATATCTGGGGGATAAAACACCCAGGTTCCTTCTGGCAACCTGAATCGGAGCGGCTGCAAACAGGCTCCTGGTAAATACACCGGCTGTGTGACTGCCATCCGCAAACTCAAACAATACGACATCCCTTACGCCATCACCTTTGATACCAGCGGCGGTTGCAGACAGCCGGGCGCCCGGTACGGGATGGAAAAACAGGTTCCAGTTACCCACAGCCACGAATTAACCCAGCCTGCCGTGACATATTTTATATTTTTTTCCGGAACCACAGGGACATGGTTCATTGCGCCCTATCTTTCTGTCTTTTCTCACAAAGGGTGTCTTGGCCAACTGGGCTCCATCACTCTTTCCCTGCTGCAACAAGTCACTCCCCGCTTTCTGAAAATTCAAACGATTTGCCTCTTCCTGTTCCCGTCTGCGTCGCTCCAGTTCCTTCGCCTCTTCCATTGGCCGGAACTGTACACGGGACAATATACGAACAACCTCTAACCTGATGTTGCTCAAGAGTTCCTCGAACATTGCGAATGCTTCGCGTTTGTACTCCTGTTTAGGTTGTTTCTGTGCATAAGCGCGCAAGTGAATGCCCTGCCGCAGATAGTCCATTGCCGCAAGATGATCTTTCCATCGGGTATCCACAACATCCAGCATGATCCGTTTTTCTATCAACCTGATATCAGGACCCACACTGGCTTCCTTAATGGCATATTTACTGCGGATTTCCTCTACAATCTTCTCTCTCAGGGTTTCTTCATGCAGGGTTTCATCTGCATCCAGCCAGCGCTGAACTGGCAGATGAGTATTGAATTCAGTCACACAAGCCTGTTCCAGACCGATAATATCCCACTGTTCTTCCAGGCTTTGCGGCGGAATACTGACATCAATGACCTGGTTGACCACATCATCCCAGATTGCATTGATGGTTTCGGAAATATCATCTGACTCCATGATGTTATTGCGCTGCTGGTAGATCATCTGCCGCTGGTCATTGGCAACGTCATCGTATTCAAGCAACTGCTTACGTATGTCAAAGTTTCTGCCTTCGACCTTTCGCTGGGCTTTTTCAATGGCATTTGTCACCATACGATGTTCAATAGCCTCACCTTTCTCCATGCCCAGAGACTGCATCATGTTTCTGACTCTGTCTGAGGCAAATATCCGCATCAGATTGTCTTCCAGAGACAGGTAGAATCTCGAAAACCCGGGATCGCCCTGCCGACCGGCTCGTCCCCTGAGCTGATTGTCTATGCGTCGACTTTCATGGCGCTCGGTTCCTATGACATGCAACCCTCCCGCTGCAATCACCAGATCATGATTCTTTTGCCATTTGGCCTTAATGGCGGCTATCCGGTCTTCATCCGGATCTTTCAGATTAGCTATGTCCGCTTCCCAGTTTCCACCAAGGATGATATCCGTACCCCTGCCCGCCATGTTTGTGGCAATCGTCAAGGTACCTGGATATCCAGCCTGGGCAATGATCTCGGCCTCCTTTTCGTGGAACTTGGCATTCAGCACACTATGTTTGATTTTCCGCTTGTTCAACAGACCCGACAATCGTTCTGAGGATTCGATAGAGGCAGTACCCACCAGCACAGGCGCCTTCTTCTCCAGACATTCCGCAATCCCCTCGACGATGGCTTCAAATTTCTCATCTTCAGTGAGGTAAATCAGATCATTGTAATCCGCTCTGATCATCGGCAGATTAGTTGGAATGACGACCACGTCAAGACCATAAATCTGTCTGAATTCAAATGCTTCTGTATCTGCGGTTCCTGTCATCCCGGCCAATTTTCCATACAGGCGGAAATAGTTCTGGAACGTCGTGGATGCCAGGGTTTGACTTTCGTTGGTTACCAGGACGTTCTCCTTGGCTTCAATAGCCTGATGAATACCACCAGACCATCGCCTGCCAGGCATCGTCCTGCCGGTATGTTCATCGACAATGACGATTTCATTATCCTTGATGATGTAATCCACATTCTTTTGAAACAGGCAGTGTGCCTTAAGGGCTGCATGTACATGATGCAACAGATTCAGATTTGACGTGCCATACAGACTGTCGTCTCTTTTCAGCAGGTCTCTTTTTACCAGTAATTCTTCTACTTTCTGGTGACCCGAATCCGTTAATTCCACATCACGCTGCTTCTCATCCACAAAGTAGTCACCGGGTGGTTCCACTTCGTTTAATATATCTTCCGGTGTTTTTTCCTGGCGTGAAAGCAGGGGAACGATTGAGTTGATACTACGGTAAACATCCGATGAGTTCTCAACACCCCCAGAGATAATCAGTGGTGTGCGGGCTTCATCGATAAGGATGGAATCCACCTCGTCTACAATGGCATAGTACAAATCCCGCTGGACCTTCTCTTCCATGGAGAAGGCCATGTTGTCACGCAGATAATCAAATCCGAATTCATTGTTGGTGCCATAAGTGATGTCAGCCTGATAGGCACTCTTCTTTTCCTGCATTTCCTGTCCGGCATATACAACGCCAACACTCATTCCCAGGGCTTCATAGACAGGTCCCATCCACTGCGCGCCCCATTTAGCAAGGTAATCGTTTACCGTAACCAGATGAACACCTCTGCCTTCCAGGGCATTGAGGTACAGCGGCAGTGTCGCAACCAGAGTCTTACCCTCTCCGGTACGCATTTCTGCAATTCTTCCTTCGTGCAGGGTGATGCCGCCGATAAGCTGAACATCAAAAATTCTCATGTTCAGGGTGCGTTTCCCAACCTCACGGACAGTGGCAAATGCTTCCGGAAGAATATCATCAAAATTCTCCCCTGCTGACAAACGGGCACGAAACACTTCCTTCTGACGTTTTAATGCGTCATCAGACAGCTTTTCGATATCAGGTTCCAGAGCATTGACAAGGGCAACAGTCCGGCTCATGCGCTTTAGTTCGCGCTCATTCTTGCTGCCAAATAATTTGTTAAAAAATGCCATTTCTGTTCCCTAAATTGTAAACATTGAACCTGAATCAACCATTACCGGTGTAATTCAGGGTCTATTAAGGAATCAGATCATCGACTGGCGCGATGAATATAGGAAGACGGGTCGACAACTCGCCCGTTTTTATGAACCTCGTAATGTACGTGATTACCGGTAGACCTGCCGCTATTTCCCATAATGCCGATGACCTGTCCTTTTTTAACAATATCACCAACACTGACGTGAATCTCTTTATGATGCCCATAGAGTGTCTTGTAACCATTGCCATGATTAATTTCAATCAACTGGCCGTAACCGTTTTTATAACCTGCAAATTTGACGGCACCTGCAGCAACTGCCCTGATCTCAGTATTTGCCTTGCCGGCAAAATCCACACCACTGTGCCAGGCTCTCTTACCGTTGATCGGATCGTTACGCATACCAAAATATGACGATATCCAACCACTTTGAACTGGCCGTCCCGAGATGAAAATATCGTCACGGATTTTTTGATCTATCAGCAACGTTTCCAATATGCTCAGTTGCTGATCCCGGTTTTCTATATCCTCCTCCAGTCGGTCCAGCATTTGGAAGTAATTGGAAATAGGCTGATTTCCGCTGTCATCTTCCATCAGCGGACCTCCCAGACCAGGAGATTGAGAAAAATCGAACTCTCCCTCTTTAATATCGGTATAGGTAATCAATCGTTCACCCAGTGCATCCAGACGCATCACCCGTGCCTGTAGTCTGGCCAGTTGCAGAGTGTATGCATCCAGACTTTCCGAGGATATTCTGCGTGCTTCGTCGACATCGCTCTGCTGTGCCTTCAGCACATCCCGCCATTGGTCAATCATCTGATTATCCAGACCCACACCGCCTGGCCAGTATTGATAACACAGCAGGCCAACTATCGCAGGAATACCCAGTATCCCGACAGCGGTTAGCGCCAACAGGAAACCATTAATATTTAAATTATGATGTTTTCCAGTTTTGTTGACTACAATAATCAGTTTCATAGGTTATGATTAATTATCGTACTTCCGTTCTCATCCACGTGACCCGATTTCCAAAATCTCTTCAGCAGCCCCGAAAAATCATGGGTTCATCTCCGGTTTTGAAACAACTTTATTCCGAGGCATTGAACCTCCTTTCGTTACAGTCCGTTATCCGCGACCACTTCAATGCGGATGTGTCAGTTGCATCCCTGGACAACAAAACACTGCTTCTGATTACACATTCCAGTGCTGTTGCCACTCAACTGCGCTATCGCCAGCGGAATATTACTTCTCTGGTACGCCAGCAGTGTCGAATCGACATCAACACAATCAAAATTTCTGTTCGACCCGTCGAAGTCCGGGAAAAAACCCCAACCAGTAACCCTTTACCACCATCCAAAGAAAATGCCCGAAACCTTGCGAATATCGCTGGGTTAATCGAGCATGATGGATTACGTAACGCATTGATCAAGTTGTCAAAAAGAAGCAAACAAGGAGGCTGTCCGAGAACAGACTGACCTACTGCGGACAAGCCTGATTGGCCATATTTTCCGCTTATTTTCGTTCAATATGTACAATATTTGCCTCAAATAACCAAAAAATATGACTCAATCATGCTCGCCCTCGCTACGGTCGCAGTTCCCGGGCAGCCTCCTAGGTCTGTCTGGCAAGTGATCTTGAATACGAAAGCGGAGCCAGGTCAGCATCGTCAAAAGAAACGATCTCCCAGGCATCTTCATGTTCAAGTATTGCCTGACGCAAGGCATGATGTGCTGTGTGTCCCGATTTGTAACCAATAAACTCACCTATGATGCTGTGACCGAGTACATAAAGGTCACCGATGGCATCCAGTATCTTATGTCTGACAAACTCGTCCTCATGTCGGAGTCCATCATTGTTAAGAATACGAAAATCATCTACGACGACAACATTATCCAGGCTGCCACCCTGCACCAGGTTCTGTTCACGGAGATTCTCAATATCCTCCATGAAGCCAAAAGTCCTGGCTCGACAGACTTCCTTGACAAAGGATGTGCTGGAAAAATCCACACTGGCGCATTGCTCTTTGATGACCGGATTGTCGTAAACAATTGTATGGCCAACCTTGAATCCATCATATGGCATCATGGTTGCGGATTGATCATGCCAAAAGGCTTCTTCCGGGCCTTTTACCGACACTTTCTCGTTAATTTTAATAAACTTCTTAGACTTGTTCTGTTCCTGAATCCCTGCCGAATGTATCAAAAATACGAAAGACTCCGCACTGCCATCCATGATGGGCACTTCCGGACCATTGACTTCTACATAAACGTTATCGATACCCAACCCATATAAAGCAGACATAAGATGCTCGATAGTCGAAATTCGATGGTCGTCACGGACCAGGGTTGTGGCAAGTGTGGTGTCGCCTACAAATTCGGTACTTGCGGGTATTTCAACATATGGACCCAGGTCTGTCCGAATAAATACCACACCGGTATCGACAGGTGCGGGAATTAATGTCAAGAAAACTTTTTTACCGGTATGTAAACCAACGCCTCTTGCCCGTTGGCTGTTTTTTAAGGTTCTCTGCCTGATCATTACTCTTGCCAGTCCCGATGCTGGGCGAATTCTACCAGAATCTCTACGCCTTCTCTACTAAACAGATTCCAGCCCTGGACCCGGAGAATAACCATTCGAATCCCAAATATCAGACTACAATGTCACTATTTAGTTGCACTCCTTTAAAAAACCATATTGAGATGTATTGTTTTCAGTCAGCCTGCCGTCTGAGGAATGCAGGAATATCAAGATATTCCAGTTCCTTACCACCTGGAACTTCACCTTCTACGCCACCCTGGATCACCTGGTTGCGCATGATGGTCGGTTTATCGAAGTCGGTATAGTCTATCGGACCATCTCCTGCGACCTTTTTTTTCACTTCTTTGGTTAAAGTGTGCGCTTTCTCCATTTCATCAGAAACTCTGAGGCCCGTTGCTACAACAGAAACCCGTAACTCTTCACCCATTTCCGGGTTAATGACCGTACCGATAACCTGAGTCGCATCCTCCGATGCCAGGTCTTGAATTTCCTCAAGGACTGCAGCATATTCACCCAGCGAGATATTCTCTCCCGCCGCTATGTTGACTAATATGCCCTTGGCTCCTTTCAAGTCAATATTCTCCAGTAATGGGCTTTTGACTGCGAATTCAGTGGCTTCACGCACACGGTTTTCACCGCTGGCAGTTCCGGAGCCCATCATCGCCATACCCATTTCACCCATTACGGTTTTGACATCGGCAAAGTCCACATTGATCTTCCCAGGTCGAATAATCAGGTCCGAAATACCCTGAACTGCTCGCAGAAGTACATCGTCAACAGCGGCCCAGGCATCCTCCAATGGTGTGTCCTTATCCATGACGGTCAGGAGCCTCTCATTGGGTATGGTAATCAGGGAATCAACATGTTCAGAAATTTCGGCAATCCCCGTTTCGGCAATCTGCATTCGTTTCCTGCCTTCGTGGACAAACGGCTTGGTCACAACTGCTACCGTCAGGATACCCAACTCACGCGCAACCTCCGCAACGACAGGTGCGGCGCCCGTACCGGTACCACCACCCATGCCTGCTGTGATAAACAACATGTCAGCACCCTGAATAGTCTTTGCTATTCGATCCCGATCCTCAATGGCGGATTCCTTTCCCACAACAGGATTGGCTCCTGCTCCCAGGCCTCTGGTGATTGAAGATCCCAGTTGCAGTTGCGTCTCACAGGTAAGCCTCTGCAGCGCCTGGATATCTGTGTTGGCAGAAATAAATTCAACCCCATCTATATTTCTGGAGACCATATGCTCAACAGCGTTGCCGCCGCCACCGCCTACTCCGATCACCTTGATTACCACGTTTTGAATTGTATCGTCGACTAGTTCAAACATTTTTCACCTTCCAGTTGTTGAATTTGCAAAGTTCATAAATCTTCTACCTGCAGAGTCAGACCAACCCCTGCTAACCTCCCCGAAACCAGTTTTTAACCCGGTTTACAACACCTTTTCTGTTCTCATAAGTTCGCATGGACAAACTATCCATCTGCTGTTCTGCCGCGTACATCAGCAGACCCACCGCAGTTGAGTAGATCGGATTTCTGACGATATCCGATAGTCCGGTGATTCCTTTAGGTTTACCGATACTGACCGGCATGTGGAAAATTTCTTCCGCCAGTTCAACAACGCCTTCCATTTTGGATGTACCACCGGTCAGTACAATCCCGGCCGCAATCAGGTCCTCAAAACCGCTTCGTCTCAACTCTGCCTGAATCAGCGTGAATAACTCCTCGTATCGGGATTCCACGACCTCGGCCAGGGTCTGTCTGGACAAGTCACGGTCAGACCTTTCACCAACGCTTGGTACCTTGATGGTCTCATTTCCGCGCGCAAGACTCGCCAGTGCACAGGCATATCTGATTTTGATTTCTTCGGCATTGGGCGGCGGCGTTCGCAGTGCAATGGCAATATCGTTGGTTATCTGATCACCGGCGATCGGGATAACGGCCGTATGTCTGATAGCACTGTCGGTAAAGACGGCAATATCAGTCGTCCCGCCGCCTATATCTACCAGGCAGACACCAAGGTCCTTCTCATCTTCTGTCAGTACAGCGTAACTTGACGCCAGTTGTTCAAGAATGATGTCTTCAACTTCCAGCCCACAACGCCTGATGCATTTTTCAATATTCTGGGCAGCGTTTACGGCACAGGTTACCAGGTGTACCCTCGCTTCCAGTCTCACTCCCGACATGCCCAATGGTTCTTTCACGCCCTCTTGGGTATCGATCACGTATTCCTGGGGCAGGATATGCAATATTCTCTGATCCGCGGGAATCGCGGCTGCCTGTGCGGCATCAATTACGCGGTCCACATCAGGCTGGAATACTTCCTGGTCACGTATCGCAACGATACCGTTCGAATTGAAGCTGCGAATGTGACTGCCTGCGATACCGGCATACACTGAGTTAATCTGACATCCCGCCATTAACTCCGCTTGCTCAACAGCCCGGTGAATGGACTGTACAGTCGAATCAATATTGACAACTACTCCTTTTTTCAGACCCTTGATTGAAGGGTGGCTGCCTATACCGACGACTTCTATGTCACCTTCAGGTAACAGCTCAGCCACTATCGAGACAACTTTTGAGGTCCCTATATCAAGTCCGACAATCATCTTGTGTACGCTTGAACTCGTCATCAGTTCACCTCTCTCTGCAATTTTGCCAATTCCATGTTCTGGAGCCAGCCTATGGCAACACCGTTGTTATACCGGGCATCCACACGGGCAATTCTCTGACCGTTATTCCGGTTCGTTACCTCTTGCATCACTGCAATCGACCTGTCCAGACGCTGCCGGATATTTTCTTTACCCAGCAGTACACGGATACCCGAGTTATCCTGAAACTCCCATTCTCCACGTTCGTTCAGGGTCAGAATTTCTATTGACCGTCCTGCTCTGAAGAGGATTCCGTTAAGTTGCTGGTATTCACTCATTACCCGATATGCCGAATTTTCAGGTCCATACAACTGTGGCAGCTGACCGCCCACAATGAGATCAGTAAAAAAAACTTCACCATCACGATTAATGAAACCATTATCATTCCAATAGGCAATCGCTTTATTGGCTCTTATGTCCAGAACAATATCTCTTGGCCATTTACGAGCGATATAGACCCGGTGAATCCAACTGATCTGTTCCAGATGTTGCTTCAGTCCATCCAGGTCAGTCAGAATTACTTTCGAATTAACCAGATATTTCAAGACTTCATCCCTTTGGGATTCGGTCAGGGCACTGGCAAGGGTTACCCGTGGCTGGTAATTCATGACCTTACCTTCGTAAATGAGATAGCCCAGAAACGAGACCAGGCAAAAACTCATGAGTACGGCTGTCAATTGAAAAAAACCTTTCATGCTTCCACCCGCCTGTCAGCCCATCGCAGTGTGAGATTTTTGGCGAGTTGCGCCGTTTCACCAGCTCCCTGAGTCATTAAAAGGTCTCCTGAACGAAGGATTTTATCCAGATGCTCCGGCACACCGGCAATCGATGGGATGTAGTCAACATGTGGATTATTACTGGACAGTTTCCGGTATAGATCAATGCTGGTTGCACCTTCTATCTGTTCCTCTCCCGCAGCATAGACATCCAGCAGAATGAGGTGATCCACTTTTGCCAGTTCATCGACAAACTGGTTAAACAACTCCAGTGTTCTGGTGTATCGATGTGGTTGATATACCATGACAAGTCTGCATTTCGGCCAGCCACATCGAATCGATTCGATCGTGGCTCTGACTTCAAATGGGTGGTGCCCATAATCGTCAATCAGCAGGAAACTGCCATCATTCACCAGGAAAGAACCATGTGTTTCAAATCTCCGCTCAATCCCCTGGAATCCGGCAAGTCCACTTACGATGTGATTATCTGCCACACCTTCGTCAGTAGCGATGGCTACAGCAGCCAACGCATTCATTACGTTGTGTTGACCCGGCATCGAGAAAGTAATCGGCAGATCCTCCTGAAATCCACGACGCCGTACCATGAATCGGGATACTGCTCCGTCCTGGGAATAGTCATAGGCGCATATGTCTGCTGACTGATCAAACCCATACGTCATTACTGACCGCTTGACATCCGGCAGAATCGACCGGACCGCGGGATCATCGATACAGGCAACCAGCAACCCGTAGAAAGGCAGATTGTGTACAAACTCGACAAATACATCCTTCAGTTTCTGGAAACTGCCCCCGTAGTTGTTCAGGTGGTCCCTGTCGATGTTTGTCAGTACAGCTACAACGGGCTGCAGATGCAGGAACGATGCGTCACTCTCATCCGCCTCCGCCACCAGATAACGGCTTTCGCCCAGTTTTGCATTGGCCGCTACACTGTTGAGCAACCCACCAATAATAAAGGTAGGCGCCAGTCCACTCTGCGTCAGAACAGAGGCAATGAGGCTTGTAGCAGTGGTTTTACCATGCGTTCCCGCTACCGCAATACCGTGCCGGTATCGCATTAATTCACCCAGCATCTCTGCCCTTCTGACAACTGGAATCCTGTTTTTCAGCGCAGCAACAACCTCTTCATTTTCCGGGTCTATTGCCGCGGACATAACGACGACATCCGCATGAACAACATGCTCTGCATCATGACCCTTGAATACCTGTATTCCAAGTGAACTGAGTCTTGCGGTTACTTCAGACTCAACCAGGTCTGATCCTGATATTTCGTATCCCTGATTCAACAGGACTTCGGCAATACCGCACATACCGGCGCCACCAATACCAACGAAATGTATCTGTCTGATTCTACGCATCTCCAGTACTTGAAGAGGTACTCGTACGGGTCTATCTGCCATAGGACCTCCGTCTGACTGGAGGCGTTCGACTCTCGTATTCAATACGCAACAGAATCCCTATAAACAGGCAACTCACGATAAGGCTGTTGCCGCCATAACTCATCAGTGGCAGGGTAATTCCTTTCGTAGGCAGCAGTCCGAGATTACCGCCAAGATTGATACAAGCCTGAATTCCGATCATCAAACTGGCGCCGTAAGCAACGTAAGCATGAAACTTGTGCCCCTGTTCAAATGCCTTTTTACCTATCCACAGAGCACGCAAACTGATGCCACAGAACAATAAAATGACAAGAGTGGCGCCAATGACACCCAGTTCTTCCGCCAGAATTGAGAACAGGAAGTCAGTGTGAGCCTCCGGCAGAAAAAACAACTTCTGAATACTGTTACCCAGACCGACGCCGAACAAATCTCCCCGGCCAAAAGCAATCAGACCCTGAGTCAACTGGTAACCTGTACCATATGGGTCCGCCCAGGGGTCTACAAATGATTCCAGCCGGGCAACACGATAATCCTCCTGACCCACCAGAAAAAAAACTGCACAGACAAATCCACCAACCAGCACCAGATAGAAGACAAGTGGAGTACCCGCCAGAAAGATAATACCCAGCACAACTGCTGTGATCACCACTGCCGTGCCAAAATCCGGCTGATACATAAGCAGACCAACGATCAGAACCAGAACACTCAGTGGCTCCAGGAATCTGAAATTCACCTTGTGCTCACCTTTATCACGAACCAGGTAACCCGCAATATAGATGACGACGAAAAGTTTCAGAAATTCGGAACCCTGAAGGGTAAAGGATCCCAGTTTGATCCAGCGAACACTCTCGTTGACTTTATGTCCAATCCCGGGAATCAATACCAGAACCAGCAATCCAATCCCCAGCAGGATCAGCCAGACACACAGCTTTTGCCAGATCCTGATCGGAGTACCGGTAGCCAGCAAAGCAACGCCAATACTGATAGCGAGATAAAAAATATGACGGGTCAATAAATAATATGGATTATCGTATCTCTCAGCAGATATCTCTATGGAAGCTGACGCCACCATGACCAGCCCCATTGTGATAATCAGCAATGCGCAACCAAAGGTGACCAGGTCCACGGGGAACTGCTGGGCCTCTCTGGCTTTGACCGCCATGTTCACTGTATCATCTCCCGGACCAGAGCCTTGAAGGCTGTGCCTCTGGCGGTAAAGCTATCGAACATGTCCTGGCTTGCACATGCTGGTGAAAACAGTACGCAGTCACCTGCTTTCGCAAGGCCGCGTGCAATTGACATAACTTCCTCTAGTGTTTCACAACAGTCACATGGACAAATTTCAGCAATTGTGTCCTTTATCTTTTGTCGATCCCGCCCAAAGATGACAGCATGTTTGACAAAACGGCTGACCGGCTTTTGTAGTGGTGAAAAATCAGCATTCTTTCCTGTCCCGCCCAGAATCAGGATGATATTGCGGGATTCATCACCACAACTTTCAATCGCAGATACGGTTGAAGCCACATTGGTCGCTTTCGAATCGTTGTAGTAGGAAATGTCGTTACTATCGGCAACCAGTTCACATCGGTGTTCCAGGCCTTTAAAGCGCCGCAGGCTAACCAGCATCTGCTTTGTATCCAGATTCAGGATGGCGCCCAGAGCAACAGCCGCCATTACATTCAACGCATTGTGTCTGCCATGAATGGGCAGGTCGTTGACATCAACCAGTCGATGACGCCCAAGAGAAATATACAAAGAATCACCTTCAGTAGTTAATCCAAAATCGTTGCTGTCAGAAGGTGCATCACTGCCAAATGTAAGAATTCGGCTTTGTTCAGGAATTGCAAACGATTGTGGAATATCCCTGTTGACCAGTGCGACAGAACAGTTGTTGTAGATGTTCCCCTTGGTTCGATAGTAATGATCCACTGATTCATAGCGATCCAGATGATCCGGGGACAGGTTGAGAACAACCGATGCACGGGTCGGCAGATGATCTGCCAACTCCAACTGATAACTGGAAACTTCGATGATATAGAGCGAGGCATCACTGCTCAGCAAATCAAGGCAGGGAGTTCCAATATTACCGCCGACACGAACATTGGCTCGCTGTTCACGGGCAAGATGCGCCAGCAGAGCGGTAACTGTACTCTTTCCGTTGGAACCGGTAATCGCCACAACCGGCGCCTGCGCCATTTCTCCGAACATCGCCACATCACCTGTCAACGGCACACCATGTTCCCGTGCTGCAACCAATGCCGGTGTACTCAGGGGGACTCCGGGACTGACAACTATCTCTTCTGCCATCAACAGCTTTGCTTCCGAGATGGGTGAAAACTCAATATGTTTTTTCAGCCGACGCAACTCGGTCAAATACGCTGGTGCAGGATTGTCATCCATAACAGAGAAAGACACACCGGCGCCGGCAAAGTGCTTTGCGCAACTGATTCCTGTATTTCCAAGTCCTACAATCACTTTACCTGCCTTTTCCACTTCACTGGATCCGACCAGTCCGTTGCTGTTCAAAGCATTGCCTGACTGCTTCGAAATCACTGTAGACTTCTCTGCTGCCGCGAATTTCCTGGTAGCTTTCGTGTCCCTTCCCGGCGATGAGTATTACGTCTTCCTCTCCTGCGTGATTTATCGCATAGGCTATTGCATCCGGTCTGGGTGATATGTTTTCCACGTTCTCGACATTATCAATCCCTTTCATGATGTCCTTTACAATCGAGTCCGGATCTTCATTCCTCGGATTGTCATCGGTCACAACAACGTAATTGGAGAAATGAACCGCTACGGAACCCATGAGAGATCTCTTTTCCCTGTCCCGGTCACCTCCACATCCGAAGACACACCACAATTTTCCGCTGCAATGTTCCTGAACAGCCGTCAGAGCGTTCGCCAGGGCATCCGGTGTGTGGGCATAGTCAATGATCACCCGTGGCAGTCCGTTTTCGGAGAGAGTGTGCATTCTGCCGGTGACATTCCTGATTCCACCCACTGCACTGGTTATGTTGTCCAGATCAAAACCAAGAACACCCAGTACGCTGACTGTTGCCAGAAGATTACTGATGTTGAACCTGCCAATCAGGGTCGAGTCCAGTCTGGTGCTTCCCCAGGGTGATTCCAGATCAAATGACAGTCCATCGGCATGCAGTTCGATGGAAGATGCCACAACATCCGCATCTTCAATTCCATAAAAGATCGTCCTGGATGACACTGACGAAAGCGTCTCTCCGTGGGGATCATCCCTGTTGATGACAGCCGTATGCAGCCCCGGCCATTCGAACAGTCTTTGCTTTGACTGCAGGTAGGTTTCGAAGCTTTCGTGATAGTCCAGATGATCATGTGTCAGATTGGTGAAGACGGCAATATCAATAGCTGTGCCATTCAGACGACCCTGGGCCAGTCCGTGAGAAGATGCTTCCAGTGCTATCATGGCGCATCCATCCTTGCGCAGAGAAGCCAGCGATGTCTGCATGGAAATGGCGTCAGGCGTAGTAAGACCGGGATTTTTCAGTGCATCCGGTACACCTGTACCCAGGGTTCCAATGACACCACACGGGCAATCCAGTTTGTTTGCGGCAGTGGCGATATAGTTCGATACGGATGTCTTGCCATTGGTCCCGGTTACAGCGACCACTTTCATTTGACCAGAGGGGTTACCGAAGAATCGACTTGCTATCTTCCCCGCTTCAATACGCAGGCTTTCAACTTCGATCAGTGGAACATCAACATCAACTCCCGGTACCGGCGCCTCGCAAAGTATGGCGGAAGCCCGACCGGCAACATCGTCAATGAATGCACGGCCATCATGTTGCAGTCCCGGCATCGCCAGAAATACATTCCCATCCTCCATCTTGCGACTGTCATCACTGATTCCGTTGACCAGTACATCTCTGTCCAACGGAATATCAGGGATCAATTGACTAAGCATCATCCATGGCCCCTTTTGCTGGAGAAATCAGCCACAGGGAGGTCAGGCGGAACACCTAGCAATCGCAGTGTCCCGGCCATCACTCTGGAGAATATCGGCGCTGCTACCGCCCCACCACCATAAGCCTTCGTTCCTGGTTCATTGACGAGTACGACACCCACCAGCTTTGGATCTTCAGCAGGTATCATGCCAACAAAGAAGGCCAGGTGCCGGTTGTCTACATAGCCATTCTCGCCCATTTTCCGCACCGTTCCCGTCTTTCCAGCTACCTGGTATCCGGGAATGGCTGCGCGGGTTGCTGTACCTTCAGTGACGACTGACTTCAACATCATCCGCAGACTGTTTGCAATATTTTCGTCCAGAACACGTGTCTCTTTAACCGCTCCCTCGTGGAGTAATGAGATGTCTCTTTTTATACCTCCCGATGCAATAACCTGATAGGCGCCCGCCAATTGCAGAGGTGTCACCATAAGGCCGTATCCATACGCAAAAGTAACTCTCTCGATATCACTCCAGCGCGAATGGTTGGGAAGTATGCCCGAACTTTCGCCCGGAAAACCTGATCCTGTGCTTTGCCCAAATCCAACCTGCCGGGACATCTCCCACACTTCTTCAGCATCCAGTTTTAACGCGAGCTTGCTGATACCCACCTGACTTGATTTGGCAATGACCCTTCTCAGGTCAAGAACGCCATAATCTCGTGGGTCCCTGACCGTGAACTTTCCGACAATCAATTCTCCGGGAGATGTATTGATTTCAGTGTCAATTGGATAGCCAGATTGCAGCGCCACTGCGACTGTCAGGGGTTTAACCGTTGAACCGGGTTCAAATCTATCTGTCACTGCCCGGTTTTTGACGGCATCAATTGACAGTTTCTTTCTGTTGTTGGGATTGAACGAAGGCTGGTTGACCATCGACAGAACCTGCCCTGTGGTCACATCCAGAATCACTATTGAGCCTGACTTTGCGCCAAGATGGCTGATTGCGGTTTTCAATTCCCGGTATGCGTGATACTGCACACGGAGGTCAATGCTGAGTTTCAGATCCTGCCCCGGTCTGGCGTCGTCTACCAGCATCAATTCCCGAACAATCCCGCCATTACGGTCTTTCAGTACCTTCATTCTGCCCGGTGACCCGGATAGTCGTTTATTGAATGACAGTTCCAGCCCTTCCTGGCCGCGGTCTTCTATGTCATTTATACCTAACAGGTGCGCGGTGACCTCCCCTGTGGGGTAATACCGGTGATATTCTTTTTCTTCAAATACTCCGCCGAGATCAAGAGACAAAATCCTGCGTGCAACCGGGGGTGGCAGGCGCCTTACCAGATAAACAAAATCCCGGTCCCGGGCATTTTCCATTCTTTGCATGAGTTCTGCGGCAGTAATACCCAGGAATTTTGCGAGCTGAACCACCTTATCCATGTTCCTGTTTGCTTTTTCCGGACTCTCCCAGTTCCTGGAAATCTCTTTTGGATTGGCCCACAATGAAATCACAGGTGAACTCACTGCCAGGGGCTTCCCCCGACTGTCCCAGATCGTACCCCTGTGTGCATTGATCAATTCCATTCGTATTGCCCGTGCATCACCCTGACCCTGCAGAAATTCTTTTTCTACCAAAGACAGATATCCAAGCCGCGCGGCTATTCCCGCGGTAATCATGACCATGCAGGCAGCAGCAAAATAAATTCGAATTACCAAACCTGGTCCCTCAATACTATAATTTCCTCTACTTTCGGTATGACCATCTGCAATTCTTCTCGCGCTATCTGATCGACACGTGTGTTATTAGCCCAGGCACTCTGTTCCAGCAACAGTTGTCCGTATTCACTTTCAATGTCATCCCGCTCTTTCTGGAGTACCTGCAATTCCCGGTACATATTGCGTGTTTCATGGGAAGCACTTACGACACCAAACGCTGACAGGATAGTCAGGATAAAAAGTACCACTGTGGCAAAGCGTGGTAATTCCATAAACCATTCGATCAGTTCTGCCAGTAGATTTCTTTTTTTTGCCATATCATGTCTTCTCCGCGATTCTCATGATGGCACTGCGCGCTCTCCTGTTGTTCTGTATCTCCTCCATGTCGGGTTTGATAGCCTTGCCTACCGCTTTCATAGGCCGAATAATCTCATCGTCTTTGACAGGCAACCTCCTCAGTAACATGGGGTCCGGGTGCATCTTTCTGATGAACTGCTTGACGATTCTGTCTTCCAGAGAATGAAAACTGATCACAACCAGCCGTCCACCTGACGCCAGTAAACCGATCACATCGGCAAGACACTCTTTCAATTCTTCCAGTTCGCGATTGATGTGAATACGAATCGCCTGGAATGACCGCGTCGCTGGATGTTTGTTCTTTTCTTTTTTGGGAACCGCAGATTCGATAACTTCAACGAGAAAACCGGTTCGGTCGATTTTTCGTGTCTGTCTGACTTCTACAATTTTCCTGGCGATCCTTCTCGCAAACCGTTCTTCACCACAGGTTCTGAGAACTCGCGTGATTTCTTTTTCAGAAGCTGACGCCAGCCACTCGCTGGCACTGACACCCGATCCCTGATCCATGCGCATGTCCAACGGACCATCTTCGGAAAAACTGAAACCTCTCTGTGGTGAAGCCAGTTGTGGTGAGGACACACCCAGGTCAAGCAAAATGCCATCCACAGAAGACATTCCACATTCCCTCGCATAAAGGGCGATTCTGCTATAGGAACCGTGAACAATGGTGACGCGTGAATCATGGGTAAATCGCAGTGATGCATCGTCAATGGCTTCTTTGTCCCTGTCGATGACCAGGAGACGGCCGGATTCTCCAAGTCGGCCCACAATTGCCTGACTGTGACCTCCCCTGCCATAGGTACAATCCACGTAATTTCCCTGAGGTCGGGTTATCAGTGCATCGACAGCCTGATTCAACAAAACTGATTCGTGAATAGACAACTAACGGCTCCTACAAAGACAAGGTTCGAAGTTCATCAGGTATCTCCTGATTAGATGAATCTGAAATCCA
>JAPOOX010000103.1 GCA_026713185.1 Gammaproteobacteria bacterium
CAGGGAACGCCTGGAGACACTGTATCCGGACAATTATGAGATTGCATTCGAGTGGGCTGACGAAAATTTCGTAATTCACATTTCAATCCCATACAGGAAAGCCCGGCAGGACCAGAATAATCGCAATTCTACAATGGTTGAGGAAGCCCCTGATGCCAGGCCGGCTTAGAACTGTTGTGGCTGATGACGAACCACTTGCACTGGATTTGTTGTGTGTTTCACTGGATGCGTCGAATATGGCTGATGTCGTGCGGCGTTGTAAAAATGGCAGGGAAGTTCTGGCGGCTGTTCGTGAACTGGAACCGGATTTACTGGTGCTGGATGTAGAGATGCCGGGTATGACGGGTTTTGATGTTGTACGGGCATTGCAGGCGGATACTATGCCCCTGGTAATCTTTGTCACGGCCTTCTCCCAATACGCCGTGAATGCGTTTGACATCAACGCTGTGGATTATGTGCTTAAACCCATAGATGATTACCGGCTTGAAATGGCGTTGAAACGTGCCCGGAACAGATTTGAGAAATCGACTGAAGAACAACCACCCGGGAACAAAGGGGGCGTAGTTGATGCTTTTATGCGTATCAATAAGAATCGAACGGTCTCACAATGGCAGCCTGACCGAAGACTCGCAGTGCGCGAGGGGTCGCAGACAGAATTACTCGACTATACACAGATCGTGTGGATTGATGCTGCCGGTGATTACATGTGCCTCCATGACACGCATGACAATACACACTTGATTCGTTCAACGATGAATGATCTTCTGTTGAGCCTCAACGACGCCCGGTTTGCCCGTGTACACCGTTCCACTACCATTAATCTGGATTGGATACAAAGCGCAGAGTCGCTTCAAAAGGGGGAATTCCGGCTTACCATGCAAGGCGGCGGCATTGTCAAGGTAAGTCGAAACTACAGGGAGGTTGTTCACGGATACTTTAGCCGGATGGCTGTTTGAAACTGTCAGATTCCTGTTCATCGCAGGTAAAGTCCCTCTGATCGTTTTTATCTTGAGTCAGCAAGATACTTCTGAAAAGATTTCAATACAGAGATATTCAATCGGTAAATCGAATCCAAAAATGATACTTTGGGGGTTATAAGATGATGTCGAACCACAAGTGGTGGTGGGCCGGACTCGCCGTGATTGCAGGAACGGTCCTTATTGCATGTGGCGGTGGCAACACCGATTCGGCAGAGGGCGGTAACCAGCCACAAAATCCCCTCACTCCCAGGGGTTGGGAACTGGTGTGGTCGGACGAATTCGAAGGTAGCGCACTCGATACTGCCAATTGGAATATACAACTCGGAGACGGCAGCGCCGAGGGTATTCCAGGTTGGGGAAATAATGAACTGCAAAGTTATCAGGCCGATAACATAACGGTCGCCAATGGTTCTCTCATCATCACGGCTCGACAGGAAGCAGTTGATAATCGCAACTACACTTCCGGTCGCATTAATACTTCCGGCAAACTGGATATCCGTTATGGACGAATAGAAGCCAGTATCCAGACGCCCACTGGACAGGGCATGTGGTCGGCATTCTGGATGTTGCCCACGAATTCTCCTTACGGAACCTGGGCGGCAAGCGGTGAGATCGACATCCTGGAAGTATTCTCCCGCGATCCCGAACCCTTCACGCAAGGGGCTATACACTACGGTATGGCCTGGCCGTTAAACGCATTTAACTATGCCAAATATTCGGGATTCGATCCCGGGGACGGGTTTCATACCTACGCTCTGGAATGGGATGAAGAAAAAGTCAGGTGGTTTGTCGATGGTAATCATTTTTACACTGTTGCCCGGTCAACCTGGTGGACTTACTATAAGGATGCGGCAACAAACGCACACGAATCCGGCCCGGATTCGGCTCCCTTTGACCATCCTTTCCATCTGCTGCTAAATCTGGCAGTTGGCGGAAATCTGCCCGGTGACCCTGTGCCAGAGGCGTTTCCAGGTGAACTGTTGGTAGATTATGTACGGGTATACCAGTGCAATATAAACTTCGAAAGCGGTATTGGCTGTGATGGATTTGAGGACCTGGTGGACCCCAATATCACTCCCCCGGCGCCAGGTAAAGTATTTACCGCGGTTTACGACCTTTACACTGACCTGCTGAATCCTCTCACCTTTCCCGATACCGAGGATATGGTGATATTGGACTTTGGGGTATATGACAACAGCGGCGCACTTGTACTGTCAGAAGTTTCCACCGATGGTGATCGTGGAATGGTCCTGGATGTCAATACTACGGGTGGCGGTAACATGTCCATCTTTGTCTCCGATCTTACCCGGCAGATTCTAAAAGGAATGGGCAGTGCAGATGATCCGGGCAATTATGCAGGTGAGTTGCAATTTGACCTTTATGTCTTCAGTGAGGGAACTGACCCTGACAGTGGCTTGCAGGTCAAGATTGACAGTGGTTTCCCCGATCTCGGATTTGTGGAATTACCAGTCAGTGAGCTGCCTCTTGACGAGTGGACCACGGTTACAGTACAGATCAGCGATATCGCCCACAATCCCGGTAATTTTGGAGGCGGGCCTGTTGACCTGGGTAGTGTTCTGAACCTCTTTGTACTTGAACCTACCAGCTATGCACATTTACAGATTGACAATATCAGCCTCAAATGCGGGCATCCCCAGAAAGATGGTTGCGGCATAATGCCACCGCTGCCACCGCCACCACCGGCAGGCGAACCACAGGAAGTATTCATAGACGCTGTCCATCCGACATGGAATGTGGGCATCAATGGCGCCGACTCGGGTTCCGGCTTCGCCAATTACAGTGACGGTATGAATCCGGCAAACAAGATCCAGTGGCAGGAAATTTCCGCCATGGATCCGGAGCGGGGCCAGATTATCGAAGTCACTTTCTCTGACAGTGAAGCATTCGGCGTATGGTTCATCCAGTCCAGTATCGGTGTGGATTTAAACGCCTATGCCAGCGGAATGGTGAGTTTCGATATCAGGGTGGATGACTACGGCGATAATTCAGACGGTATGACCATGAAAATCGACTGCATTTTCCCTTGTACCAGTGGTGACCAGTCTATAGGACAGGTGGGCAATGGCGACTGGGAAACCGTTACTGTTCCGGTTGCACAACTGACTGGCGGTGGGCTCAATCTGTCCACAGTCAATACCGGTCTGGTTATATTCCCCACTGACCAAAGCGTAGCCCTGACTTTCCAACTCGATAACATCCAGTGGTTACCGGGTGAATCAACCGGCGCCGCCGGTGGTGGAATGGCTGCAGCGGTTGAAGTATACGTCGACAATGTGGAACCCGAGTGGTTCCTGTGGGATTGTTGTGGTGGCGCCACTTTTGGGGAGACTGTCGACGATGATGACCACGGCAATGTCGTTGAGATTGCATTTGGTGCTACAGGTACGGTAACCGGCTTCCAGGCAGTGGATAGCGTAGACGTCAGTGAACTGGCATCAGGCACGCTTGAATTTGATCTCAAGGAAGTGAACCCACCCCCCGATGGCTCTTTGTGGCGGCTGAAGCTCGAGAGCAGTGGGGCCGCAACAGCGGTTGAAGTGCTGCTTACTGATGGTGGCAATGCAGAACCTGATTCCACATGGCAACACTACAGCTTCACGCTTGGTGGAGACCTTGCCGGTCTGGATCTGACCGATGTGAAACTCATCATGATTTTCCCGGATTGGGCCAATGCGGATGGCGCCGTGGTTCGAATCGACAATGTCAGATTTGTACCCTCTGCACCAGAACAGATTGAGTTATATGGAGATACAGTCAGTCCTGAATGGTTCCTGTGGGATTGTTGTGGCGCCGCAACCTTCGGGGAGGTGGCAGATGACGATGATCATGGCAGTGTAATAGAGTTGGCCTTCCAGGCAGGCGGTACGGTGACAGGCCTTCAGGCAGTGAGCAGTGTGGACGCCAGTTTCGCCTCCAGTGGCACACTGGAATTTGATTTCAAGGAAGTATCACCACCACCGGAAGGTTCTCTATGGCGCATTAAACTTGAAAGCAGCAATGCGGCAACCGCGGCTGAAGTACTGATAACTGATGGCGGGAATCCAGCCCCCGACAGCGAATGGCAGACATACAGTTTCGGCCTGGATACGGACCTGGCAGGTCTTGATCTGTCTGAACTGAAACTGGTGATGTTCTTTCCGGACTGGGGGAATGCGGACGGCGCCGTGGCGCGAATAGATAACGTGCGCCTGGTCTCGGCGCCATAACGCGCAGGCCATGACTGAAAGTAGGACAGGAAGTAAGGAATAGAACATGCAAATGACAAAGAAAATTATCATCATGCTGACTTTGCTCCTTCCGGGCATTGCGGCCTTTCCCGTCGCAGGCGAAGAGACCGATGAGAATGAACCCCTGATCGAAGAGATAATCGTCACGGTCGAGCGTCGCGAGCAGAACCTGCAGGATCTGGGTGTTACTGCCTACAGCTTTGAAGGGGAAGACCTGAAAAAACAAGGCGTTCAGGATATCACCGATTTGAGTGAAATCGCCCCCGGTCTGGAAATCGGTAACAAGGGTGGTAATGTAGAAGTGTGGATTCGCGGTGTTGGTTCCTCCAACAATACGGAGTTGGGTGATCCGGCAGCTGCAACGCACCTTGACGGTGTCTACATCCCACGCACCAGCGGTATTGGTTCCGCTTTTTTTGACATTGCCCGGGTAGAGGTCAATGTGGGACCCCAGGGAACACTGCGTGGACGTAACGCTACAGCGGGATCAGTCAACATTATACCCTGGGGACCTGGTCTGGATGTCTGGGATCTGGCCCTGGAAGTAGAAACGGGTGATTATAACCAGCGAGTATACCGGGGTATTGTCAATGTGCCCTTGGGCAGCAAAGCTGCGGTGCGCTTCGCCGGTTACTCTCTGGAACACGATTCATATTACAACGATGTTGGACCGCTCAGCCTTGGCACATCGGAACAGGAAGACAACCAGGGCTACAGACTGCAACTTCTGGTAGATGCCACTGACCGTCTGAGTTTCCTGCTGTCGGGTGACCTTGTGCGCGAAGGAGGTACTGGCTATACAGGCACCAATTATGCCAATCCATTAGGTAACGATATACTGCCGGGTGACATAGAAGACCCCAGGGATGTCTATGCCCGTGCGTTTACACCAATCCTGGATACTGAACACTGGGGCGTCAAGTTGAAGGTTACATACGAATATGACCTGGCAACACTGGAATACACAGGTAGTAGACGGGATTTATTGTACAACTACGATGCTGTAACACCGCTGTCACCTGATTGGCTTGGTGTGGCCGACACGCTGCAACCCGTGGATGAAGTCTTTGACAACTGGTCCCGGTTTCAATTTATCACGGACAGCGTATCGGATATCCATGAATTACGCCTCTTCGGCGATGGAGAGAAATGGACCTGGACGTCAGGATTGTTCTGGTTCCAGGAGAATCAATACACTTTTCTCGGATCGGTTGGAGACAGAGGGCTGTTCTTCCAGGGTGTTGAATTCAATCAGCCGGATACTGATTCCAAATCCAGTTCGATCTATGGGGACTTCACGTATCACTGGACAGACGCAACGCACCTGACGTTTGGTCTTCGCTACACAGCAGAGGAAAAATCGAGAGTAGGCGTCAACGCACGATATGCCTTTGCATTGGGAGGCCGTGACTTCTCATGTTGTGGCGGAGTACGGTTAGGGACGGAAGGATTCCGTTTTGCGGCTCGTGACCGTACCATATTTGATCCGGATACGGACGGTAGCGGTGACATATCCGACGAAGAATATCTGGCGTTCTACTATGATGGTATCGCTCAATTTGGCGCCCGGGACAATGTCGAAGCGACTTTCAGCAAGGGTACTTATGGCGGTGGCGCCGCTCAGGAAGACAAAGTAGCCTGTGTCGATACCATAAATCAGGACGACTTCTATTGTCCGCCTGACGGACTGTACAGTTTTGCCGTCATCATCAATCCAAACACCTCTATCACACCACAATTCGGTGAGATGGAAAACAACTTCCTGGATTGGCGGGTACGTGTTGAACAAGATGTCAACGAGAATGGGTTTGCTTACTTCATGATCTCTACCGGTCACAAATCAGGCGGGTTCAATGACACATTCAGTGCCGAAACGGGATTACCGGTTGCTCCGGTGTATGGCGAAGAGCAGGTTGTTGTATACGAGGCTGGCTGGAAGAATGAATTCATGTGGGGGTCAGTTCCCACCCGATTGAATGCATCGGGCTTTTACTATGATTACACCGACCAGGTGTTCACATCCCTTTTATCAGTAGAGCAGGCGTTGGATTTCAATGCAGGCGGCGTCACGCTCGTTGATCAGTCGGAGACCGGCTCCGGATCACTGGTTGTGTCTTTCAGCTATAACGCCGCCACTTCAGAGATTTATGGCATTCAGCTTGATGGTGGATTCCAACTCCCCTGGGGCTTTAATTTCAACTGGACTGCACTGTGGTTGGAAGCCAGGATTCAAAAGGCGTTGGAAATTCAGGACTTCCGTTTCCAGGCCGATGTTTCACCTGAGGAAGCAGTTTTTCGTTCAATTGATGGGCGTCGTCTGCCTCACACTCCAAGGTATCAGTTTAATGGCTCAATCTCCCAGGCGTTCACTATACCCTGGGGTACGATAGACTATGTCTTGTCCTTTGGCTGGCGGGACGATCAGTTCCGATCAATATTCAACAGCGTGGATTTCCTGAATCCCGACAATCCACGACTACGTTTGAATGACAAGGTGGAAGATTTCTGGTCGGTAGATGCTGGTATCGGATTCTCTGACA
>JAPOOX010000081.1 GCA_026713185.1 Gammaproteobacteria bacterium
CCCCGAACTTGTTTGATTGGGGAATATTACGTATTTTGAAATATTCATTTGATTAAGGAATAAAGCATGGTCTGGCAGCCTGAGATAGATGAAATCAAACGCCGCGTTGCAATGGCGAAGAAAATGGGGGGAGAGGAAGGCATAGCCGTCCAGCATGGGCGGGGTAAACTGACTATTCGGGAACGGTTGGACCTCATTGCCGACAAGAGTTCTTTCCAGGAAATCGGTCAGTTGGCAGGAGCGGCGACTTATGATGGAGACGAACTGATTAATGTCAGACCGTCCAATTCCATCATCGGCACCTGCCGGGTTAACGGGCGCAAGGTGGTCGTCAGCGGTGGCGACTTTACTGTACGGGGTGGAGCCGCTGACGCCTCGATTGGTAACAAAGGGGGACATGCACAGAATCTTGCCCGGGACTGGCGTCTTCCCTTTATCAGACTGCTGGATGCCACGGGGGGCAGTGTTAAAACATTCGAGAAGATTGGTCGTACCTATATACCCACCAATCCGGTGACCCCTGGTATTGAGGATCTGCTGTGTGAAGTACCCGTGGTGTCCGCGGCTCTGGGTTCTGTGGCGGGTCTTCCGGCTGTTGATGCCTGTCTTGCCCACTTCAACCTGATGGTAAAGGGGATCAGCCAGGTATTCCCCGGTGGACCCCCTGTAGTCAAGGCATCACTGGGCATTGATATCTCCAAGGAGGATCTGGGTGATGAACGTTCCCAGGTCTTTGAAAGCGGTGTTATCGACAATCTGGCCAACAGTGAGGAGGAAGCCTTTGACATGATCAAACGCTTTCTCTCCTACCTGCCGTCCAATGTATGGCAGATGGCGCCTAGGACGGATACCAGTGACGATCCTGAGCGTCGTGAAGAGTCGTTGCTATCCGTAATTCCCCGCAACAAACGTCAGTTATACGATCCCCGAAAAATACTTGATGCTGTGCTGGATAAGGATTCCTTCTTTGAGATCACACCACACTACGGTCGATCCCGGATCGTTGGTTTGGCCCGGGTTAATGGATACCCAACAGGTGTCATGATCAACAACCCCAAACGTCTGGGAGGATCCATGGATGTGGCCGCGGGCGCCAAGGTAATCCGCTTTCTGCAACTCTGCGACACTTTTCATCTACCCATGGTTTATTTTGCCGACGAACCTGGTTTCATGTCGGGACCGGACCAGCAAAGACAGGGGATTGTCCGGGCGGGCGCTAAAATTCTCTGCACCACCCTGCGCACACAGATGCCCTGGATTTCGATTATTATCCGGCAGTTATACGGTGTTGCCGGCCAGTGTCATGATCGACCAGGCGGCATGTTCAAACGAGTCGCCTGGCCCTCCGCCCACTGGGGGTCAATGCATATCTCCGGAGGTGTATCAGCCGCTTACAGACGCATCATTGATGAATCGGATGATCCGGAGGCCAAGCGGAAGGAACTAGAGCAACAGCTCGATGCGCTGGCATCGCCGTTTCGAACGGCGGAAGCATTCAATATTGAAGACATCATGGACCCAAGGGATACGCGGCCGATGTTATGCGAATTCATGGAATTGGCACAGCCGATTCTGACGTCACAACTAGGGCCGACAGCAGTTCCTTATATGCCTTGAGGAGACTGCTGCTGAATTTACGGTCAACGATTAGGCCCTCTGTCCATTGGATAGGGTTGCCAGCGTTCCAGGTCTACTCTGGGCATGACCGTTGGATTTACAGGGCTCATCGGCCATTTTCCCCGCAGTGCAAGAGCAATTTCCCGGGCTGCCCGGCGGCGTGTTTCCGGTCGCATGCGAGTGGTGGCAGAGGCCACGTGTGCTGTGATGATAACGTTTTCCATGGACAGCAGGGGATTATCTGCCGCGGGTGGCTCCTGCTCCAGTACATCCAGACCGGCGCCGGCAATTTCTCCGTTCTGCAGCGCTTCAATCAGGTCTTTTTCATTAACGACTCCACCCCGGCAGGTGTTGATCAGATATGCCGTGGATTTCATTTTCCTGAAAGCATCAGCATTCATGATGTGGCGGGTTTCTTCGTTCAGCAGGCAGTGTAACGAGACATAGTCTGATCTTTCCAGCAATTCGTTAAAGGACACTGGTTGCACACCCTCTTTGGTCATTTTGATTTCGGACACATAAGGATCACAGGCGATTATCTCCATACCGAAAGCCTTTGCCCGCCGGACTGTCGCCTGGGCAACGTTGCCGTAGGCAAGTACACCAAGAGTCTGGCCAATTAATCGGGGAGTATTATTCAGCCGCGGTCGACCTTCGTACCAGCGTCCATTGCGAACCAGGTTTGATTGAATATTGAGTTGCCGGTAGCAGGACATCAGGAGCGCCAGAGCGTGATCAGCGACTTCTTCTATGAAGATGTCCGGTGTATTGGTAACCACTATGCCGTGTTCAGTAGCTGCATCCACATCGACCATGTCAACACCGACGCTGCCTACGCCGATGACGACGCAATTTTCCAGCGATTCGATGATTCTGCGAGAGATATTGATTCCCCAGGAGGTAAGCAATGCGTCTGCGTCCCGGGCGCCTTCTATAAATAAATCCTCGGTGCTGGCATCCACTTCGACGATTTCGGCTACCGGGTCCAGTGCTTCAAGCTCATATGCGTATCGCTTGCGTAACTTATCGAGTCTGGCATGCCCCGGTAACTGAACGACGACTTTCTTCTTCATTTTGAAATTCTCCTGATTCCTTTAGGGTGATGTCTGCGATTCCGCAGTAAGATTCTGAATTGAAACACTGCTTGTCGCAAAAAAGCCGGTATTTAACCACAACGGGGGACAGTTTACCTTTCGGGGAACAGATTACTTTACAGCAAAGTGATGAGCATTTGAGACTGAACATGGATTTCTGCACAAGGTCGGGCAGGATGTAAGTGATAGAGCACTGTTCCCTGTTTCAATTCTGGAGAATATTCGATACGGCAACACAACCGTAAAGCCTGCCTGTCAAATAGTCTGCCTGCTGCATTCTGTGTATTTCTAAAGAAGCGAATCTGAATTTCCTGAACTAAAATGAGGAATTTTGAGATAGATAAAAGCCAGCATGGCTTCGCTTCGGAGTGGAGGGTTCATAATCCCCCGGAAATAAAAAAATCAGGTTCGGGGGTCAACATGAATGCTTGCAACATACTGGTTGTCTGATGTAATATCCGCGACTTCCAG
>JAPOOX010000078.1 GCA_026713185.1 Gammaproteobacteria bacterium
AGCGGAAGGTACCGAGATGGTGATGCCGGGAGATAATGTACAGATGGGGGTAAACCTGATAGCGCCGATAGCGATGGAAGAAGGGCAGCGCTTTGCGATACGCGAAGGTGGTCGCACGGTGGGCGCCGGGGTCGTTACCCGAATTATCAACTGAATTCCATAAAAATCAGTGGATGTACACAAATCCACTGATTTTGTGGTAATTAGTGTCGAGGGCAGGTATGATTCCCGCCCTTTATATCAGGACCACTGGTATACCAGATTCGGGTCCACTACTGACGGAAGTCAGATATAGGGCCTCCATGAGAGGCCATGGGTAGCTTCATATCGAAGCAGGAGCATTTTGAATGTGCCTCCCCTCGTGACGAGGAAGAGGTGCTTTTGTCTTTAGAATTGTGCAGTAGAGAGAAGTGTTCTCAAAAAGGAAATGGGTTGAATGCAAAACCAGAGAATCAGGATTCGATTAAAATCGTTTGATCATCGTTTGATCGACTATTCCATGCAGGAAATCGTCAATACAGCGAAACGAACGGGCGCCCAGATACATGGACCCATTCCTCTGCCTACACGCAAGGAGAAGTTTACGGTGCTGATTTCTCCTCATGTGGACAAGGATGCTCGCGACCAGTATGAAATCAGAACACACAAGCGTTTGCTTGACATCATTGAACCGACGGAAAAAACCGTTGATGCATTGACCAAGCTGGACCTTGCCGCAGGTGTAGAGGTCCAGATCAACCTCAATTGAGGTGGTTGAGGAGTTGAGGATGATTATCGGCATTGTTGGGATCAAGAAAGGCATGACCAGAATCTTCACCGAAGATGGTCAGTCAGTGCCTGTAACGGTCATTGAAGCGGCGCCAAACAGGATAAGCCAGGTCAAAACAGAAGAGAATGACGGTTATACGGCGGTTCAGATTACCTGCGGCGGGATAAAGCCATCGAACGTGAACAAACCTGCTGTTGGACATTTCAGCAAGGCAAGTGTAGAAGCCGGCAAGTTCACCCGGGAATTCCGCTTCACCGGTGATACAGAAATCAATACCGGAGATACCCTTTCAGTCTCGGCTTTTGAAGAAGGTCAGAGAGTTGATGTTACGGGAAGGTCAAAGGGAAAAGGTTTCGCAGGTGTAGTAAAACGACATAATTTCAAGATGCAGGATGCAACTCACGGCAACTCAATATCCCACCGTGCACCAGGTTCCATTGGTCAGTGTCAGACACCGGGACGTGTGTTTAAAGGCAAGAAGATGGCAGGTCACATGGGATCGGCACAAGTGACAGTACAGTCTCTGGAGGTAGTTCGAGTTGATGAAGAGAACAACCTGTTGTTGGTAAGAGGTGCAGTACCGGGCGCTACAGGAGGTGATGTGATGGTTCGGCCTGCAGTCAAGTCACAGTCCAGCGGAGTGAAATCTTGAACCTCAATATTTCAGAGCCAGGCAAGGGAATAACCGAGCAGGCAGTCAATGTCTCGGAATCTGCTTTTGGACGCCAGTTTAACGAGGCGCTGGTTCATCAGGTAGTTGTTGCCTACATGGCGGAAGGCAGACAGGGTACGAAATCCCTTAAATCAAGGTCAGAAGTCAATGGCGGTGGTAGAAAACCCTATCGGCAAAAAGGTACCGGACGAGCCAGAGCCGGTACGATACGCAGTCCGATCTGGCGTGGCGGCGGCGTGACGTTTGCTGCAAAACCACGAGATTATTCACAGAAGATCAATCGAAAGATGTATCGCGGGGCGATGCAATCAATACTGTCAGAGCTGATTCGCCAGGGTCGTGTGGTCGTCACCAGTGATTTTTCTGTGGATACACCTAAAACCAGACAGGTACATGAACTTCTGAAGAATCTCGATCTGACTAATGTCCTGGTTGTAGTGGAAGAGGTTGACAGCAACCTGTACCTGGGAGCACGGAATCTGCGCAACGTTGAGGTCATTGACGTACAGGGCATAAATCCTGTGAACCTCATTGGTTTCCAGAAGGTTTTGTTTACGGTCGGTGCTCTGAAACAGGTGGAAGAGGTACTGGGATGAACAACGAACGGATGTATAAAGTCATTCTGGGTGCACATATTTCTGAGAAAGCGACGATTGTCGCGGAAGATTCTGATCAGATTACTTTCAAGGTCGTCAAAAACGCAACACGGCAGGAAATCAGGGAAGCTGTAGAGAAAATTTACAAGGTTGAGGTGAAGAACGTCACCGTGATGAACGTCAAGGGAAAAGTAAAGCGAAGTTTCAGGGGTTTGAGACGTAAACCAAATTGGAAGAAAGCCTATGTCCGACTTGAAGAAGGTTATGACATCGACTTTGGTTCCATAAATTGAGAATTCTGACGGAATATTGAAATGGCAGTCGTAAAAGCAAAACCAACATCACCCGGTCGTCGGTTTGTCGTAACAGTCTCTAATCCGCAACTGCACCGGGGCGCGCCATGGAAACCGCTGCTGGAGAAAAAATCCAGGACAGGCGGCAGAAATAATAATGGCAGGATTACGACCCGCCATATTGGTGGAGGTCATAAACAGAAGTATCGAAAAATTGATTTTAAACGGAATAAGAAAGGCATTACAGCAACAGTAGAACGACTCGAATACGACCCCAACCGAACCGCCAACATAGCCCTCCTCAAATACGCCGACGGCGAAAGAAGATATATCATAGCCCCCCGCAACCTCGCAGCAGGTGATGAAGTACAATCCGGTGACAACGTGCCAATGCGTCCAGGCAATTCTCTTCCCATGCGTAATATTCCTATGGGCAGTGTCATTCACTGTATTGAACTGAAGCCCGGGAAAGGGGCACAACTGGCGCGAAGTGCCGGTACGTCTGCACAATTGGTCGCCAAAGAAGGACTGTACTGTACGTTAAGACTGCGGTCGGGTGAGATGCGCAAAGTGTTATCAGCATGCTGTGCAACCCTGGGTGAAGTCAGCAATCCGGAACATAACCTGAGATCACTTGGTAAGGCCGGTGCTAAAAGATGGAGAGGGGTCAGGCCGACTGTCAGAGGTGTCGTGATGAATCCGGTTGATCATCCTCATGGGGGTGGCGAAGGAAAAACCTCAGGAGGGCGTCATCCGGTATCCCCATGGGGACAACCGACAAAGGGTCATAAAACCCGCAAGAATAAAAGAACGGACAAGATGATTGTCCGTAGAAAATCCAGCAGGAGATAAGAGCCCGTCGGAAGATAAATTATGCCTAGAAGTTTGAAGAAAGGACCATTTGTAGACATTCACCTTATGAACAAGGTCCAGAAAGCCATAGAGGGAAACGACAAGCGACCGATCAGGACGTGGTCCCGACGATCAATGATTACCCCCGATTTCGTGGGGTTGACGATTCAGGTCCACAATGGCCGTCAACATGTTCCTGTGTTTATCAGTGAAGATATGGTTGGACACAAATTGGGCGAGTTCGCGATGACCAGGACATTTCGCGGTCATGCCGCTGACAGGAAGACCCGGCGGTAGAGGAATTGAGATGGAAGTATCAGCGAAATTGAAACGAGCCCCATTGTCTGCATATAAAGCCAGATTGATTGCAGAACAGATCAGAGGCAAGAATGTAGAAGAAGCGATTTCCCTGCTTACTTTCAGCACAAAAAAGGGATCGCATCTGGTACATAAGTTGTTGGGGTCAGCTATTGCCAATGCTGAACATAATGAAGGCGCTGATGTTGACGAACTCAAGGTATCAAAAATATATGTTGATGAAGGTGTTACGTTCAAAAGGATCAAGTCGCGAGCCAAGGGAAGGTTTGACCGGATACTGAAAAGAACCTGCCATATCACATTAACGGTTGCGGACGAGTAACCCCGGATTCAGACGGAGACTATTATGGGTCAGAAAGTACATCCTACAGGTATGCGCCTTGGCATAGTGAAAGACCATACTTCGGTCTGGTATGCCAAGGGTCAGGCTTATGTGGACATGTTGCATGGAGATCTGAAGGTACGGGAGTTCATCCAGAAACGGCTTGCCCAGGCTTCTGTCAGCAGGGTCGAAATCAAGCGCCCGACACAGACAGCCACGATTACAGTCCACACGGCGAGGCCAGGTATTGTTATCGGGAAAAAAGGCGAGGATGTTGAGCGACTGCGTCAGGAAGTATCCCAAATGATGGGCGTACCGGTATACCTGAACATAGAAGAAATCAGAAAGCCTGAACTGGATGCCTATCTGGTGGCACAGAACATCGCCCAGCAGTTGGAACGCCGTGTTAACTTCAGACGTGCGGTGAAGCGGGTAATACAGAATGCAATGCGCCTGGGCGCCGAAGGCATCAAGGTTCGTGTGGCTGGCCGTCTGGGAGGATTGGAGATTGCCCGGGCCGAGAGTCAACACGAAGGCAGAGTACCTCTGCATACATTACGGGCGGATATCGACTATGCCACGGCTGAAGCACTGACGACTTATGGAATCATCGGCATCAAGGTCTGGATTTTCAAAGGTGAAATTCTGGGTCAGCGCGAAGAGCCACAGCAATCAAAAAATTCCCGGAGTTTTGGATAACCGGAGTTTTGGATAAGGAGCCCTCAGCGGGTTTGGATTAAGAGCCATGTTGCAACCGAAGCGTACAAAATTCAGAAAACAACAGAAAGGTCGTAATCGCGGACTTGCCCACCGGGGCAACTCTGTCAATTTTGGTGAATACGGTTTGAAAGCCACGGGTAGAGGCCGGATTACGGCACGTCAGATTGAGGCAGGTCGCCGTGCCATAACACGCCGGGTAAAAAGAGGTGGTCAGATCTGGATCAGGGTTTTTCCAGACAAGCCCATAACTCAAAAACCGCTGGAAGTCCGGCAGGGCAAGGGTAAGGGGAACGTTGAGTACTGGGTAGCCCAGGTCAAACCGGGAAGGGTGTTATATGAAATGGAAGGAGTAACAGAAGAAGTTGCCAGGGAAGCATTACGCCTCGCGGCTGCAAAACTGCCATTCACGACCACGTTCGTAAAACGTCAGGTCATGTAAGGGAGAGCATGTCATGAGAGCATCTGAGTTAAGAGACAAGTCTGTCGACGAGTTGAAAGTAGAGCTTGATAAAATGGTCAAGGATCAATTCAATTTTCGAATGCAACAATCTACCGGGCAGTTGCGGCAGTCACATTTGTTGAAAGAAGTATCCAGAGACATTGCACGGGTCAAGACCATTCTGGGTGAAAAGCGCCGGGCGGCGACGTAGGAAGACTATGAGCGAACAAAAAAACCTGGCGCGTACGGCAAGTGGCGCCGTTGTCAGTAACAAGATGGACAAGACAATTACGGTTCTGGTTGAACGACGGATCAAGCATCCGTTATACGGTAAATATATCAAGCGTTCACGGAAGATTCACGCCCATGATCCGGAGAATGCATGTCAGGAAGGTGATGTAGTCACCATCATGGAAACCAGACCGATTTCGAGAACAAAGGCATGGGAACTGAAAAGTATCGACAGAAAGTCTTCTGTTTTTTAACAGCACGTTGACTTTCGGCCAGGCAGTTCAGCCGTCTGGCAGTTAAAGAATGGCTGAATGAAAGAAATTTGGATGTGGAGTTTAAGGCATGATTCAGGCGCAGACATATTTGGATATAGCGGACAATAGTGGTGCGCGCCGGGTGATGTGTATCAAGGTGTTGGGTGGTTCGAAGAGAAGGTACGCTCATGTAGGTGACGTGATCAAGGTCACAGTCAAGGAGGCAATTCCGAGAGGGCGTGTCACAAAAGGACAGGTTTTGGATGCTGTAGTGGTTCGTACAAAGAAAGGTGTTCGGCGTTCCGATGGTTCTGTCATCCGATTCGATGGCAATGCCGCTGTTCTACTCAACGCTCAGAGGCAGCCGATAGGAACTCGAATATTCGGACCGGTCACCAGGGAACTCCGTGACGATAATTTCATGCGGATTATCTCCCTGGCGCCGGAAGTGTTGTAAGGGTTTATCTAATGCAAAAGATCAAAAAAGATGATCAGGTCATCGTCATCACGGGTAAGGACAAGGGAGTAACCGGAATAGTTACCCGGATGTTGGACAATGGCCGCTTGTATATCTCTGGTGTGAACATGGTCAAACGTCATACCAAGGGTAATCCCCAGATGGGACAGGCTGGCGGTATTATTGAAAAAGAAGCTCCTGTTCAGGCATCCAACATTGCCATATACAACAGTGAGACAAACAAGGCAGACCGGATAGGCATAAAAATTTTGGATGACGGCAGAAAAGTACGGATATTCAAATCAACCGGTGAACAGATCGACGGTTAGGTAAATGGCTGATTTAAAGAAAAAATACGAACAGGAAATCAAACCCGCTCTCAAAGATGAACTTGGTTTGAGCAATATCATGGAAGTGCCCAGGCTCAGCAAAATCGTGCTGAACATGGGTGTAGGTGAAGCCGTTGCTGATAGAAAACAGCTCGATGCCGCGGTAGAGAATCTGGAAGCCATTGCCGGCCAGAAAGCCATTATTACCAATGCTCGCAAGTCGATAGCCGGGTTCAAGATTCGTGACGGATTTCCTGTCGGATGCAAAGTGACTTTGCGCCGTGAACGCATGTATGAATTTTTTGATCGCCTGATCAATATCGCAATTCCGAGACAACGGGATTTCCGGGGAATCAACCCTCGATCCTTTGATGGACATGGGAATTTTGCAATGGGTATAGCGGAACAGATTGTTTTCCCCGAGATAGACTACGACAAGATTGATCGGATTCGTGGTTTGGATGTTGACATAGTGACGACTGCGGTAACTGATGATCAGAGCAGGGCATTGCTACATGCCTTTAATTTCCCGTTAAGGGAAGCAAGTTAATAAGTACGGATAGACGATGGCTAAAATATCAATGATAAACCGTGAACTGAAGCGACAGCGTATCGCGAAGAAGTACGCGGCTAAACGAGCGGCACTGAAGGAAACAATCCGCAATCCGGAGACATCAGACGGAGATCGTTGGGACGCCCAGCTTAAGCTGCAGCAGTTACCGAGAGATGCGAGCCCCTGTCGACAGGTACGCCGGTGTTGGCAGACCGGGAGGCCACACGCGGTTTATCGAAGATTCGGTCTTGCGCGGACCAAGTTGCGTGAAGCTGCCATGCGAGGTGATGTACCTGGCCTGGTCAAGTCAAGTTGGTAAGGAGCAGGCAATGACAATGCAGGACCCTCTGGCGGATATGCTGACGCGCATTCGCAATGCACAGCTGGCAAGAATTGGCGAAGTGTCCATCTCCTCATCCAGGACAAAGACAGCTATTGCGCGGGTTCTGCGGGACGAAGGATTTGTGGATGATTTTGTCGTCTCAAAGGGAGACACCGGTAAGTCCACGCTGAATATCAAGTTGAAATATATAGAAGGCAAGCCTGTCATAGAGGAGATAAAAAGGCTCTCCAGACCCGGACTGCGTCAATACAAGGGTAAAGACAATATACCCAGTGTGAAAGGTGGACTCGGAATTATTATTTTGTCGACGAACAGGGGTGTGATGACTGATCGTGCGGCCCGCTCAGCAGGAATTGGCGGCGAGTTGATCTGCTCGGTGTTTTAACGGAGGTATAAGAGATGTCCCGAATTGCAAACAATCCAGTTGACGTCCCGGGTGGTGTAGACGTCACTCTGGATGGACAGACGGTGAGTGTCAAAGGAGGAAAGGGCACGCTGAACCTGACTGTGCATGAATTGGTGGAGATCAGGCTGGAAGACAATGCATTGTTGCTTGCGGCGACAAAATCGGGCAGGAATTCCAATGCTTTGGTTGGGACATTCAGGTCTCTGGTAAACAATATGGTTGTTGGTGTAAGCGATGGTTTTCAGAAGTCACTGGAACTCCAGGGTGTTGGCTACAGAGCACAGATCAGGGGAAAGAAACTCATTCTGACCCTGGGGTTTTCTCATCCCATCGAATATTCGATTCCTGATGGCATCGAAGTTGAGACACCCACCCAGACCCAAATTCTGGTAAAGGGTATTGATAAGCAGCTCGTTGGACAGGTATCTGCGGAGATACGGTCGTTTCGACCGCCGGAGCCATACAAAGGTAAGGGTGTTCGTTACATTGACGAGCATGTAAGGCGAAAGGAAGCCAAGAAGAAGTAGGACAGACAGAAGACGGAAATGAACAAGAAAAAACAGATGAGGCTCCGTAGAGCCAGAAGAGGAAGAAAGCACATGGTTGGTCTGGGGATACCCAGGCTCACCGTTTTCCGGTCTCCAAGACATATGTATGCCCAGGTGATTTCTGCTGGCGGCGATCATATTGAAGCATCAGCCTCTACGGTAGAAGCACCTTTGCATGGCAAGGATAGTGGAAACGTGGGCGGTGCGAGAAAAGTCGGTACATTGATAGCGGAGCGAGCTAAATCGTTGGGAATAGAACGAGTGGCATTTGATCGATCAGGTTACAAGTATCATGGTCGAGTCAAGGCACTCGCAGAAGCCGCTCGGGAAGGTGGGTTGCTGTTTTAGGCGCCCCAAAAAAAGATTAGAGGATTCAGCATGGCGTATAACGACAACCAGGAAAACGAAGAAGGTCTCCTGGAGAAACTGATAAAAGTCAAACGGGTTACCAAGGTGGTCAAGGGTGGCAGGAGTTTGAGATATACCGCCCTGGCGGTGGTTGGTGATGGCAATGGTCGAGTTGGCTACGGTCGCGGGAAAGCCCAGCAACCTCCTCTGGCTATTCAGAAAGCAATGCAGGCGGCACGCCATAACATGATACAGGTGGAGTTGAACGGTACCACGATCCAATATCCAATTACCGCAAAGCATGGAGCCTCCAGGATCTATATGCAGCCCGCGTCGGAAGGTACCGGGATTATCGCGGGTAAGACCATGCGGGCTGTCCTGGAAGTTTCGGGTGTCCACAATGTACTGGCCAAATCCTATGGTTCCACAACACAGGTTAATGTTGTGCGTGCAACCTTCAAGGGGCTACAGGGAATGCGTTCTCCCGACAATGTCGCCGAAAAGCGCGGATTGCTGCCGGAACAGGTAACAGGATAGGCCCATGGCGGATAGCAAAATCAAAGTGACTTTAACCAAAAGCACAATTGGCAAGTTGAAGAATCATAAGGCTTGTGTTGCGGGATTAGGTTTACGAAAAATCCATCAGACTGTGGAAGTTCTTGATACACCCGCAAATCGCGGCATGATCAATAAAGTCTCTTACATGGTTCAGGTAGAAGAACTGGTCCAGTAAGACCGGAGTAAAACATGCGATTAAATTCAATAAAATCCGCCAGAGGCAGTAAAACCACCGGGAAACGTATAGGCCGGGGTATAGGCAGTGGTAAGGGCAAGACTGCGGGCCGTGGTCACAAAGGGCAAAAGTCCAGATCAGGCGGCCGTATTCGACCTGGTTTTGAAGGCGGTCAGCAACCGATTCAATTGCGTCTGCCAAAGTTTGGCTTCAATTCAGCCATGGCAAGAGTAACTGCGGAAATCAGACTGTCCGAATTGGAAAAAGTAGATGCAGAAGTGATTGATCTCAAAGCGCTCAAAGATGCCAATGTCATTAGTGACAACATGAAGCGTGCACGAGTCATGCTGTCAGGCAATTTGTCGAAGGCAGTTACCCTGAAGGGGATTGGTGTCACCAGAGGAGCCCGGTCAGCAATAGAAGCTGCGGGTGGATCAATCCAGGACCAGTAGCCGGAAAAGGATCGAGAACAGGAAAATGACTACTACCATGCAAGGGCAGGCTGGCAGAGGCAGAGGTCTCTCCGAGTTGAGACAGCGACTCATGTATGTGTTGCTGGCCATCGTCGTGTACCGGATCGGTAGTCACATTCCGGTGCCGGGCATAAATCCAGATAATCTGAGAGCCCTGTTTGATCAGAATCAGGGCGGAATACTGGACCTGTTCAATATGTTCTCAGGCGGTGCACTGGAGAGAATGAGCATCCTTGCCCTGGGTATCATGCCCTATATCTCAGCATCAATCATCGGAGAACTTCTGGTGGCGACTACCCCTTCGCTGCAACAGTTGCGAAAGGAAGGTGAGTCGGGCCGACGCAAGATTGCGCAGTACAAGCGCTACGGCACACTGTTGCTTGCTACGATTCAGGGGTTTGCGTTCAGTAGCGGGCTTGCGTCCCAGGGACTTTCCTATGAGAGTACGATAGCATTTCATTTTGTCGCCATCACCACGCTGGTCACCGGCGCCATGTTCCTGATGTGGCTGGGAGAACAAGTGACCGAAAGAGGTGTAGGCAATGGCATTTCCATCCTCATATTCGCGGGTATCGTGGCCAGTTTCCCCAGTGCGATAGGTCAGTCATTCGAGCAGGCACGCCAGGGTGAGATTTCAATCATGGCTCTTCTTATTATTGGTGCACTGGCCATACTCATTGTTGCGTTCGTGGTATTTGTAGAGAGGGGACAGCGGAAGATTACACTGAATACAAGACGACAACAGGGTAGGGGAGCGTATGCTTCGCAAACCACGGAACTGCCCCTGAAGGTCAATATGGCTGGTGTTATACCGGCTATTTTTGCCAGCAGCCTGTTACTGTTTCCCGCTTCGATAGGTCAGTGGTTCGGACAGTCACCGGATATGGAATGGCTGCAGGAACTGAGTCTGCAGATTGCACCTGGGCAGCCACTGAACATCATTCTATTCTCTATCGGTATAATATTCTTCTGCTTCTGGTACACCTCGATCATGTATAATCCCAGGGAAGTAGCAGATAATCTAAAGAGATCTGGTGCGTTTATTCCCGGATATCGTCCCGGAGAACAGACCGCCCGATACATCGACACTATCCTGACCCGACTCACGCTGTTTGGATCTCTCTACATGACGGCTGTCTGCCTGTTACCGCAGTTCCTGATTGTACAGTTCAACATTACATTCCAGCTAGGTGGTACGGCACTGTTGATCGTGGTTGTTGTGGTGATGGATTTTATGTCCCAGGTACAAACGCACCTGATGTCACATCAGTACGAATCATTGATGAAAAAATCAAACCTGCATAATTTTGGCAGGCGACGTTGAGAATGCATGGGACACGAACAGGAAGAATCGTTCAGAACTGATCTGAATAGATAAGAATGGAGCAGGACAATGAAAGTAAGAGCATCCGTAAAAAAAATGTGCCGAAACTGCCGGGTTATCCGACGCAAGGGCACAGTGCGGGTAATCTGTACGGAACCACGGCACAAGCAGCGTCAGGGTTAACTGACGGTCTTTTGGGAGTATCAATATGGCACGTTTAGCGGGGATCAATATACCGGATAATAAACATGCGGAAGTTTCACTGACCTATATCTATGGCATAGGCCGCAAGACTGCACGCAATCTGTGCGATACCAGTGGCGTAAACCCTTCCACAAAGATGCAGGATTTGAGTGAAGAAGAGTTGGACAGACTTCGGAGTGGGATTGCCACGTTGACAGTTGAAGGCGATCTGCGCCGCGGAGAACAATTGAACATTAAACGTCTGTTGGATCTGGGTTGCTATCGCGGCATACGCCACCGGCGAAATCTTCCGGTTCACGGACAGCGCTCCAAAACCAATGCCAGAACCAGGAAGGGGCCCAAGAAGCCAATCAGGAAATAGATGATGAGTGAACAGTCAGAGACGGGAACCACAGCAGCCGAACCTTCAAGGCGCCGGGGAAAACGGCAAATTGCAGATGGGCTCGCGCATATTCATGCGTCCTTCAACAATACAATCGTGACCATTACCGATCGACAGGGTGGTGCGCTGGCATGGGCAACAGCTGGCGGGTCAGGTTTTCGTGGCGCCAGAAAAAGTACACCGTTTGCTGCCCAGATAGCGGCAGAACGTGCAGGCAATGCTGCCCTGGAATACGGCCTGCAGAATCTGGAAGTATTCGTAAAAGGTCCCGGACCAGGACGTGAAGCAGCTGTTCGTGCATTGAATGGAGTCGGGTTTCGTATCACCAATATTACCGACGTAACCCCCATACCGCATAATGGATGCAGACCACCCAAGAAGCGCCGGGTGTAAGTGAGGAGACGATAATGGCTCGATATCTCGGACCGAAATTGAAGTTATCCCGAAGAGAGGGAACTGACCTGTTTTTGAAAAGTGGCGTAAGGCCAATTGAATCAAAGTGCCGAATAGAAAATCTGCCAGGGCAACATGGCCACCACAGAGAGCGTCTGCTGGATTACGCTATTCAATTACGTGAAAAACAGAAAGTACGCCGTTTATATGGTGTGCTGGAAAAACAGTTTCGAAATTACTACAAGAAAGCCGACCGACAAAAAGGTGCAACGGGTGAAAACCTGCTGCGGATTCTTGAACGTCGACTGGATAATGTTGTTTATCGCATGGGATTTGGATCCACACGGGCAGAATCCCGGCAGTTGGTGTCGCATAAATCCATTCTGGTAAACGGCTCTGTAGTTAATATCCCCTCCTACCAGGTTGCTGCAGGAGATGTGATTGCCATCAGGGAAAGATCAAAAAGCCAATTGCGAATTCAAGGCGCACTGGCTTTGGCGGCACAGCGATCCTCTGTGGGATGGGTAGAAGTCAACCAGGACGACTTGAGTGGACTGTTTAAAACTTATCCTGAAAGAGATGAGTTGCCGGCAGAGATTAACGAAAGTCTGATCGTAGAACTGTACTCCAAGTAATCAGGTAATTTTCCAATTTTCATCGACAGGTGTATTTATGCCCCATTCATCATTAGAGTTTCTGGCGCCAAAGCATATTCAGGTAGAGCAGCTGAACAATACCCGTGCTACCGTCATTCTCGAACCTCTTGAGAGAGGATTCGGCCACACGTTGGGCAATGCTCTTCGTCGAATACTGCTTTCTTCAATGCCAGGTTGTGCCATTGTGGAAGTGGAAATCGACGGTGTTCTGCATGAATACAGCACAATTGAGGGTATTCAGGAAGATGTAATCGAAATTCTCCTCAACCTGAAAGGTGTGGCAGTCAAGTTGAATACCACTGACGATGCTGAATTGATCCTGGAAAAATCCGGCTCTGGTATAGCCACTGCAGGAGACTTCCAACTGAGCCATGATGTTGAAATCGCCAACCCGGATCACGTCATTGCGCATATCAACGAAAACGGATCCTTACGCATTCGCGCCAAAGTTGGTCGTGGACGAGGTTATGAACCAGCAGATATCAGGATGACTGGAGAAGAAGAAGGACGGGTTATTGGCAGTCTTTTGCTTGACGCGTCATACAGCCCAATCCGACGGGTCTCCTACAAGGTAGACAGTGCCCGGGTTGAGCAGCGAACAGACCTGGACAAACTTATCATTGATCTGGAAAGTAACGGGACGCTTGATCCAGAGGAAGCCATTCGACGTGCAGCGACAATTCTGCGACAGCAGGTTTCTGTGTTTGTCGACCTGGAGAAAGAACAGGAACCGGAACTTGAAGAAAAACAGGACGAAATCGACCCGGTACTGCTTAGACCCGTGGATGATCTTGAACTGACTGTAAGATCAGCCAATTGTCTTAAAGCAGAAAATATTTACTACATTGGCGATTTGATACGACGCACCGAAGTCGAGTTGTTGAAGACACCAAATCTTGGAAAGAAATCTCTTACGGAAATAAAAGACGTACTTGCAACCAGAGGACTTGCTCTGGGTATGCGTCTGGAAAACTGGCCCCCGACCAGTTTGCGTGGAGATGACAGGGTTTTGGGTTAGACACTACGGAATTGAATAACCAGCGATATCAGGATTAGTGCCATGCGCCACCGTAAAAGCGGTAGACATCTCAATAGAAATAGTGCCCATCGAAAAGCCATGTTTCGCAACATGTCCTGTTCTCTTTTTGAACACGAGGTGATTAAAACCACGGTGCCTAAAGCACGTGAATTGAAACGGGTTGCGGAACCGCTGATAACGCTGGCGAAAAATGATTCCGTCGCCCATCGTCGTCTGGCGTTCGCACGGACTGGAAGCAAAGCGGCAGTAGGGAAGTTATTTTCCGAATTGGGACCCAGGTACAAGGAACGCCCGGGTGGCTATACCAGGATACTGAAGTGTGGATTCAGGACCGGTGATGCAGCGCCTATGGCATTCATTGAACTGGTTGGCAGACCGCTGCCCGAGTTTGATGAAGACGACGATTTTGACGAAGAATAGAGACTGATTGAAAAATTATTTGTCTACCGGCTCAGGGCTGTCTTCAAAAATTGCCCGGTAAATGAGTGACTGCAACGGGATAATTGTTCCGGTGTCCCGGTTGCTATGATCTCTCCGCCTTCTCCTCCGCCTTCCGGTCCCAGGTCGATGACCCAGTCCGCAGTTTTGATGACGTCAAGATTGTGTTCAATCACGATAATGGTATTGCCATGGTCACGTAGTTGATTGATGACCTCAAGAAATTGCTGTATATCGTGAAAGTGCAGGCCGGTGGTTGGCTCATCAAGTATGTACAGTGTTTTACCGGTATCGCGTTTGGAAAGTTCCCGCGAGAGTTTCACCCGTTGTGCCTCTCCGCCCGATAATGTTGTCGCACTCTGACCCAGATGTATGTATCCAAGGCCAACGTCCAACAGGGTATGCAGACGTCGTGCAATCATTGGCACAACAGAGAAAAACTCATAAGCTTCCTCAACAGTCATATTCAGAATATCGTCAATAGACTTGCCTCTGTATCTGATCTCCAGTGTTTCACGATTGTACCGCTTGCCCTTACACTCATCGCAGGTCACGTAGATATCCGGCAGAAAATGCATTTCTACTTTGATCAGCCCGTCACCCCGACACGCTTCACATCTCCCGCCTTTGACGTTAAAACTGAAACGCCCGGGTTTATAGCCCCTGGACCGTGCTTCGGGTGTCGCTGCAAAGAGTTCTCTGATCGGTGTAAACATGTTGGTATAGGTTGCCGGGTTGGACCGGGGTGTTCTGCCAATCGGGCTTTGATCAATTTCGACGACTTTGTCCAATTGTTTCAACCCCTCTATTGATTCATAGTCTGCGATTTCAGGGGTAGTGGCGCCATTGAGTTCCCTCGCTGCGATCGGGTAGAGGGTTTGATTGATCAATGTTGATTTACCTGACCCTGAAACACCGGTGATACAGGTCAGAAGACCCAGGGGAACGATCAGTGTAATGTCCTTGAGATTGTTGCCTCTTGCTCCCGATAATGTCAGAACCCTGTTCTCATCAAAGGAGTGTCGTATCCGTGGAACCGGAATGTTTTTCACAGAGGATAGATACTGGCCGGTAATGGATTCCGGATTTTCGCAAACATCTGCCAGTGAGCCCTTTGCAACAACCTCTCCACCATGAACACCGGCTCCGGGACCAATATCAATAATGAAATCAGCGGTTTTTATAGCCTCTTCATCGTGTTCAACCACGATAACGGTATTGCCAAGATTACGTAGTCGAGTCAATGTATCCAACAGACGTGCATTGTCTCGTTGATGCAGACCAATAGACGGCTCATCAAGGATATACATTACGCCTACCAGACCCGCTCCAATCTGACTGGCCAGTCTGATTCTCTGGGATTCACCGCCGGAGAGCGTACCGGCGCTGCGTGACAGCGTCAGGTAGTTAAGACCAACGGACATCAGGAAACTGAGCCGTGATCTGATTTCCTTGAGAATTTTGTCTGCCACTTTTCCACGCTGCCCGGGAAGCGTCAGTGCACTGAAGTACGCATGACAATCGTGTATCGAAAGACCCGTTATATCAGACAACGAATTTCCGTTGATAGTGACAGCCCGGGCATCGCTGTTAAGTCGGCTGCCATTACATTCCGGACAGGGTTGAGTACTCAGAAATTTTGCAAGATTATCTCTGACCATCTGTGAGTCAGTATTGCGAAAGCGTCGTTCCATATTGGGGATAATGCCTTCGAAGGCATGAGCCCGCGTGTATTCATTCCCTTTGTCGTTGACGTAACGGAAGCGGATTTTTTCTTTTTTACTGCCATAAAGAACGAGATGTTGAAAATGCGGTTGTAGTTGACCAAAAGGAGTATCCAGCGGAAAACCAAAATGATCGGCAATGCTGCACAACATTTGATAATAATATATGTTGCGCCTGTCCCAACCATGTATGGCGCCTTCGGCCAGGCTGATTTCAGGATTTCTTACCACGTTTCCCGGGTCAAAAAACTGATTTATTCCGAGACCATCACAGGTCTTGCAAGCCCCGGCCGGGTTGTTGAAGGAAAAGAACCGGGGCTCGAGTTCCGCAATGGAATGCTGGCAGAGAGGGCAGGCGAAACGTGCTGAAAACAAAATTTCATCCCTTTCTTCATCCATAAATGATATGCCTGCCAAACCTTCAGAGATCTGTACAGCCGTTTCGAAAGAATCTGCCAGTCTGACCCGGATATCGTCACGTATCCGGAAACGATCAATGACGACTTCAATGGTGTGTTGCCTGTTTTTATCGAGTACCGGCAGGTCATCCAGTTCAGTAACAATCCCGTTGATCCGGGCACGGACATATCCCTGGGATTTTAATTCCCTGAATAAATGAAGATGCTCTCCTTTCCTTTCTTTTATCATGGGTGCGAGCAGCATGACCCGGCCTGCCCCATCCAGTGACAGTACATGGTCCACCATCTGGCTCACTGATTGCGCTTCCAGTTTGATTCCGTGGACCGGACAATGTGGTTCACCAACCCGTGCAAACAGTAATCGCAGGTAATCATAGATCTCGGTAATCGTTCCTACTGTTGATCGTGGATTATGGCTGGTTGACTTCTGTTCTATGGAAATCGCTGGTGAAAGTCCTTCGATATGATCAACATCCGGTTTTTCCATGAGTGACAGAAACTGACGGGCATAAGCGGAAAGCGATTCCACATAACGTCTTTGACCTTCTGCATAGAGCGTATCAAATGCCAGTGAAGACTTGCCGGAACCAGAGAGCCCTGTGACCACCACCAGTCGGTTTCTGGGGATGTCCAGATCAATATTCTTGAGGTTGTGTGTACGTGCACCCCGAATCGAAATATCACTCATAACGATTTTGTTCCATAGTCACGACGAATTGCTGCATCTTTCTGTAAGAGGAATGAGTATGACAGATTGCGAATTAACAGGTGATGCCTGTGCGAACTGGCTGAATTTGTTATCATCTGATATCGCTTGAAAATAAATGTTTTCCTACAGACGTATCGGATTGAAGGGGGACAGATAATATAAGTTTGTATACTTCCAGGCAAAGCCCGAAATGTCACCAGTTCCCAACAGGTCTTGTTTCTACAGCGACAGATGTCTAATCCGGCAAGCTGTTTCCTCACCTCTTATCAAACATGACGAATAAAATCCAAATAAGCCGGCCTGTTTGCTCCGCGACAGCGGCAGGGCGAGTTTTTGGCCCGCTGAAGGCTCCGGTTATCCATACGGGTTTGCATATAAGTTTTGACAATGAATAATCTGGAGATACGCTCGGCAGTTTCCATCGCAATACTGTTCATGGTGCGAATGCTTGGTTTATTTGCCATCCTGCCTGTACTGCCCCTCGTTGCCGATAAAGTAGAAAACAGCACTCCCTTGTTGATTGGAATAGCGGTGGGTATTTATGGACTGTCCCAGGCAATTCTTCAGATTCCCATGGGTCTGCTGTCAGATCAATTTGGGCGTAAGTGCATTATAGTCCTGGGGCTTGGAATATTTGTCATGGGTAGTCTGATTGCGGGTTTTTCGAATGATATCTACAGTATATTGTTCGGCCGTTTGTTGCAGGGATGCGGCGCCATAGCGAGTACCTTGTTTGCGTTGATATCGGATCTGACGAGGATAGAGCATCGTTCAAAGGCAATGGCCATTATTGGCGTTGGCATTGCCGGGTCTTTCGGGTTATCTGTTGTTATTGGTCCTGCACTCGCCACCTGGTTTGGCCATTCCAGCATATTCCTGTTCTCCGCTGTTACCGGTGTTATTGGAATACTGCTGGTCTGGAAGGTCATTCCGACACCCACGGTTATAAAAACGAATCTGAATACCGCTGTCGTTACCGAAAAGCTACGATCAATACTGTTCAATCCTGCGCTCATTCCGATTTATGTTGGTGTGATGTTTCTGCACTTTTTTCTGACGTCGGGATTTCTGGTGTTTCCACTTATGCTGAAAGGTATTGGCATAAACGAAGCTGTTCATTCAATCTACTACCTGGGAATCCTGCTGGCTTCTGCAATCATCATGTCTCCCTTTATCTGGTTGTCTGACAGGAAAGGACAATCCAAAAGTATCATGTCAGTGTCGATCGTTCTGATGTTTGCTTCATTGACCGGATTGGGAATGGACAACGGCTATTTCTCCATGTTGATATTGATATTGGGGTTTTTTATAGCATTCAACCTGCTGGAAATCCTGCTTCCAGCGCATGTCAGCCGGTCAGTTGCAGCGGGTGCACGCGGAACCGGTATGGGGGTCTATTCCACATTTCAGTTCACTGGCACATTTCTGGGTGGACTTGTAGGAGGATTGATATTGACTGTGGGCGATATTTCGCACGTGATGTACGTTAATGGCGTCATCTGTCTTCTGTGGTTTATCCTGTCTCTCAAGCTTCAAAATCTAAACAGTGTCGAGAGCAGGACTATTAATTTCGATATATCCAGGGGAGTCTCTGCCAATAGTTTTATAGAAAGGTTATCATCCATGGGTGGCGTACTTGATGTAGTACTGGTGGAAAAAGAAGGTGTAGCATACCTGAAAGTTGACAGTACCAGCTTCGATGAAAAAGACTTGCAGTACATAGGAATAACAGGCACAGGAGAGAGCGATGGCACGGGGAATTAACAAAGTCATACTGGTGGGTAATCTGGGTCAGGATCCGGAAACCCGTTATATGCCGAACGGTAATCCGGTCACTAATATTACGGTGGCGACGACAAAAGGCTGGAAGGACCGGGAGACAGGTGAGAACAGAGACAGGACCGAGTGGCATCGGGTTGTGTTTTTTAACCGTCTGGCAGAAATAGTGAATGAATACCTGCGGAAAGGTTCCAAAGTTTATCTGGAAGGGGAATTGCGCACACGGCAGTGGGAGAGAGACGGGCAGAAGCATTACACTACCGAAATTGTGGCGAATGAAATGCAGATGCTCGACAGTCGCGGTGGCATGTCATCGGATACATCAGCTCCATCCGGTGGTCCATCCCGTCGTAGTCAGAATGAATTGGAACCGCCACCTGAGGATGATTTTGACGACGATATCCCGTTTTAGGATACCTCTTTATCGATGTGTATAATTAATTCTGGTGAAAACTCAAGCCTGCACTGGCTTTAAGACTCTTTTATGGTACCTGACATTGTTGAGAAAAGCCGGTATTAGGAAATACCAATGGTATCTCGTAGAAAAAAAGTCGTGATGTACATCGTAGTGCGTAAGTTCGAGAGCGGGGAACACTCCGATTATGCTGGATTAGCAAGGGGTGCTATTTAGCTGGCCGACCCTTTTCGCTACAGTTCGGTTGCGTAATGCTGAGTCTGGCGTCAATTATCTTTGCCGGTTTTTCTTTTCTTTTTTTTCATTTGTTGGTGTCGGCGATAACTTCCATCTTCTAACTTAATGATACTGGCATGATGTATGAGTCAATCAATGGCGGCCACAGTCATGATGTTGTCTGGGAAGATTGAGTCCCATTCGCTGAAGGGTTGGTTCGCCATAATCACCAGACTGCTGCTCTCGTAGCGATGTGCGATGAACTCAAACAGTACCTGGGTCTGAGTATTGGTTTTTTTAACATAACCGATGTCATCAATGATGATGACCCGGTATTTGTCAAGGCGTGACATGTATGCCAACAACTCAAGTTATTCATTTGCCTGTTGTAGCTCCTCAACCAATGCCATTGCCGGGAACAGTTTGCAACGCACTTGTTGTGCGATCAATTACAAGAAAGCGCGAGCTTTCAATCGCTATTGATGTCCCAACGCCGCTGCTATGTGTGTTTTACCGACGCCACTGGCACTTACCAGAATGATATTCTCCGCCTGTTGCCACCAATCAAGATCAGCCATGATTTGTTGCTCGGGTTGTCACTAACACCACTGCTAATCAGCAGCGGTTCACGGCGCATGATGCCTTGTACCTGCCCATTATCAGTGAATGTAGTCAATACCGCTAGCCGTTTGGAGTTATTGCCCCGTGGTGCTCGATCAGCGCGGTGTCTAACCACCCTGGAAGAACGGCAAGTGGTCCGCAATGGAGGTGCTGCGAATTCGCAAACGCCATGCAATTACCCCAAGGGGTGATTTTCTGCACACCACTTTGTGTATTCGTAATATAACTTTTAAATTGGTGTCCAGAATTTCGAGGGAAGATCAGTACGTCATATTTACGTGATCGACTATTCGGCGAAAAAGACTCCATAAAATCTCGTCAGGTATACCCTCGGATTAGGCACCAGAGTTACCAGCCGGCCCATAAACACTATGGGACTGAGCACAACATGGGAGGTACCGTCATCACAAGGTTTCTTCAAGGCAGCCTAAAAAAAGTATACATTTTGAGTAAATCTTACTCGGTAAGATTTTCGGGCATTGTCAGTACCAAAGAGTTTTAATATCAGGGATGTGGAAATACCAATAAGTGCGAATCATGCTATATTCCCGGGATGTTGAGGTATCTACTAATATACTTGATGCTGTTTACAAGTTCGGCACATGCTGCGGAGGATTATTCCGATGCTGTAAAGAAATCTGCGGAACGGGTCAATGCTGATGCGCAGTTTGATCTTGTTGATATGTACGCCAATGCTGAAGGCTTACCCGAAGATGACACCGAGGTCCTGCGCTGGTACCGCCAAGCCGCAGAACAGGGACTTTCCTCAGCGCAGTTCTTTCTTGGTGGTATGTACGCCAATGGCGAAGGTGTACCTGAGGATGATGCCGAGGCCGTGCGCTGGTACCGCCAGGCCGCGGAACAGGGACATGCCCAAGCACAGTTCACTCTTGGTCTTATGTACGCCAATGGCGAAGGTGTACCCGAGGATTATGCCCAGGCCGTGCACTGGTACCGCCAAGCCGCAGAACAGGGTTATGCCCAAGCACAGTTCACTCTTGGTGTTATGTACGTCAAAGGAGCAGGCGTACCCGAGGACTATGCCGAGGCAGTGCGCTGGTTCCGCCAGGCCGCGGAACAGGGACATGCCCAGGCACAGTACTTTCTTGGTGGTATGTACGCCAATGGCGAAGGTGTACCTGAGGATGATGCCGAGGCCGTGCACTGGTACCGTCAGGCCGCAGAACAGGGACTTGCCTTAGCACAGTTCTATCTTGGTGTTATGTACGACAATGGCATAGGTGTACCCGAGGATGACGCCGAGGCCGTGCGCTGGTACCGCCAGGCCGCAGAACAGGGACTTGCCAAGGCACTGAACAGTCTTGGTGTTATGTACGACAATGGCGAAGGTGTACCCGAGGATGATGCCGAGGCAGTGCACTGGTACCGCCAGGCCGCAGAACAGGGACATGCCTCAGCGCAGTTCAATCTTGGTTTTATGTACGGCAATGGCGAAGGTGTACCCGAGGATGATGCCGAGGCAGTGCACTGGTACCGCCAGGCCGCAGAACAAGGAGTTGCCTTGGCGCAATACAATCTTGGTTTTATGTACGGCAATGGTGAAGGTGTACCCGAGGATGATGCCGAGGCCGTGCGCTGGTACCGCCAGGCCGCAGAACAAGGAGTTGCCTTGGCGCAGTACAATCTTGGTGTTATGTACGGCAATGGTGATGGCGTACCCGAAGACAACATACAAGCTTACGCCTGGATCAGTATTGCCTCTGCACAGGGCATTCAGAATTCCAAAAATGCAAAAGAAATCCTGACTGGAAAAATGACCCGCGCAAACATTGCAGAGGCGCAGAAACTTTCTCGCAAATACTGGGATGCCTTCGGTCCCGGTCACAATACACAATAGGTTTCATCCGGTTGTCCACGGGTAAGCGTACTCCTCGTGCGCTACCAACTACCAGACTACACAGGCTAACCGAAGGGATTCCAGACTCGGAATCAGGGATGTGATTTGACCTTTTCGACAGCGCTATTTTCCAGCCACAAATTCACACTCGGTTGGCAATTAATGGGCAGCATCGGCGTAAGCGTTCAAAGCAGGAAATTATGCAAATGCTTAAAAAAAACGATCAATAGTACTCAGGCACAATAACAAAATATATTCAGTAGATGAGGTGAATTTGAACACTCAAAGTCAGTCTACTTTCAACCGAGCAGATCAATCTTCTAGCTCCTTAATTTCCGCTTCAATATCCTGTATCAACATCTGCGCCAGGTCGACCATTGCCTCCAGGCGACCGTGCTGTTTTTTAAGTGTATTCACTACCTTCGTTCGAATATTTTTTTGATGCTCGTCCTCAAACTTTTGATCTTTTTCTGAAACAATTCTGACCACACGCGTAAGAGGAAGATCTGCGTCAAGAGATTCGGCGAGCTTAAGCCAGTCAAGCTTATCCTGAGCGATATCGCTGGCGGCTTTGTTAAGACACATACTGATTAAAACACGTGCCGAATAATCAATCCCGCGTGCCGACTCTAACCAGCTTTTTGTTTCTTCTGAGAGCGTAGAATTTTCAAGTAAGGATTTGGCTTCCGATAGATAGAAATATTCCCTGTTCTCAGGATCAAGCACTTTGATTGTTGCGAGAAGCGGTTCGATATCTGCTAACGGGCGGTGTCCTCTAGGAAAATCGTTAATGTGTTTCCAAAGAGAAAGAATTGCTTCACGACATCGATCTTCAGCTTCAGTCCTTTCCCGTCCTGTGAATTTTTCCACGTCCTGCATTACTTCGGCGATGTGATGTGCCATCCACCGCCCTAGCCCAAGTTTAACAGGCTATTTTAAAATTATATAAATATCAGTCAGTTAGGATGATAAAAAAGTTGTTCTGGCACTACAAATGGAAAATCCAGCCTGTTTCAGGTATTTTTAC
>JAPOOX010000073.1 GCA_026713185.1 Gammaproteobacteria bacterium
CCCCTTTCAATGTCGTTACCGTTTGATAACAGTACCGGATACTTTTTTTTGTCGGCAACAATAGTGGTGCTGAATTTCGACATCACATCCGGACGGTCCGGATACCATGTGATGTTCCGAAAACCCTCTGCTTCACATTGTGTACAGAGCATATCCCCCGATTGATATAAACCTTCCAGTGACAGATTGTCCTGCGGTCGGATCTCAACCCGGGTTTTCAACGTAAATGACTCTGGTACGTTATAAACCGTCAACATTTCATCATCGATCCCGTATTCATTGGACAGGAGTTCCCTGCCATCAATAGCAACTGATCTTGTCTCCATGTCCTGACCGCCATTCAACACCAGATCTGGTTGTACCGAATCGGCATCGGGATTACGCCGTACCTGCAAAGATGTCGTCACAACAGTAGATTGTTCATGGATATCCACATGCAGGTCGGTCTCTTCAAGCAGATATGGCGGAACCGCATAGTTCCTGCGGTGAATGACTTTTGGTTGGCTGTCTTTCATGGTCCGGGTTCATAACTTGGGGGAAGTAATCTTATCGCACAGGCCTCGGCAGGTCACCTGGGCCGCCTGTTTATTCCTCCGGCAACAATTCCGATCAAAACACCGCCAACCAAGCCTCCAAGATGCGCTCCATTCGCCAGCGACCCCAGTCCCAACAGGTCAATTGCCCCGGTAAAGCCGACCGCCAGATAAACCAGCATGAAAATATAGAGACCCGGTGGCAGTCCGGTTGTTCGCCTCGGAACCATTCGGCTCCATACCAGGCTGTATCCCAGGAAGCCAAATACTACACCTGACATGCCACCAAAAAACGATGGTCCGTACAAAAAGTACTGCATGAAATTTGCCAACAGGGAACTTGTCAGGGTCACCAGCAGTAACACCAGGGAGCCATTGACCAATTCTATTCTTCGACCCACTTCCCAGACCCAGAGCAGATTGAATACGATATGCAACAAGCCGAAGTGCAGAAACATTGGCGTAAGCAGTCGCCAGTACTGGCCTGATTCTATAGTATGGGTCAGGTTCGCAAAATACTGATAGGGGCCACGCTCCTGGAATTCAAGAAACGTCATATGCTGGAACAACCCGGTGACATCGCCGGAATCCAGTCCAGACGTTACGGGATATAAAACGACATTGACCAAAATAATCATGCAGGTCAATGGATATCGGCGAACAACAGCCCAGGGGTCAGTAATCATTCAAAACTCTTGTCTGAATACTGTACACCTGTACTGAAATTGCCATGCGATTCACAATGCTGAAATCACTCAATGGGGACTCTCATCAAACATAACGCAGAAAATCCAGGTAAGCCAACCTGTTTGCTCCGCGACAGCAGCATGGCGAGTTTTTGGCCCGCTGAAGGCTCTCATCAAACATAACGCAGAAAATCCAGGTAAGCCAACCTGTTTGCTCCGCGACAGCGGCATGGCGAGTTTTTGGCTCGCTGAAGGCTCTCAAAATTAGCCCTCAATAGTGCTGTGCGGTAAAAAGTTGTAAACTTGCCGATGTATGTTAACACCGTCTGATGACGAAGGAGATTTTCACTGAAATGGAGAATGCTGATCAACAGGTACTCTCCCAGCTGATACGCTGGGTGGAAAATCGGCAGATGGCCTGGCTGTGTACCGTCGTAAAGACCTGGGGTTCTTCGCCGCGCCCTGTGGGTTCTCTCCTCTGCTGCAATGACCAGGGTCACGTCGCTGGTTCACTGTCTGGCGGCTGCATTGAGGAAGATCTTCTGGACAGATTAAAAAACGGTTCCCTGGCGGCTGAAAAGCCGGAATTGCTCATCTACGGGGCAACTCAGGAGGAAGTTGAACGTTACCAGTTACCCTGCGGCGGCCAACTGCATGTTGTGATCGAACCCATACCTGACCAACGACACCTGCAGACACTTCGCCAGATCGTTAAACGACTGGAAATGCGTGAATGTATAGAGCGTACTCTGGATATTTCAAACGGCAGCATGACAGTCGAAGACAAAGACCGATACAGGCACCTCAGGTTTATCGGTGATTTCGACCAGGACAGCCCAGGGGGAAAAACACTCATCCAGACCTATGGTCCACGTTATCGTCTGTTCCTTATCGGTGCAGGACAGGTCTCCATGTATCTTTCTGAAATAGCTCGAATGCTGGACTATCACGTTATTGTCTGCGACCCTCGTGAAGAGATGATAGAACAATGGCCAATAGAGGGCGTACAACTGGTCAACGACATGCCGGACGATGCCGTTAAAATCCATGCAAACGATCACTTTTCCGCCATTGTTGCACTGACCCACGACCCCAGGATTGACGATATGGGATTAATGGAAGCCCTTAAAACAGACGCTTTCTTCGTCGGCGCCATGGGATCAACCCGCACCTCGGCCAAACGGCGTGAACGATTGAAGATGCTGGATCTCTCCGATACTGAAATCGGCAAACTGCATGGCCCAGTGGGATTGCCCATAGGCAGTAAAACTCCCGCGGAGATTGCAATCGCTATCCTTGCACAACTTACCGCGCTTCGGTCCGCAAAAAAAGAAGAGGTTGTATCAGCAGATTTCCGTGAAGTTGCAGCCGGATAGGCGGGGATGAGGCAAACATAATGGTTGGTGCGATCATTCTGGCTGCCGGCAGCAGCAGACGATTCGGTGATGACAAGCGAAAAACGACACTCCAAAACGGCAACATGTTGATTGAAAATACAATCAACATTGCAGCGAAAGCACTTGACTCAGTACTGGTTGTTCTTCGATTTGGCGACCGGGCATTTGCGGACGAACTGGATTCTAAAATCAACATCCCCGGCATTTCGTATTTTCTGGCGCCGGATTCCGCCAAAGGCATGGCGCACAGTCTCAGCAACGCCATTCAGAAGGCAGTTGGTATGGATGCCGCGATGATATTCCTCGCCGACATGCCCTATATCAAAGAAGAAACCATCACAAAACTCATCAATGCCTATAATGCCAATCAGGACCTGCAGCCCATTGTTATCCCGACATCAAACGGCACTCCAGGTCATCCTGTCATTTTCGACAAGGCATACTTCAACGAAATCCAGTCACTGGAAGGCGATCATGGCGCCCGGCCTGTGGTGGACGCCCACCAGGACAAATTGATACAGGTTGAAATTGACGATCCCGGGATTTCAAGGGATATCGATACCCTGGACGACATTGAGGCTATAAATCTTTAACTCATTGGCCATTCAATTTGTCACCGGCTCGCGTCGCCCAATCGAGTTTATTGCGACAGACATTATAAAAACTGTGCCCTGGCGGATGAATCAGCTTCAAACGATCCTTTCTCTTTCGCACCACCAATTCTTCACCGGGTTCAATCTCGAATTCGATCTGTGAATCAAAGCTCAGCCGGGCTTTTACATCTATGTGGGGGCCGATCACCACTTTCATGGTAAAACTACCGGGAATGACCAGAGGTCTGCTGGTCAGGGTATGCGGGAACATTGGCACCAGCACCACTGCATCCAGACTGGGGTGCATGATCGGCCCACCCGCAGACAATGCATATGCGGTAGACCCGGTAGGTGTGGAAATGATCAGACCGTCCGAATGCTGGTTATAGACGAACTCGTCATTGATAAAGAGATCGAATTCGATCATTTTAGGTAAATTGGCAGTGTGAATCAGTACTTCGTTCAGTGCACAGGGTTCTGCATCAAGACCGGAGACTTCACCTTCCAGCAGAAAATGTTCTTCGATGACAAAGTCTCCTGCCAGCACATCGCCAATACTCAATTCAATGTCATCAGGTGATATATCGGCCAGGAAACCCACTCGGCCCCTGTTGACACCAAGAATCGGGACCCCGGCCGGCGCCAATGCCCGCGCTGCACCTAAAATGTTGCCATCACCACCAACGGCTATCACCAGGTCACAGTCTTGCCCCATATCCGATAATACACACCCGTCACTGTTCCCCAGCATTGCTGCTGAATCAGCTTCCATCACCACATCCACCGACCGGGACTCAAGAAAATCCACGACCCGGCGAAGTGATTCCAGGACCTGATCTGTACCGGTTTTTGCAACAATGCCAACACTGTTAAACTGCATATTGACTGACAATTAATGTGTTCCTGTCCAGAAAATCGACTTACGGGAGTATTAGTTGCGACATTTGCATACTGTTGTTTAAAAATCAATGGCTTGATAAGAAGTAATCACTTGTAAGTTGTTGTTTAAAAATCAATGGCTTGACAGGAAGTAATCACCGCGGTGTTAAATTCTCGGACAAGAATCAATTATGAATGGCGCATTAAAAGCCAGAAACACCGAATATTCAAATGGATACGGACCTCCCTTTGATGATGAACCTTGAAATTCTGCGTAAAAAGGGGAAACTGAGTGTCCACATGGGTAGTTTAATGACACCCGTTTCGTAAACCTTCAGTAGAAACAAAATGAATTCGAATATTAACAAACGTTACGTTGAAGAACTTGTCGCTGATCGCACTATCGCAGAAATTCGCGAAGCAGGTTCACTCTGGCAGGCCATGCGAACTGAAGTTGAGGCCAGGGCAGAATTTGAACCGATCATGTCCACTTTTTTCCATGCCACGGTACTGAACCACGATACCATTGAAGGTGCACTGAGTTTTCTTTTGGCCAGCAAACTGGACAGTCCTGTTGTCTCCAGCATGGCCATTCGCGAAATCATTGAAGAAGCCTATCTCGCTGAACCATCGCTTATTCACGCGGCGGAAATAGACATCAAGGCAACCCGGAACCGTGATCCAGCCTGTAACAGCTACTCCACACCTTTCCTCTTCTACAAGGGTTTTCATGCCCTGCAGGGACATCGTATTGCGCACTGGCTCTGGGGAGAAAGCCGCCACAGTCTGGCTTTTTTTTTCCAGCATCAGATGAGTTCAATATTCGGTGTGGACATTCATCCGGCCGCTCGTATCGGCTGTGGCATCATGTTTGACCATGCGACAGGACTTGTCATCGGTGAAACCGCCGTGATTCATGATGATGTCTCCATTCTGCATGGCGTCACCCTGGGCGGCACCGGCAAAGAATCCGGTGACCGCCATCCCAAGGTTCATAGAGGTGTGCTCATTGGGGCAAACGCATCCATCATCGGAAATATTGACATCGGTGAAGGCGCCAAAGTCGGCGCCGGCAGCGTCGTCATGCAGGATGTACCACCTCACACCACGGTTGCCGGCGTACCCGCAGTAGTGGTTGGAAGACCTGACGGAGACGCACCTGCGCTGGATGTGGATCAGTGTTTTTAGATTGGTGGAGCCCAGGGACTGCACCATAGGCAGTTCGGCAGCAACGGGATATAAGTGAACTGGTCCGAAAAACTCTCCTGCGACGAGGTTGTCCTCATTGATGGCGGTACGGGTTCAGAACTCAAACGTCACGGTGTGCCCATGAGCCCCGCCGCCTGGTCGGGTCTGGCTGTCCACACCCACCCTGAAGCCGTACGTGCCGTTCACACCGCTTATATCCACGCTGGTGCAGAAGTGATCATCGCCAATACCTTTGGCACTGCCCGGTCTCTGCTCCAGGCCGCCGGCATTGGCAACGAATTCGAACGTATCAACTGCCGTGCTGTAGAACTCGCTTCCGAAGCCCGGGACGCCGCGGGGAAGTCTGCAGTGGACGTCGCTATCGGCGGTTCTCTGTCTAATCTGCCCCCGAACATGGATCGAGGCAAGTACCCGCCAGCCGAACTCGAAAGCGCTGACTTGAAGGAGTTGGCAGAGATCCTTGTCAACGCTGGCGTCGATATCATCGCTCTGGAGATGCTCCAGGACACCCACCATGCCCCGCGTGCCATGGCAGCGGCACTCACCACCGGCCTGCCGGGCTGGCTGGGTGTTAGCGCGCGACTTCGGGAAGCGGACCACGGACTGGTCGGGTTCAACTACACGGACATCGACTTCGAAGACATTCTGGACGCACTGATTCCCATGGGGCCGGATGTCGTCAACGTGATGCACACCGAAATTGCTGCGGTGGCGCCGGCCATCTCGATGATTCGCAAACGCTGGCAGGGACCTATCGGTGTCTACCCGGAGATGCCCTACTCCACCGTTCCAGATTGGCGAACGGCGTTGTCGCCCGAGGAGTTCGTCGATGAAGCAAAAGGCTGGCTACGCCAGGGCGCCCGGTTGATCGGCGGCTGCTGTGGTACTACACCGGATCACATCGCCGCACTCGCACAGTGGCTTCAGTCGGAGCGAAATGAGAGTTAATTATACCATTCCCCTGTTTTTCGCGGCCTTATGCTGCCTGCCGTTTGCGCTTACCGCCACTCCGAACACCGACCATGTGATCGAGGAGGTGATCGTCACCGCCACCAAGCGTGAGCAGGGGATATACGAGGTGCCCTCTTCACTCAGTGTCCTGGATGGCGGCTTGCTTGAGGAGCGCGGCATAGCCGATCTGGTGGATATCGGCAAATTTGTACCCAATCTCAATGTCACCACATTCTCCGCTGGCCACACCTCCTCTGCCAATCCCTTCATTCGGGGCATCGGCACCCAGGATCACCTGATCACTACCGATCCGGGGGTCGGGGTATACGTCGATGGCGTGTATCTGGGCCGCCAGGTGGGGCAGCACTGGTACCTGTCGAACATCGAACGCGTCGAAGTGCTGCGTGGGCCACAGGGCACTTTGTACGGCCGCAACTCCATCGGTGGCGCGATCAACATCATCACAGCGCCTCCAGGAGTTGAGCCTGGCGCACAGATCAGTGGGAGGGTTGGATCCCGAGGACGTCTTGACGCCACTTTCCACGGCGATACCAACCTGACTGGCGGATTTGCCATGACACTGTCGGCCGGCATCAAACAGCGCGGCGGACTTGGCAAATTCCTCAATCTCCCGAATGCCGCCGTGGACGTGGGAGAAACACGTGAGTTGTCTGGCCGCCTCGCTCTCGCCTGGCACCCCTCACCGGGATTTTCGTTGACCATGGCCGCAGATGCCAACGACGGCGAAAACGGCCTCAACCCTTACACAACAATGATCGATGAAGTACCGGGTGGCGCTGTCTACGCTGCCGGTTATCGCAACGCGGACGTTGCTGCCGATCCCTACGACAACAACACAGGTCAGTTGGATCAGACTCGCGTAACGAACGCCGCACGGGGTATCGCGGTGACCGCGGAATGGGCTTTTGACGATCGACTGACCGCCAGAGCCATCGGCAGCGTTCGGCACTCCTGCTATGCAGCCGGCCTGGACGACGACGGTTTTTTTGATGATTTCATGAGGTTCCCCGAGCAGGGTGAAGCGGACCAGGCCTCGATTGAAGCGCAACTGCATGGAGACTTCGATGGACTGGATTTTGTAACTGGCATCTACCGTTTTACCGAAGATGGCGCCAACATCCAGAACCCCACGGTATTCCTGGGACTTAAAGGTGCATTCGAACTGTCCCAGGAAATCGACAGCACCGCCGTGTTCGCCAATCTGAGTCACGGCATAGCAGATCGCTGGCGCGTGAGCGGGGGTGTTCGGACAACACGCGACAATAAACGAGCAAGCACCGATGTCGGCATCGGGCTTGTCTCCGCCAGGCGATCCTGGCGTGAGACGAGTTGGGACCTGTCGGTCCATTTCGCCATGAATGACCGGCTGTCGGCCTATGCAACCACCCAGAGTGGCTACCAGTCCGGACAATTCCCGGCACGACCATATTGTCTGTTCAGCGACCCGTCCTGCTTTGCAGCCAGCGACAACATCACCGCCGTGAACTACGAGATGGGAGTCAAGGGGCAGCCTCGAGACGGCATTGAACTCAGCGCGGCGCTCTTCCATACCCGATACGACGATCTACCCTACCAGGTGAGCACCACGGCTGGAGCGGGATTCAACACCGTTAATCTCATCGCCGAACAGCGCACCACCGGATTCGAGTGGGAAAGTATGCTGTACCTGACTGGCGGGTTTCGCCTGCATCTCACTCTGGGATACCTGGAGGTTGATGTCGAACGCCGTCAGGGCGTACGCCCGGTGGCGCCGCTCACTCCGAAGTTGACACTGTCGATCAGTCCGGAATATCGCCGGACGCTGGCCAACGGCGGTGAAGTAGCAGGCCGGCTGGACTTTTCATACCGGGATAGCATGTGGGGGGAACCAAGCTCTGCCCCTGGCCGGTTCACCCGCATTGGCAACCGCAGGCTGGTGAACTTCAATTTGGGCTATACAGCACCGGGTGACACCTGGATCATTGCCGTCTATGGTCGCAATGCAGGCGACGAACGCTATGACAACGCACGATTGAATACCGGCGACTATATCCTGCGTATACTCAGCAACGATGCGAGCGAGTTCGGGTTGAGAATCGAACGCCGGCTTTGAACTGCGTGTTTCATCTGTCCCCCGAGCACAGTCCCTTACCTACCCTCTGGTAACCTCAATTCATGCGTAACGCACAACCTCCATTACGTTTGGGCCTGGTTACTCCGGTGTGCGTCGCTGCCGTGTTCTATTTTTGTAAGAGATCTTCCACCGAAATTCTGGACACCAGGTTAAGAGTTATGGACTTTCTACGCTCTGATGGACACCTCTGCGCAATTATCTGAGCATAGGAGGAAGTGAAATGAGTAATCAGCGATATGCACCCGATCAGATCTCTCTATTTCGAGTACGGGAAAGATATTATTTCACAGTTAATCTCATCGTAGAACAGCGCACCACCGGATTCGAGTGAGAAAGTATGATGTACCTGACTGTCGGGTTTCGTTCTGGGTGTCCACCCGGAGTTTAAGCCAACGCCGATTCTACCCCGAAGTACAACACCCGATTTTGATGCATTGATATGCTGTTTGTGTTAGTGAGAGGGCAATTGCCTGCATGACCCGTGTTGCAATTCGGACTGAATCGGCGTGTTTTAAAACCGGACATTTATAAATGTTGCTAACACACGCACCTAGGCTAGCAGTCTGTCGGATTTAAGATGTGTTAAAATAATGATCTTTAAGGCTACGCCAAGGGGCGCACGATGTCAGCC
>JAPOOX010000093.1 GCA_026713185.1 Gammaproteobacteria bacterium
ACCGCATGGCATTATCCTGGTTACCGGACCCACAGGATCTGGAAAATCGACCACACTCTATGCCTGTCTGGACCGGTTAAATGACCACTCCCGGAATATTCTGACAGTAGAGGACCCCATTGAGTATCACGTGGAGGGTATCGGACAGACACAGGTTAATATCAAGGCGGACATGACCTTTGCCAAGGGCCTTCGGGCTATCCTGCGACAGGACCCGGATGTGGTGATGGTAGGAGAAATCCGTGATTATGAAACTGCCGATACATCGGTTCAGGCGAGTCTTACGGGACACCTTGTTCTCTCTACCATCCACACTAATACAGCGCTGGGTGCACTGACCCGGCTGGAGAATATGGGTGTACAACCCTATCTTCTGAGTAACAGCATCATCGGTCTGGTTGCCCAGCGGCTGGTTCGATTACTCTGCCTGTCATGTCGCGAAAGCTATATTGCTGACGAATATGAATGTGATTTTCTGAATGTCAGCAAACATTCTCCTCCCACGTTGTATCGAGCGGTGGGGTGTGATGAGTGTGCACAGGCAGGTTACCGTGGGCGCATGGGCATCTATGAGGTTGTGGTGATCGATGATGAATTGCGTCGTATGATTCACAGCGGTGTATCAGAACTTGAGATCGAGAAGTATGCACGCACCAGAACAACTGGAATCCGTGATGATGGCCGGGACAAGATTCTGGCGGGTATGACTTCCGTCGATGAAGTGCTGTCGCGTGTGGCCAGGGAAGATTAGTCATTGGCGGCCTTTGAATACATCGCGCTGAATGAACGGGGCAGGGAGCAGAAAGGTGTACTCGAAGCAGACAGCTCCCGTCACGTACGGCAGATACTCCGGGACCGTGGACTGGCGCCTCTTTCTGTAGAAGCCTCCAGTGAAAAAAGAACATCAAAGCGAAGTTTCAACTGGTTCAGACCATCTCTGTCGGTCAGCGAACGGGCTCTTGTAACTCGTCAGTTGGCAACGCTGATTGCCGCAGGATTGCCGGTTGAAGAAGGTTTACTGGCGGTTTCCCGGCAGACGGAAAATACCCGTACCCAGAAAATGCTGGCTGCTGTGCGATCACAGGTCATGGAAGGTTATTCTCTTGCCAACAGTTTTGCCGAGTATCCGAATGCCTTTCCGATATCATATCGGGCAACTGTCGCCGCAGGTGAATCGGCTGGGCACCTTGATCTTGTAATGGAACGGTTGGCTGAATTTACCGAATCGCAGCAGGTTTCCCGGGCAAAAATCCATCAGGCGGCGATATATCCTGTCGTGCTGTTTACTCTGACCCTTGCGATTCTGGCCGGATTGCTCGGATATGTTGTTCCCGACATTGTGGAAGTTTTTTCCGATACCGGGCAGGAGTTACCCTTTCTGACGACAATGATCATTGCCATCAGTAATTTCGTAGTGGACTATGGGGTGTATGTTTTACTGCTGATCGTATTGCTGACTGTCCTGCTGCGCAGGTTGTTGAAAGTACCCGCAATCCGTCTTGCCTGGGACCGTAGATTGCTGCATCTGCCTGTCATAGCGCGATTGAGTCGCGGTATCAATGCTGCACAATTTTCCAGTACCTTGAGCATACTGTCCTCAAGTGGAGTCCCGCTGATTGATGCAATGTCAATTACCGGAGAAGTCTTGTCAAACGCATGGTTGAAACAGGCAGTCAGCCGTGCTTCGGTTAACGTCAGTGAGGGCTCAACATTGAATGCAGCGCTGGAAAAAAGCGGCTACTTTCCACCCATGATGCTGCATATGATTGCCAGCGGTGAGTCCAGTGGCGAACTTGATGAAATGTTAAAGAAGGTGGCAACCTACATGCAGCAGGATGTTGAATTGCTGACAGGAATATTGCTGAGCCTGTTCGGCCCCTTGATGCTCTTAGTTGTGGGTTGTACAGTATTTATAATTGTCATGGCCATACTCCTGCCCATCATCAATCTTAATCAGTTGATTCTATAGGGTCCTGGTTTATCGTAACTGTTGTAGGAGGAATTCGGAATGAGACCAACAAGTACAAAACCGGTAACGGGATTTACCCTCCTGGAAGTCATGTTTGTAGTGGTTATCCTCGGGATTCTGGGTGCGCTCATCATACCCAATTTCATTGGCAGGCCGGATGAAGCAAGGATGACTGCCGCCCGGATCGATATTCAACAGATTGCCAATGCGCTGGAACTCTATCGATTGGACAATGGCTATTACCCCAGCACTGAACAAGGTCTGCAAGCTTTGGTTTCAAAGCCTTCGGGGTATCCTGAACCACGCCGGTGGAACCAGGATGGTTACTTGAAAAAAACGCCCGTTGACCCATGGGACGAGCCTTACCTTTACTTCAGTAAAGACCGTACCATGGAGGTTTATTCCTATGGAGCGGACCGGAAAGAAGGTGGGGAAGGTATTGATGCCGATATTCTCCTCAGTGAGTTGTAACAAACCCTGTTCAGGTTACACGCTGCTGGAAGTCCTGGCAGTCCTGGTTATCGTTTCTCTCATGGTCGGTATTACCATCGTCAATCTGCCAGTCTTCTTGCAGACCGATCACTTTGATCAGGAATCTGATCGCCTCAGAGTGATGTTTTCCATGATTCGCGACCGTGCAGCCATGCGGTCTGATGAGTATGGCTTTCGAGTCAACACAACGATCCATGGAGATCAGTTTGAATATGCATTCTATCTGTATGACCAACAATTACAGACCTGGGAGATGCTGGAGCCACCTTATTCCACACACACACTCCCCCGGGGGATTCGGTTGAATCTGTTTGTAGAGGATGACGTTATGCAACTTCCGTATCAAGACGAAGAGTCTCCACCACCGGTTCTTGTGTTGTCCAGTGGAGAGATAACACCCTTCAAACTGCTGATGGAAAACCTGGATGATCCGAATCTCAACAGTATTCTCTCTACTGATGGATACAGTGAAGTAGATTGGGAAATAGTCGGGGATGATGACTGATGCAAAAAAGAAATGGATTTACACTGATTGAAATCATGTTTGCCATGGCCATTCTTGCCATTGTTTCAGTCGTGTTATTGAAAAGTTCAGTCCAGTCAGTATCCCGTGCCGGACTGATTCAGGATAGAACCATGGCTAGCTGGATTGCGGAGAACCAGCTACAGGATTTACGCATGATCGATCGGGACGATGAAGACAACTATCCCTCTGTCGGTGTAAAACGCTCTACGATAACCATGGCGAACAGGGATTGGCAGATCGTACTTGATGTGTCAGAGACAGAAAACGATCTGATAAGACGCATAGAGGTATCGGTTTTTAATGAACTGGACCCGGACGTTGCATTATCGACATTGACAGGTTTTATTGGGCGTTACTGATGAAATTTCGTCAAACCAGCAGACTGCACGTTCGATCCGGGTCCTTTAATGCCTTTGATTTGCCAGGACAATCCACTGTGGTCGGACGGGAATCAGGATTGCGGAAATTACACGGCTATAGCAGGACCATAAGAGGATTTACACTGCTTGAGGTGATGTTTGCAGTGTCGATCTTTGCCTTTATCGGACTCGGTGCATACCAGTTACTCAGTACGATTATTGATACTCAGGCCCGGGTAGGCGCCAGCAATGAGACGATAACCAGGCTTTCCCGCGTATTCAACGTTATAGAGGGAGACCTGTTGCAGGTCGTTCAGCGCGGAATACGGGATGAGTATGGTGACAGGATGCCGCCGTTGATGGTGGGCGACGGGACATCAACATTCGGGTTTTCGCAAATTGAGGATATCGGAACACCCATTCTCGAGTTCACGCGAACGGGCTGGAATAATCCAATGCAGTTCCCGCGCAGCGACATGCAACGGGTCGCCTATCGTCTGCAGGACGATGATGAACAGAAGAGAATATTGCAGCGGATTTTCTGGCTGGTGCTGGACCGGGTTCCGGAGAGCGATCCCGTAATCCAGACGTTGTTGAATGATGTTGTTGACTTCCGTGTATACGTTCTGGATTACGATGGTGAACAACACAGTCTCTGGCCAGCCCATGATACCACCGGCATCACACCACGAGCGCTGGAAATTTTCCTGGAGACAAAGACGTTGGGGGAGATACGCAGGATCTATGTATTACCGGATGTGCCGGTAAGGGACCTGGGAGTATCTGAAAAAGTTAAAGAAGGTGATTTTGTAAAAGAACCTGAAGAAGAACCTGAAGAAGAAGCGACATGACTGGCGACAAACGAGGTTCTCCGATGCATTCTGAACAGGCAGGTGTGGCGCTGATTTCCATACTGTTGGTAGTGGCTATTACCGTCGTTCTTTCCTCAGCCATGATGCTGGATGAAAATCTGGTCATCCACAAGGCCAGGAACAACTTTGATCATGGACAGGTAAGACAGTATGCACTTGGTGGTGAAGAGCTGGCCCGGCAGATACTCCGCGAAGACTATGAGAGTGAAGACAAACATGACCATCTTCAGGAAGAATGGGCGGCACAAGGGATGGAATTTGAGTTCACTGACGGGGAAGTGTTGTTGCAGATCAACGACCTGCAGGGAAGGATCAACATCAATACACTGGTAAATCCAGGTCCTGAAGGAGATCAGGCACGGACTCGATTTCAGGTTCTACTGGCTAATGCCGGTCTGGATGCGATGTATCTGGACCGCCTGGTCGACTGGCTGGACAACGATGAGGCAGTCAGTCAATCAGGAGCAGAGGACTTTGCCTATCTGGGTCTTGAGCGACCTTACCGCACCAGCGGTCAACCAGCCGTGGAGGTATCGGAACTCAGGCAACTGCTTGACATGGATGCCAACTCATTTGCAGTTCTTGCACCATACCTGAGCGCATTGCCGGAGCAGAGAACGCCTGTCAACATCAACACTGCGTCTGCCGGTATTCTGCAGTCACTGTCGTACAGACTGACTGCTGACATTGTCGATCTGTTGATTCAGGAAAGAGACAGGCAGTCCGGGTATAAATCGGTTACCGAGTTCCTGCAATCTCCTCATGTCGCCGGATTGGGCATTTCGGAACTGGGACTTGGTGTACAATCCAGGTATTTTGAGGTTCGTGTTCAGGCTGTAAATCTGGACCGACATGGTTATCTGACGAGTGTGATTCAACGTAATTCCACGAATGGGAATATGCGGGTTTTATATCGTAACTTTGGATGGAAGGTGATTCTGAAGGAGCCGCTGGAAGATTCCGGCGAGAATAAAGAAAATGGTTGATAAAATCATCGTCCGATTTGGTGAGATCAACGAATGGCTGGTCTGCGATGGCGATGTATCGAATCAGGTCCGGCAGGGAACACCTGATGAACTTGCCGCGGCTCTGAAAACCATGAACTGGCAGGGGGAAGTAGTTGTTCTTGTGCCTGGGGAGAAGGTATTGCTGACCGCCGCCGCTGTTCCAAGTCGTCAGCAACGGCAGATCATGCAGGCTGTCCCAAATGTTGTTGAGGAGCAACTGGCGTTGGATATCGATGACTGCCATTTTGCCATTGGCGACAGGAACGAGGCTGGTGAGATATCGGTGGCGGTGGTATCACTGGAGGATATGTACCGTTGGCAATCAACCTTGTCTGATGTGGGAGTCAAGCCGACGCTGATGTATTCGGATACTCTGACAGGACCGTGGACCAGAGGTATATCCATCACTGTTGATGGGAAACGAGCTCATTTCCGTTCCGGAAAATTTGCTGGATTTACAGTGCCATCACACCAAATCGCATTTGCGGCAGAATTGATACCCGATATCGAAATCGTTGATCTATACGCCGGGCAAGACGATTTGGAAGATCTCAGAATACAACTCGCACAGATAGAGGCCATAGACGGCGTTTTACTCAATGTCCACACACGGGAAAGAGGTGGGAATACCTTAAACGAAGCCAGTAATATCGAAGAAACTCTCAATCTGCTACAGGGAGAATTCCAGGTCAGCAGAGAGACCAGGAGTGGGTTCCGGGTTTGGCAATCCGCGGCAATTCTGGCGGTCTGCACTTTTCTTCTGCACGTATCCTTACTCTGGGGTCAGGGCATTTATCTGCAAATCACCGCAAATCGCTACGCACAGGATGCCAGAACGCTATATCGTGAGGTATTTCCGAATGATCAGAACGTACGGGATGTCCGTCGTCAATGGGATGCACACCTCAGCGGCTCAGGAAGCACTTCCGGAGACCGGTTTATTGCGTTGTTGAGTGGCGTTGCCGCCAATTTGTCCGGTTCCTCAATGACCGTCAATAACATCAGTTACAGCGAAGGTCGCGGCGGTCTGACCTTGCAACTGACCGCGTCGAGGTCCGAACAACTTCTGCAGTTTTCGCAAACACTCAACAGTGAAGGCTTCGCCGCGGAAATCGGTACTATTTCCCAGGTAGAGGATAATGTGCGCGGCAGTATCAAGATCGGGTCTTCCGGAGGCTCATGATGGAGTTTTTCCGTACAACTGTAAGCAGATTTAATGCCCTGGAACGATCAGAGAAAGCATTGGCTGCGATTATTGCCGGTATGGTAGCGATTCTCTTTCTGTATTTTGCCATCTGGATGCCGGTGAATTCCTATTATCAGGCAAGTCTGCTGGACCGGGACAGACAGGCCAGCCTCATCAGATATATGCGTGCAAGTGAAGACAAGGTACGTGCGTCAATCTCTGGCAGACCCGCGGGACAATCGCTGATAACAGAGGTGTCGAGTACCGCCGAGCAGGCAGGAATAAAACCCAATCGATTTCAGCCGGAGGGTAGTGACGCAGTCAGCGTCTGGTTCGACAATGTGTCTTTTGACGATCTCATTGCATGGATAGTCCAGCTCGATGATCAACGGGGTATCAGGGTACGGCAGATTACCATCGACCGTCAGGATACACCGGGTATTGTTAATGCCCGGGTAATCCTGCGCAGTTAGCTTTAGACTTTCGTCATTTTGCAAAGACCATTCATTCCTAAAAGTTTTTTATGACTATTTGCGTAGTGTTTGGTTTCCTTTGTTGAGTAGACTCGCCCTCTTGGATTATCGATCAATTTTTTGTTTTTAAAATCCTGTTGTAGATCGCCATCATTCGAAAATAACAAACGAGCACCACTAAGTTGAGCCAAGGCTATTATGTGCTGGTCATTCGATTTACAGGCTCTCTCGTTCTTGAGTTTCGACGTTTGAGCTTCAACTTTATGTGGATCTTCTCGTTTAATCTTCCCTGAAAGTATCGCCTGCCTTCCCCAGTCCCGGTATTGTGTCTTGCTGAGTTCCTCTTGTAGCTGGCCTCCGACCACCAGAATTCCAGTTCCAGTGCTGAGCCAATTGAAAAACTTGTCACTAGCCTCATTGCGTTTGGGGCCGAATACCTCGCTGGCTACATTTGCATCAACAAGCGCACACATGCCTCAATATCCCAGAGACCGTCGTGTCTCCTCCATGAAGAAACTTCTGTAACCAGGTGGGGTGTTGAGAATATTTCCCTGTTGGTCCAGACGGAGTGAGTGGATAGTAACATCCAACATACCGCGTTCGAAGAACAGAATGGAAACATCGTCAGGCTTTAGCGGCGTTGAACCATCTCGGACATCCATACGCACGCGATCAAGCAGATGGTCACTGTGTGTTTCAACGATCAATTGGCGGTTCGGGTTGGCAAGTTGGCAGAATAAAGTACCCAGTGCAGCTTGGGCGCTAGGGTGGAGATGCACTTCTGGCTGCTGCAGCAGGAACATTTTTGACCTATTGTGACGCAACAACTCGGTAACGACGGGAAGCACTTGGCTAATTCCGTAGCCCACATCAATCAAGTTGCGTCTTGGCCCCTTTGCCGTCTTCCCAAATTTTCTGACCTGCACTTGAAAAGGTTCGCTATCCTTATTGCCTAGACGTTTGATTGAGAGTTCATCAAAAAGTCCGGCCGTTCGGCCAAACTTTTCAAGTGCCATTTTTAGTTCTTTCCACTGTTTAGGATCTTGAAAATATGTATTTGCGAGGTACATGGGTATGTAATCGCCTTCAGGGTCCTGCACAGGACGTGCGGGATCATAAGTCCGATGTGGCTTGGAGCGTACTGGTGCGCTTGCATAAGGTTGCGTTTCATCTCCAGGGAAGTCCTCTATATCAGTCTCGACCAGGAGTTCAATTAATTCCAAATCTTCTATACACGGTTGCTCCCTACCCTGCAAAGGAACCAATTTATAGTCCTTTTTTCGATCTTCAATGTAAGGTTGTAACTCAAATAATAGATAAATAAAAGGTAGGTACATGTGACGACCAGCATCCATTGAACGGCTTTGATCATTGCGGTTCTGGAATCCCCAAATTCCATTTGGAGTCCCAAATTTAATCTGATATTTTTCTTCTTTGCCCGCATTGTACTCTATCCAGGTATCATCGCCAGCGAGACGTTTCCTTCTGAGATATGGCGCCGTACCCCTCTTTTCAAACTCAATTTCGAAATTGTAGAGTTTAAATTTATGTTTACTCCCTCTTCTTTGTTTTTTATTTGATCTGGCAATATTTTCACTGGTAGAAGTAAATGCTGCTTGAAATGTATCTGCCCTTCCTCCTTTGCCTCCACGGTAATGGGCAATTTCGTCAAAACTACCGAGGTCGTACGGTTCTTCCTTGAAGTCCGGTATCTGATTACGATAGGCAATATCCCAAAGCGCCCGTAGCATTGCCATGAAGGAGGTCTTACCAGTGCTGTTCTCACCTACGAGTAGTGTCAGCGGCGCCAAACGGGTCGTCTGTTCTTCACGGAAACACCTGAAGTTTTTCAGTGTGATCTTGTTCATTACGTTACATCTATACTTTATTCACCTGAGTACTTCAAGACTAAAGATACTGTGTTCTCATCCATTGATGTAAGAAATATTCAGGTTAGTCGTGGTTCACGATGCCATATATGGTTATTATGAACATAAACAAGACATTATAAACCGTATTTAACACTATGTCTTAACATAATTCGTTTGTAACCCGCGCCTTTTCACGTTACATTCTCTGGAATACAGGTATCACACAGAGGTGAAAGAGACATGGGTTGTGAGAAATTGACACTAACCCGTGTTGCACTTCGGAGTGGAAACGGCGTGAAAAATGGACAAGCCTGATCCAGATAATCCTCAACCTGGCACTGCAAGGCGTCGTTTGTGGTTTTCCTTCGCGGTGGCGTTTGTCCTTGTGTCAATGCTGGTACTGTATCTGTTGGTTCCTGGTGATCATTCCGGTCCAGTCCCCCACGTAAGTATCGACAGGACCACGCCGCCAGGTCCGCCGCTACAGGTGCTTTCCGACGAGAAAACCACTTTGAATACTTCGCAGCAGCAGAGGGTTGCCGCCAACACCGCCTGGGTGCCTGTGGATGTCGGAGCGGTGAAGCCGGACCAGATACCAGTCTACAAAGAAGTTGTCGAAGGGCGCGTGCTGGTGGCACTAAAGCCGGACATGTGGATATGGGACGTGGGTGAGCAGATTTCCATCGAGGTGCCGCAGATCGGCGAGATGTATGAATCGGTCATCGAACGAGTCGAGACGAGCCTCGGCGTCAACCGCTCCTATATCGGTCGCCTGATCGATGATGACCACCCTTATACCTTCGTGATAACGATCGGGGAAAGGAACGCCTTTGCTCATCTGGGTACGCCCGAAGGCACGTACGAACTGGTAGGCAACACGGAATTTGCCTGGCTGATGCCGACTGTCAACATGGATCAGCATGTGGACTACAGCAAGCCGGATTTCTACATTCCGGGAGAGAATGGCGATGGTCGCTAAGTTTCGGGCGTTGCTGTGCCTGGCAATCCTATTCGTCGCACCCGGCGCACTGGGCAATAGTGACTCCATATACTTCGAATGCCCTTGCAACTTTTCGCGAGACGGGAATATTCTTACCGTCACTGCGGGGTTTCGCAGTTTCCGCACCACTGACAGTGGTCCGCTGCGGGTAAGAGCGTTTGCCGTTGAGAGCCAGGACAGCAGTGGTTACAGTTCAAGTGACAGTATCGGCTCTGTTCTCATTGCTGACCCGGTGCCCGCAGAAGGCAGTCTGCCATCCGCTGCATACTACGGCGACTTCATAGTACCCAATGTGGAAGGCAAGCGTTACGTCAGGCTGGTCCTTGAGGAGCAACAGGGGACGTCATGGTCCTGGCAGGATTCTCTGCGCATGGAGTTCCCTGTTGACCCCGGCGCGGCGTTCAGAGTCGATGACCTGGATTACCTGAAGGATACCGATGGCGATGGTGTTGGCGACGTCAACGAGCGGCTTGAAGGCACGGACCCCGATGATCCGGAATCCGTGCCGGGCATGTCAACACTCGATGTTCTGGCCTTTTACAGCCAGGGATTCGCCGAACTGTACGACGGAGACCCCACGACGCGCATCCAGCATGTCATCACACTGTCGAATTCGATTCTTGAGGACAGCGAACTGCCGATGCGCTTCCGGCTGGTCGGTATAATTGCTGTTCAGATCGATGAGGACAAAGGCGGACTCGACCGGGTAGAGATGCTACGGGAAGCGGAGCGTCACGGCGCCGACCTCAAGGTTCTGTTTCGACCCAGAAGGCCGAACGAGGCCACGTGTGGCTTTGCTGGAGTGGGCGGCTGGCGCTCGCGTGGCTATTTCTCCTACGACAGTCTGATATATAACTATGCCGTCGTTGTCGGCAACTGCGGTGCGCGGACCCTTACACACGAGTTAGGCCATGTTATGGGACTGCACCACTCGCTGTGGCAAAACAGCACCGGCACATGGCGATGGTCACGGGGACACGGTGTCGACAACGACTTCTATACCGTGATGTCGTATGGACGGGGCGGCAGGTCCGCTGGCGTCTTTTCGAATCCCAATACCACCTGCCGTGGTCGTTTGGGAACAGACAAGCCTTGCGGCGTGCACAGGAACGAGACGGAGGCGGCTGACGCCTCGACCAGCCTCAACGCCGTTCGCTTTCAGATCGCCGCATTCGGTGAGTCGAAGCCGGATACCGATGGTGACAGTTTCGTCGATCCCGTGGATGATCTGCCGAACGATCCGGACGAGTGGCGAGACACCGACAGAGATGGCATCGGTAACAACGCCGATCCCGATGACGACAACGACAATGTTGACGACGAAGTTGACGCATTCCCCCTGGATAGTACGGAAACCACCGACTCTGACGACGACGGCGTCGGCGACAATAGCGATCTGTTCCCACAGGACCCGGAAGAGACGGTGGACACCGATGGTGATGGTGTTGGCGACAATGGTGATCTGTTTCCCCTCGACCCGGAAGAAACAGTGGACACCGATGGTGATGGTGTCGGCGATAATGGCGATCTGTATCCTCAGGACCCAACCGAGACTGCTGACACTGATGGCGATGGCATCGGCGACAACGCGGACCCTGATGCAGACAACGATGGTGTTGACGACAGTATCGATCTGTTCCCCCTTGACGCCACAAAGACAGACATATCCTCATATTTGTTTGTCAGCGAGCAAGCTGGAGACAGCGTAGGTAGTGTCTTGACAGCTGCCGACGATGACGAAGGTCAGACCTTTATCGTCGTAGGGGCATCAGGACATGACACCGACGGCAAGGAAGACGCAGGCGCCGTATATCTGATCTCCAGCGCAGATCTGGAGACCATGGATGTTGCGGATGGCGCCAAAGATCGATCAATCAGTCTGGGCAACATTGGATCGGGCATGCATTCCTGGAAGTTTGTCGGCGAAGCAAGAGGTAACAGAGCCGGGATTAGCGTGGCAACCGATGGCGATATGGATGGCGATGGCCTGATAGATGTCATCGTCGGCGCAAATTATTACCATGGCACAAACAGCAGATGGTACGCCGGGGCGGTATATTTTGTTTCGGGTGATGATTTCGCAGCAGCAGATGCTGCCGATGGTCTGGCGGACCGCACGATTAATCTAAGCCATGTTGCCACGCATCCGCTTTCCTGGAAGTTTGTTGGCGAAGCCATCTATGACAGAGCTGGGAATAGTGTCACTTCTCTTGGCGATGTAGATGGTGATGGTCACTCTGAGCTTATCATTGGGGCGAAATATCACCGGCAGCTAAAAGGCGCGGCTTACCTTGTTGCCAGCCGCGATTTCGCAGTAGCTGACGCTGCTGACGGTAAAATCGACGGTGTCATAGACCTTGGCAACATAGCGTCTCAGGACGGTTCCTGGAAGTTTGTCGGCGAGGAATCAAGGAACCTCGCAGGTACTAGTGTAGCCGCAGTCGGCGATATTGGCGGCGATGGTCACGCAGACTTCGTTATTGGGGCACCCTACCACGATATTGATGAGTTACCTAACGTTGGTGCTGCCTATCTTGTATCCATAGCGGACCTAGCCGATGCCGACGCAGCAGACGAACAGATTGATGGCATTGTAAATCTGGGCCTCGTTTCAGCACAGCCGGGTTCATGGAAGATCAAGGGTAAGGATCGGTGGGATAGAGTCGGAAATAATATTTCTTCAACAGGTGACATGGGTTCGAACGGTTCCACAGATTTGTTGGTGGTGGGTAGTGGCAATAGTACATACATCGTCTCGGCCATGGACCTGGCGCCGGCGGATGCAGCGGACGGCACAACAGATGGTGAGATCGACCTGGACCGGGTCGATGCACAGGCAAATTCCTGGAAGCTGCGAGGTCTTTGGAGGAGTGCGGTAGATGGCCTGATTTCTAGTTGGTCTATTGCAAGACAGGAAGATAGCTGGACCCTATCTGATGGACAACTGAACACCCAAATAAGAGCATATTCCTCGGCAGGCGACGTGGATGACGACGGTCTAACAGACTATTTACTGGGAGCCACAGGTTCTAATAATGAAGAGAGTTTAGGCGCAGTGTACCTTCTGCTGGCTGCCGACCTGGCTGTGCTTGATACAGCGGACGACACACCGGATAACAACATACTTATTGGTAACACTGCCGGGGACACCGATGGCGATGGCGACAACAATACCATTGATCGCGATGATGACAACGACAATTTTCCCGATATCTATGATGCCTTCCAACTTGACCCAACCGAGTGGTTTGATACAGACGGTGACAGGGTCGGCAACAACGCGGATGCCTTCCCCTTCGATTACACTGAATCGGTGGACACCGATGGCGACGGTATTGGTAATAACGCGGACACCGATGACGATAACGATGGCGTGGCGGACAATGAAGACCGATATCCTCTGGATACAGATAATGATGGTATCGGGAACAGCCTTGATATGGATGATGATGGGGACGGCGTGAGCGATACCGACGACGACCTCCCGGTGGACCCCACTGAATCCGTTGATACAGATGGCGACGGCACGGGTAACAATGCGGATACTGATGACGACAACGACGGTGTTGCAGACGATGAAGACGCCTTCCCACTGGATTCCTCTGAATCGGTGGACAGCGATGGTGACGGTGTTGGCGACAACGCTGACGCCTTTCCGGTCGACGCGGACGAACATGCAGACAGTGACGGTGATGGCATAGGAGACAATGCGGATAGCGACGACGATAACGACGGTATTCCAGATTCCGAGGATGCCTTCCCTCTGGATGCCGGTGCATCGGTAGATACGGACGGAGACAATGTAGAAGATCACCTTGACGCCTTCCCACACGATCCAGCGGAGTACCTGGATACTGATGGTGATGGCACAGGAGACAAGGCGGATAACGACGATGACAATGATGGTGTGGTGGACTCTTCAGATCTTTTCCCACTCGATTCGTCCAGATGGGATTTGACCTCCATCAAGTTCGTAGGTGAAGCAGCAGGCGACCGTCTCGGGGTAAGTGCAGCAAGCGCTGGTGACCTGGACGGCGATGGCAGGTCGGAAATACTCGTTGCCGCATCGGGAAACTCAGAAGTGGGGGCTGTATATCTGGTCTCGCCACAAAACTTGACGAGTGCCGACGATGCGGATGGCATACGTGATGGCGCAATAGAAATGGCGCATATTGCAACCCAGTCTCACTCCTGGAAGCTTATCGGTGAGGAGGGATATACTGCTGGAAAAGCTCTTTCGCCACTCGGTGACCTTGATGGCGATGGTTTCCCCGAATTCAGCATCGGTGCAACCGCACTAACTGGCGCGGTATATCTCGTATCTGGCACGGACCTGTTGGCGTCCGACGCCGCGGATGGCGCATCCGATGGAATAATCGAATTGGGTGCTATCACTTCTGGTATGGCTTCCTGGAAAATAACAGGGTTATGGGGAGGCAGAATCGGATCTGATAGCTTGTCCTTCGTGGGTGACACTGACGATGACGGATGGATGGACATTCTCATCGGCGAACCCGGCAGAGGCGCCGGTGATGCACCTGGTAGAGTGAACTTGATCTCAAGTGCCCAAATGGCAACTCTCGACGCAACTGATGGCAACGTAAATGGTGAAGTACGAATCGGGTATCAAACCGGGTATTTGCGTTTGATCGGAGAGGCAACAGGAGACAATGCGGGGTTGAGCCTCGCAGCGGCGGACTTTGACGGGGATGGCAAACCTGATCTGTTGATCGGTGCACCGGGTCACGATGCGGAACTACAGAACAACGGCGCTGTGTACCTTGTCGGCAGCAGGGATTTCTCCACCGCTGACATAGCTGACGGCACATCGGATAGTTCAGTGGAACTCGGCAGGGTCGCTGCTGAGCAAAATTCCTGGAAGTTCATCAGTGATGCCGCTGACGACTATGTTGGCGCAAGCGTAGCTACAGGCGATGTGGATGGCGACGGGCAGCAGGACATCATATTGATTTATGGTACTAGGAGGCTGTCGGATTAAACACTTTGAAAGTGACGAAAGCACAGCGGTACAATCTGTCGCGAGCAACGCTCCAGGTGTTGTGATGCTGCCGATGCCGGCTATTCTGGACCTGTTTGGTGGCGTTATGTCACCTCGCCCCTAAAAGAGGCTTCAAAACTGCCATGTAAATGGGCATAGGCATTCAATCTTTGACCATCAGGTCAGAGCATGCATGCGTTTCAGGTTCCACGCCAGACAAGTCAGGGTCCATTCGCCATTGACCGCCTCCAATCCGCGGACATGGAACCGCCGGAACCCCATTACCTCCTTGATAATACCAAATACCGTCTCCGCCGTGGAGTTGCGCCGGGCATATACTGCTTTGCCGTCCGGCGTCTTCAGGCGATGCTGCATCCGCGTTACGGCATCAGCATCTGGCGGACACTCGGGC
>JAPOOX010000079.1 GCA_026713185.1 Gammaproteobacteria bacterium
AAACGCAGGTAATAATTTACGGGATACGTCGAGTTCAGCCCGGGGGTCAGGTGAAAAACCGGTCTGCGTTGTGGTCATGTATGGCACAGCCGGGCGAATACTCAAACTCATGCCACGCCGCACCTTTTTGTCACCTGCAACGGCAGTTACGGCGAATTCCACGCTCCCAGGAGAAGCGCCCGCCCGAACGCGGAAAACGACTCTGGCTTCACCACCCTCGTCAATACTAATCTGTTGGCTGGCGATATCCAGTAACTCCAGCCGGTCTCCCGGTATCAACGACAAGGTGATGGGCAACCCTGATCCGGAATCTTCCAGATTGTTGGCAATCCCGACGGATACGTTGAATTCGTCACCGGGAGCAACTGCCATCGGTAAGTTTGGTGTCAATACAAACGGCCCGCGCACCGTGGCCATTGCCTGTGCTGATCCCAATCGTTGAGCTGAAGCAGCCACCGCCATGACACGCACCTGTCCATTGAAGTAATCAGGTACCTGGAATCTGACTTCACGGCGCTGGTCTTGTGCATCAAGCAGCCCTGAATAAAACGCCACCGGCGCTTCGGTATGGCGTTGAAACGGATTCAGATTACTGCCCAGCAACCGGGCAATGTCAGCGCCTCCTCCGGGCGCCGCCGCGCGGCGTATCACATCGTAGTCCGGTAAGATCAAGTCGGAAATCTGCCAGGTCCTGACCTGCAGCGCCTTTTTACGCAAGAAGAAGTCCAATGGGTCGGGGCTCTTGTAATCGGCCACTTGCAAAATACCTTCGTCAACGGCGTAAACCAGTATGCGGGCCGGTTTCGACGTCTCATAACCCACCACCAGTTCCTGCCCGGGCAGTACACGTTCAGGAACGTCAAGGTCAATGCCAAGTCGTCGCCTGCTGCGATCAATCTTGAAAGGGGCAACTGCATAACTGAGCGGACTGACGAAAACTTCCTCGGAATCAATATCACGAATGAATGCAACATTCACATAGGCATTGCCTTCCAGGTCAGCGGGTACACGTATGTTTTGTTGCGTGGAGTTGGTCGATGAGCGGAACCATCTGAACGAATAAACCTGATCGCGCTCAATAGTAATTAACCCGGTACCCGCGTAAGGGGCCGTAATTTCCATCGTAATATCATCACCGGCCTGATATTGATTACGGTCAAGCTTGATATCGAGTTCCGCATTCCGTTCCAGGTTGGCGCTGAGGTTTTGCGCACCCGCAACGACAAACTCAACCTGGGACAAGGTGAGATTTCCATTATTGATCAGCTTCAGTATATAACGACCTGGTTGCCCGGTTGGCAGTTGATAATCTTCTCCCTCTGCAGAAATGGGGAAAGAAATCCGACTCACCGGTGTCTCTTTCAGCACAGACTGGTAGGCAAAGGTACCATTGGGGCGCTTTACCAATGCTGACACGTAACGGCGTTCAAAGACCACTGCCTCCAGTTCGTTTAACGAAGCAGGCTGTCCGTCCCTGCCGACAGCGATAAAACGCAGCCACCTTTCACTGTCACGGCTGACATAATTTAAATCTCCATCAGCCTTGAAGCCAACAATAGTCTCTAGCGGTGACATCAAAACGCTCGCCAATGCCTTGACACTGCGACCCGCACCGGATTCGAATCCCTCTGCAGTCAGTAACAACCTGTAGATCCCAAGATCATACTGACCTGTATCAAACTGCAGATTTGCAACACCTGCCGAGTCGGTCACAACCTCTTCCAACTGCATGGTGACAGGTTTCACAACCGTGTCCGGTTTCCGGAATGGATCAATAAACACAAACCCGGCAAAGTCGTCAAAACGAAACACAGCAGGGGTGAGTTGCAGGGTGCCCCGTACTCGCCGTCCCTGTGCCGGAGTGCCAAAGAGATTTTCGAGAGATACCCGGGCGGTGTGCGTTGCCGGTTGAATCCAGGCTTGTCCGGAAGGGGCATTGATTCTGGTGTGGATACGCATGTTATCGGGCTGAAACTCTTCAATACTGAAAGCCGTACCGCCCAATGCCTTCAGTTGATTATTATCCTCCACCAGGAATACGTTAACCTGATACCGTCCCGTCGCAGACTCTGTCCGGGTTTCATAGGACCAACTGTGGAAGCCATCTTCCGATGCCTCAAAACGGCGCCATAACACCATCACATTGCGAGGGTCCATAATCCGGAGGTGATAAGGCATACCCGGTACGGCGGTGAAATCCTGACGGCGGAGGATACCGAAAATCTGAACCTTTTCTCCGGGTCGATAGATACCCCTGTCACTGTACAGGGCCGACCTTAATTGCTCCGCATCTTCACTGACGGACACGTAGTCACCGCCAACGTCAAATCCGGAATAGGTTAGCTTCCGGTCGTGACGCTGATAAGGCATAAAAGTTACATCACTACCGAGACGTACCAGAAAGGCCGTTGCAGTACGGTCACGTTTGAATGAGTTGGCTGCCGGCAGTTGGGCGTGGCCGTCGGAATCCGTTGTCCGGGTAAATACCGGAACACCGTTTTTGCCCAGCAATGCTATGCTGGCGCCTGCCACTGGTTCACCGGATGTTACCGAATGCACAAACAGGTCACTGGTGTGATCAGCATTGGTTTTAACCAGAAAGCCCAGGTCAGTCACCAACACGAAGCGTTTATCTGCTGACCCGATATAGAACTCGCCCTTCCGGTCCCATCCCTGGACCTTAACAAAGAAAAGCCCTCCATCTTCAACCAATGCACCGAGATCCAGCGTTGCAAAAACCTGTTCTCGCGGGTGGCTCGGATTCACATCAATGTATTGCGTGGTCAGGGAAGAGATGTTGTCTGCGTTGAAGTTATAGTTGGAGAAGTAAGGGTTCCGGATATCACCACCCGTCTGGCTGGCGAGATGGTTGACCTCACCCGCCAACACCTGATGGATATCCACTCTCAAAGTACTGACACCGCGAGACGCCAAAGTCAGCTGTTTCTGCCCGGAAAGCGGCAGCAACGCGCCGTCCTGCAAAATATTGGCCTGCCTGGGGTAAACAGGTACCGTCAACACCGAGTCATAGGTCCCGGACATGACAAAACCACCGACGGACCTCAAACCACCACGCATACGCAAATACAGTGAGCGGCCATCCGGTACATCAACAGACACGCTCTGCAACGCCGCTTCTTCCCGTTCCGTCGGGTTGATGCTGAACTGCAGGTGCTCAGCTCTATGCAATACTTCTGTGGTGACTTCCCGGGGGGTTCTCCAGTAATACACCCTGGAGGAATCATCCTCTGTGCGGTGTTCAGGCAACAGGAACAATTCAATATACTGCTCGAAATCTTTGGTATTGACACGATCAGTGAAGTCAATGACCACAGTTTGTATCGGATTACCGTTGTCATCCCGGGCGATTGTGGCTTTTACTTCCCGTACCCTGAAATAGCTTGCACGATCCGGGATCAATACCTGACTGGCAACGGACTCGATGCGTTCATGACTGCCACGGGCAGGCGCCAGACCAGGCTCAACGCTCACTGAAACAAAGTTTTCCCGTTCCGGAATGGCAATAATTTCAGAATGTATATGCGCACTTCGATCATGGAGACCATATTCGACTTGAAATTCCAATAGTCGTGGCGCCGTTGTGACATCCTCGCCACTTTCCCGCATCGATAAACGCAGCTGCTGTTGCAGACTGTTCCGGTCCACAGGATGGGAAAAGTCGAAACTTGCGACCACCCTGCGCTCGTTTGCCTGCACCGGGTCCTGATAGAACTCCGCTGATGACAGGACAGCACTGAATTTTGGTGTCGAAAATTCACCGTCGTAATCTACCAGATTCAGATGGGAACCGAAGATATCTGAAGACAGACGCAGTCTGTAGTGCTGACCAGCGGGCCAGTCATCCTGTGGCAGGAAACTCAACCGGTTTTCGGTTTCGAAGCGCCATTCACCGGCAATCGCCGGCGCAAGCTCAATACCTGTCGGCACCACCTCTCCTGCCAAATCAATCCTTGCGGCGGATAAGGTGTCCGGTACGACCACATCAGGGTTTGGCAGGTAAGAAAACTCTATCTGCAGCGGTTGCGGCACAAGTTTTTCGTCAACAATCTTCGAAATGTCTGGCGGTGTGATCTGAAAATCAATCTGCAACGGTTTTGGTCTGGTCTCCAGATACCAATAACCCACCAGGGTCAGTGCAATCAGGCCCATAAAGACACACACCATAACCGCCAACCGACGCAGCCCCAGTCGACGTATCCACCCAGGTCGGTTCCACGAAAATTCGCCGGCTATCGCAATCCACAGAGCCCTTGGATTCATTATCAATCCCAAATTGTCAACAGATGCCAGTCAGTTATCATCAGGCACTGCCATTATCATCGGTGAATCATAGACACACCTTAACAATGGTGACAACAGCGCCGCAACGAAGTTCGGGGGTTTTCAGGTGGCCAATCACAACTTCCCGGGGGTAATCCTTTTCAGAGGCATTTGCGCGGTCTGTCTTGTGGGTAGTTGACAGTCCCTTGAAGAGCCTTTACACGGCGCAAAACAATGGTTTACTGTGTTATCTGGATTTCTGGACAAGTCAAAACAGGGGCGGCATGTGCTTTGAATGTGACATGCGGTTCGAGAAGAACAGAGATAAGCGCAATGGGCATAGCGATGGAAAACGACGCAGTGAGACTTTCGTGCGACACTACCGAGTTCGAACCGAGCCGCAGTGAGAGTGTCCGCTTCACCCCAGTGAGTGCGTCCGTTTCGCGACAGCGCACCGCTCTCCCGGTTCTGCTGCTGCCCCTGCTGCTCACGAGCCTGATGCCCGGGCTGGTACAAGCTCAAGCGACAGCCGAATACATGATGACCTTTCAGGGGCTGTGGACAGCCGACGACATCACCGACAGCAGCATGCCCGGCGGTGCGCACTTCACCCAGATCATCGGCGCCACGCACAATGCCAGCACCACGCTGTGGGTGTCGGGCGGCACGGCCAGCCCGGGCGTCGAGAACGTCGCCGAGCAGGGATCGGTATCCACTTTCGTGAGCGAGATCAACAGCAACAGTAACGCCAATACCGTCGTCAGGGCAGGGAGTTCCTTCATCAGCCCAACCGCGATGGTTTCCAGCACCTTCACCGCGAGTTCCAGCTACCCCCTGGTCTCGGTCCTGTCCATGGTCGCGCCCACACCGGACTGGTTCGTCGGCGTCTCCAACGTGGTGCTGAACGACGGCAGCTGGAAGGACGAGGTCGTCGTGGACCTCTATCCCTACGATGCCGGGACGGAAGAAGGTTCGGGCTGGTCGCTGAACAACGCCGATACAAGCCCGAAAGGCACCATCACCAGCATCCGCAACTCGGGCAAGTTCCGCAACAACCCCATCGCCAGGCTCACCTTTCAGCGGCAGCAGCCCCCTTTGCCTCAAGACCCTGAGGTGTCATTCGCGTCGTCCTCGTCGCGCGCCGGCGAAGGGACGGGAACGCAAAGGGTGTCGCTGAACATGTCGCCGGCTTCGACTTCGGACATCACGGTCCAGTTCAGTGTGGGGGGAACGGCGACGAGGAACAGCGACTACCAGATCGATGGGTCAGTGCTGGTGTCGTCGGGTGCGACCCCGGCGATGATCCCGGGGACCATCATCGACGACAGAACCGTAGAGGAGAA
>JAPOOX010000056.1 GCA_026713185.1 Gammaproteobacteria bacterium
AAGGCACGGTATTCATGTTGGCATGCATACCGGCAGTCTGGAATACACCAAACGCTATCTGGAACAGGGTTTTGACATGGTAATGCTGGGAGCAGATATAGCGTTTATGAACCGGATGGCATCCATGGAATTACAGACGGCGCGTAACGATACCGGAACCGACAGAATAGATCCTGGTGAGGATTACAGTTAAACAACGACATAAAGGTGGGAAAATATCCCTTCTGACCCATTAAATACGGTGGTAAACCCATGGCAACAGAATCCGACGATCTGAATCTGGCCCTGTTCTGCGATTTTGAAAACGTGGCTCTGGGTGTCAATGACGCCAAAATCCCGGAATTCAATATCCAGCTGGTCATGGAACGCCTGCTGCTCAAAGGCAGTATTGTCGTAAAAAAAGCCTACTGTGACTGGGCACGATACAAGGAATTCAAGCCGGTCATGCACAACGCCTCGTTTGAGCTGATCGAAATTCCCCACACCCGCCAATCCGGTAAAAATTCCGCTGATATACGAATGGTGGTGGATGCCCTGGACCTCTGTTATACCAAGGAACATATCGATACCTTTGTCATCATCAGTGGCGATTCAGATTTTTCGCCACTGGTGAGTAAACTTCGTGAGAACGACAAGCTTGTCATTGGCGTCGGTGTCAAGAATTCCACATCCGACCTCCTGATGCATAATTGCGATGAATTCATCTTCTACGACGATCTTGACCGGGAGGAGCGATCTCATACCAGGCGCAAAAAGAAAAATACAACCCGAAAGGCTCCCGCAAGAGAACAGACGCCGAAGAAAACCGGCAAAGAAGACCCAATTGATGATGCTATCAACCTGGTTCTGGAGACCGCTGAGGCGTTATACACCGAACAGGGCGACAGAAAACAACTCTGGGGGTCCATGATCAAACAGACATTGAAACGCCGACACCCTGGATTTAACGAACGATTTTATGGCGTCAGGTCCTTCAGCGATCTGCTGGAAGAAGCAGAAAGCCGGGGACTGCTCCAACTGGAATCCGATGAACGCTCAGGCGGCTACATAATCAAGTCCATCAAGGAAAGCTGACCTGTCACACAACCCGGCTATTAAAACAAGGACTAATCGGGTTTATTCCCTCTCCCGGGCAATGAACTTCATAGAGATTGAATTGACGCAGTGCCTGACATTCTTGGCAGTTAATCGTTCGCCTTCAAAAACATGCCCAAGATGTCCGCCGCAATTCGAACAAAGAATTTCTATCCGCATACCGTCGGCATCGATGTTCCGCGCCACTGCGCCTTCTATCTCATCGTCAAAGCCGGGCCAGCCACAGTGGGAATTAAATTTGTCTTCAGAACGATACAGCGGTGCATCGCACTGCCTGCAGACATAAATACCGTCTCCAAAAAAATTGTCGAACTCCCCGGTAAAAGGCATCTCGGTACCTTTATGAAGGATTACCTGCTGCTCACGGGGAGTCAGTTCATTATATTTTCCCGTCATAAGTTCTCCCGTTTTCCCAGCACCATAATATCAGAAAACCCAAAACCATCTGCAAACAGCCTCGTTAACAAAAAAAGCCAACAAATGAGCACAATATCCGACAATCAGCAGATGGCTTTGGGGTGTACGTTTGCGTAAGCCTAATGTCGGAGCGCCGAGCTGGAGGAGAGAGACTACAGGCTCTCGGGGGAAGCGAGGGAAGCCCGGAGGGACGCGCAGACGCTGAAGCAAATGAACACCCCAAAGCCATCTGCGAACAGCCTCATTAACAAAACAATCTATCCAATAAGTACTACATCCGACAAACAGCTGATGGCTTTGGGGTGTTCATTTGCGCAAGCATAATGTCGGAGCGCCGAGCTGGAGGAGACAGACTACAGGCTCTCGGGGGAAGCGAGGGAAGCCAGGAGGGACGCGCAGACGCTGAAGCAAATGAATGCCCCAAAGCCATCTGCGAACAGCCTCATTAAATAAAACGATCTACCCAACAAGTACAACATCTGCGAACACCCTGAATTAAACAGACTGACCCCCGGTCAGAAATGGACCATCAACACATAGTCTTCTTCCATCCGGAGTATGGCAGGACCCACAGATTCCTACACCACATTTGGTAAGGTAATCAATGGCACTGAAAATTTTATTGCCGGACACGAATGCCTGCTCCACCTTTTCCGCAGCATGAACCATGGGCGCCGGACCGCAGTTGTAAAACACCAGATTATTGCGTTCATCCGCCGACATGGCTGCCAGATGTTCAGACACCAGTTCCGTCACCAGACCATGGAAACCTGCACTCCCATCGTCAGTCGCAATGTGAACATCGGCAACCGCCTTGCATTCATCGACAAAATACAGTCTGTCCTTGCTGCGAGCACCCATGAAAATATCGGCATTGCCAAAATCCCGGGCAATCTGATAGACGGCAGCCAAACCGGTACCCCCAGCCACGGCCATGATCCTGGTACCCTCCGTGATATCTACAGGAATACCATAAGTACCTCTCACCAGCAGTTCATCTCCCGCTTCAAGTTTTAACAGCGCGTGGGTGAAAATACCAACATCGATGACTACAAGAGAAAACGGATCATCGGTCAGTACAGAAAAAGGTTTCTCACCAACACCTGGAATCCATGTAAAAACAAACTCTCCGGCACGTATATCCAGGCTGCCATCGAAAGTGAGAATGGAAATATCACTGGTAATCCGCTCGTTTTTTACAAGTTTGTAAGGTTTGAAATCCATTTCCACGTCATTGCAGACAAGCGCTGCACTTTGGCTTGATCCATCCACCAGATCCTGATGCAGACAATCGAAATACGCTTTTATCTCGGGTGATTTCATCCCTGTCAGCGCTGAACCGACACCGAAAATATCAACACCTTCCCTGGCAAACGCCCGTACGTCATCCGCATTGCTGATGCCTCCACAACCTATGATGGGCAGGTCCACCACTTCACGAATCTCTTTAACGCATTTGAGCGCAATGGGTAAAATGCCCTTGCCTGACTTACCCCCCAGGATATTGGTCAGCACAGGCTCACCATAAGCAGAGTAACTGGCAGGCCCCACCGTATTAATGGCACAGATCGCATCCGCTCCGCCCTCCGCGGCTGCCACGGCAATTGCCCCGATATCGGGAACATTCGGTGTAAGTTTGGGTACCACCGGCACATCCACGGCAGACTTGACCGCACTGGTAATTTCTCTGACAAGATCTGCATCCTGACCCATATCCATACCGTAGCCTTTGGCATGAGGACAGGAAAGATTAAGTTCAAGACCATCGGAAAATGGCGCCAGCTTTACGGCCACCGCCACGATCTCTTCCAGGCTCCCGCCAAAAATCGAAGTCAGCAGGAATCGATTTGACGGAACTTCAAGTTCAGACAACTGTTTGACGGCCTGATCAGCCCCTGGATTAGTCAGTCCCACTGCATTCATGTAACAACCCGGCGCATATTGGAGCATGATGGGTTCCCGATTACCTTCTCTCGGTACTGGCCCGATGCTCTTGGTGGTCATTACCCCGATCAGGGGAACATGATCGAACAGGTATTGAATGACAGGCGTTGCGGTGGCAACGATGCCAGAGGGAATGGTATATGGACCTGCAATCGGCTTGCCGAGAAATTCGTAACCTGCCGTCAAGGTACCTTCATCTCCATAGGGACTTTTCCAGTGTTGTGAGAATCTGAGCTGAAAAACATGCGGGGAACCCATCATTCTGGGTGGGATGGTTAACGGGAATGGTGTAGCGCAGCCTGGCACAAGGAATCCCCACTCTCTGGTGGGGGAGAATGTCAATATAGTTACATTTAATGGACAAAAGCCAACGACTTTCTGTCCAGCCTGACACAAACAGACCTGACAGTCGTGACTTTACACTGCCAGGTCTTTCATGAAGCAAATGAAATTTCCTGAAATTCGGAGGATAAAAGATCCTCGACGGATTCAGGATCAGTCAGCCGTTAGCCTTCGCCTTCCGCAGCTTCTGCTTCAGCGGGAGCTTCTTCTTCAGCCGGGGCTTCTGCCTCTGAGGAATCATCTGACTCTGCGGGAACAATGTCTGCCATCGGCGCAGTACCATCATCCGCAGCTGCTGCTTCGCCATCTCCTTCGGAAGCATCTGACTCAGCAGGGGCAAGATCTGCCATCGGCTCGGTTTCTGCCGCTTCTTCTGCAGGTTCTTCTGCACTATCCATGGTTTCCACTTCAGTTGCCGGGACAGTTTCAGTTTCAGTTTCCATCTGGTCACAACTACTCAGAAACAGGGACGATGTAATGACTACTACAGCACCTAAAAATACAAAAATTCTCACTAGAACACTCCTCAAAGCCATGAGCAAAGGAGTATAACATGTTATTTAAATTTTTTTGCACAGTTAATTTTCACTTAATCTGGAGCAGATTCCTGTGTAGTTGTTCAATGTTGCAGATACAGGTGTTAACGACTTTATTCATTGGCGGTAAAAAAATTACACTGTTAATATCAGGGTCTGACAAACAGGAGGACTGCCGTGGCAGAGGATATTGCTGACATTCTGATTATCGGAGCAGGAGCTTCCAGTGCTGCAGCCGCCTGGAGTCTTGCGGATACCAGGATGCGGATTATCTGTCTTGAACAGGGTGACTGGATGAATCCCTCGGAGTATCCCAGCAACAGTAAGCAATGGGAGGTCCTCAGACAGGTGGACTATAACCAGAGTCCGAATATCCGCAAAAGGGAAACTGATTATCCGATTAATGAAGAAGACTCGGCGGTTTCTATCGCCAATTTCAATGGCGTTGGCGGTGGCACGATACTCTATTCAGCACATTTTCCACGATTAAAACCCTCTGACTTCAGAGTGAAATCGATGGATGGTGTCGCAGACGACTGGCCAATCGACTATAAAACGCTGGATCCCTATTTTGCACAGAATGACCGCAACATGGGCGTATCGGGACTGGCAGGAGACCCGGCTATCCCCTGGCACGAACCACCACTGCCTCCCATACCCATCGGCAGGATGGGTGAGGCGATGGGACGCGGATTAAATAAACTGGGGTGGCACTGGTGGCCCTCAGATGCGGCCATTATCTCGGAAGATTATGAGGGTCGGGGAAAGTGCCTGAACCTTGGCCCCTGCAACTCCGGGTGTGCCCAGGGCGCAAAAAGCAGTGTTGATGTCGCCTATTGGCCAGTCAATCAGCGCCTGGGAGTGGAACTCAGGACGCGATGCAGGGTCAGTCAAATCCTGGTGGATGATAATGACATGGCCACTGGCGTACTTTACTTTGATGAAAACGGCGTTGAGCATCTGCAACGGGCAGAAATTGTCATCATGGCCTGCAACGGCGTCGGAACTCCCCGGTTGCTCCTTAATTCCCCCTCGGCCGGATTCCCCGATGGTCTTGCCAACCGGTCCGGACTGGTTGGCAAGAATCTGATGTTCCATCCCATTGGATTCGTTGAGGGGTATCTGGATCAACCTCTGGATTCACACCTGGGTCCGCAGGGCACCTGCATATTGAGTCAGGAATTCTACGAAACTGATCCTGCACGGGATTTCGTACGTGGATATTCATTACAGATTGTACGGGGGCAACCGCCAGCCAGCATCGCGGTCTCCGGTACACAACGTGGCGACATCCCATGGGGAGCCCGTCATCACGAGGCTTATCAAAAGTACGTGGGACGTTCTGTAATGATGGCTGTAATGTGTGAGGATTTACCTGAATTATGCAATACCGTTACCCTGGATCCCGAACTGACAGACTCCAACGGCATTCCCGCACCCAAAATTACCTATCGTTTCAGTGAAAACAGCAAACGCATGTTGCAACACGGCCTGCAAAAAGGAACTGAAGCCATGGAAGCTGCCGGTGCATTTAAAGTCTACACAATGAACCAGGTCAGAGACACCGGATGGCATCTTATGGGTACTGCCAGAATGGGCACTGACCCCGAAAACTCTGTAGTCAATGAATGGGGCCGGTCCCATGATGTGAAAAATCTGTTCATCATCGATGGCAGTATCTTCGTCACATGCGGAGCCGTGAACCCTACCACGACAATTCAGGCACTTGCACTTTATGTTGCGGATTCCATCAAGAAAAATCTCGCCAACCTGTTTGATTAGGAGACTTCATGGCTGATCTGATTGCATCGGATGCTCTTCTGACAGAAGAGCAGAACCAGACCCTTCGGCTATTGTTAAACATGATCATTCCACCCGACGCAGAACGTGGTATGCCTGGTGCAGCGGAATTGGATTTTATGGGATACGTTTTTGAATTCGCCAACGACCGGATTGAACACATTAAGAGAGAACTGGATTCTCTGAACAAGAGTTCCCGCAGACAATATACGGTCACGTTCCCCCAACTCGACGATAACGACCGGGAAGCTCTGGTCAAGAGGCTATATTCAACCCGGCGTCAGTTTGCCCGGAATATCGAGGTGCAGATCATGTTTTGCTATTATCAGGATGACAAGGTGCTTAAAGCACTGGGAAAGGAAGCAAGACCACCCTTCCCCAAAGGTAATGAAGTGTTACGGGGCGATTTATCCCTGCTGGACCCCGTGCGTCAAAGACCAAAACTGTATCGGGAATGAAATGAAAATAACCAACGTAAAAGTAGACATGTTCAACTGGCAGACTCAACCATGGAAAACCGGTGTCGGAACCCAGTTCGGAGATACACGACAACTGGGCGTGGTCACTGTTGATACCGATGAAGGTGTCTCAGGCAACGCCTTCCTTGGCTCATCCCGCATGGGAGCCAACCACTTTGCACCTGGTCTCATCGAATTTATTAAACCTTTGATCATGGGCCGCAATCCCCTGGACATCGGCAGGATCTGGTGGGACCTGTGGAAAATGAACCGTTCTGTCTCCACCTATGTCATTGGCGCGATTGAT
>JAPOOX010000086.1 GCA_026713185.1 Gammaproteobacteria bacterium
ATAATGCCTATATTACATGGGTACTAATTCTGCTTAATGACGCTGTATTATTTAAGCCAATTCAACAACTTGGCGCGAAATCTCGCACTATATCCCGGGGAAGTTCAGTCTAGTGAAGCGAAACTCTGACCCCACCGCTCCTGAACACCCACCCCGGTTGCTGACACCATGCTATGGTTGCTTGAAGATCTGTCGAAAGGCCACCAGCGTTGCTACTGCACTGACGTTTAATGACTCGACATCATTTGCCATCGGAATATTCACTAATTTGTCACAAACCTTCATTACCTTACTTGACAATCCTTCCGTTTCGTTGCCCAGAATAAACAGTGCGCGTGAGTTGACAGTCAGAGCTTCCAGCGTGACGGAACCATTCCCGGCGAGTCCGTAGATTGAGAATTGACGGCGCTTGAGAAATCCGATGGCATCGACCAGGTCATCGCACTGAAACAAGTTTGCTCGAATGACTGTTCCGGCACTTGCCTTGAAAACCAGTGGTCCTAAACCCGCATTTCCCTTCCTCGAAAGGATTAGACCATGTAATGGAGATGCAGCAACCGACCTGATGATCATTCCCAGGTTCTGTGGATTGGTAATGCCGTCAAGCGCGATCAACTGGCTTGAGGTCAGAGGCAGTTCGGAGAGATCTACAAGGTTGGGAGCGGCCAGGTCCAGCGCAACACCCTGATCCTGGCGGCTGTTCTTTGAGATAAACGATAATTGCCGTTTGCTGTGGAGCCGGACTTCAATGTTTCTGGTTGATGCCGCATCCAGAATTTCGTTGATGATGGGTGAAGGGTTGACCAACCTGGACATATGCAGACGCAAAACCTGCTCATCTGATTGAAGTACTTCCAGAACCGGTTTACGGCCATAAATCGTAATAATCCGGTGATTTTGTATCATCTCACAAACACCGGGGTCTGACCCCACCTTCACTAAAGAAAATTATCCAGTTGGGTTCCAATGTCCTCTGGTGACACCTGTGGTTCGAAGCGCGCCAGTACACTGCCATCTTTTCCGATCAGAAATTTTGTAAAGTTCCAGGCAATATCCGCTTTACCATCAGGATTCGGTTTTTCTGACTTCAGCCACTGGTAAAGTTCACAGGCATTGTCACCGTTGACCTCGATCTTTGAAAAGATGGGAAAACTGACATCGAATCTGGATGTTGCAAATTCCAGAATTTGTTCGTCAGTGCCAGGCTCCTGTGCTCCAAACTGGTTACACGGAAAGCCAAGAACCTTGACCTCACCCTGTTCATGCAATGTACAAAGACCTGCGTATTGGGGAGTCAGACCACACTGACTGGCAAGATTAACGATCAGGAGTACCTGGTCGCGATATTCCGAGAGAGAAACGGATTCTCCTGAGATGGAGTTCATTTCCATTGTGTAGAGTTTACTCATGATTATTTCCGTAAATTCCTGATTGAACAGCATCTCAAACACCGGGGTCGGAGTAAAGTGCCAGGGTTGCCTGCTTACTGTTTAATTGTGGAAGTTTGGAAAATCAATTGTCCGGTTCGGGAAAAGAATTGTCCCTTGATTGCCTTTGGGGAAACCTCCAACTCCAGAAAACCATATTCGGCAGCGGCGAACAAGGCATTGTGATTTTTTTCCAGTTCCTGCAATGTCCCACCGCCAGCTCCAGAGATGTAGTGATCCATTTCGCATCGATGTATCCTGTTGTATTCAAGGTGATGGCTGTGCCCACTCAGATACGCATCGACACGGTTACAGAGCGTTCGTCTGAGGATATACCCTTTAAAACTTTTACCCCGATGTCCACCACCACCTGCACTGGCGGATTGTAACGGGTGATGGCCGATAGCGATTGTCCAGGGTGTAGTGGATTTACCAAAATCGGGTATGCCGTGACTCTTGATGTTAAATGGGTAGTGTGAATCTATGGCATAAACAGTGAGCAGGTCAGGAATTTCTATGGAGTAATGCCTGGACGGAAATTTCCAACGATCATTCAATTTGGCAACCTCAATCCAGCTTGATGTGTTACCCTTATAATCGTGGTTTCCCAACACTGGATAAATTGCAACAGTATCCAGACACTTTCCAGTATAAACGGAAAAAACTTTCTCCAGCCATTGTGGATCATCGGCGGAAGTAACCCCCTTGGGGTAGACCACATCACCCAGCAATAGAATTCCTGACGGTTTTTTCTGGCGCCATCGCTTTTCCATCTGAATTGCGATATCTCGCTGGCGGGGCAAGCCGGAACCGGTATCACCAGTAGCAAGAAAACTGATGGAATCATGGGAATCAATCACAAATCCGGCATCCCTGTAACCGAGTTCTACCAGTTTCGAAACTTCTCGAAGATATTCGATATAGAACCATGCGAAGGTTGCGACCAGCATAATGGCTATGCCAATAACCAGGCGTTTCAATATGGTCAAAATTTTGTTCATGTTTTGGTCTGCATAGTGAAAATTGGCATTATTTCCTTTTCAGTTTTATCATGAGCGTTCGAACAAACCACTAGAGCAAGTTTAAGAAGTAAAGGAATTATTTTTTGAAAATATTAGTCATTTCCGATATTCATGGCAATTCGGAGGCACTTGCAGCAATACTCAGGAAGGAACACGATGCGGATAGAACTGTGTTTCTTGGCGATTCTGTGCTGTCTGGACCGCAGAGTAACGAGACCATGGCATTGTTGCAGGGCATTGATAACGGCACTTTTATCATGGGCAATCACGATCTGGAAATGCTCAAGCCGGAGATATTTGCGAACTACCCTGCCCCGTGGCGGGTACTGAACAACTGGATTATAGATCACTTCGACCCGGTCGGTTATGAATTCCTGCGGAATTTGCAATCCAATGGTGAATATGAGGTCGGTGGCATTCGCATGTACCTGAATCACGGGACAGTAGAAGGCGGCCCCAGACATGCACTGCCAAATTCACCAGATTCACACCTGTTATTGCTGGCAGAGGACTGTGACAGCCCTTATGTATTGTTCGGTCATTCACACGTGCAGTTTACACGGGTTATCAATGGACAGGTTTTCATCAATCCAGGCAGCGTTGGACAGAATCGTTGCGGCAGACAACTTGCGTGTTATGGACTTTTTGAAGAGGGAGAATTCCGACATTGCCAGGTGACATACGATCAGACCTCCTGGCTTGAGGCTCTGGATAGAATCAGGACACTTGACGAGTTTCCGGATTTCCGGGAAAGGCTGAAAGATGGGTTGATTCGAGGCTATGGTGTTGGTGAACGTGAGCCCTGGACACAATTTGCAGCGGAAGGATACTGCTGACTGGAGCACCGGGGTCAGAGTAAAGTGCCAGGGTAAAACTCCTGTCAATATGTTGGGAATAGAGAGTTTTACCCTGGCACTTTACTCTGACCCCATTACTCGTAACGGCGCCTGGCAAGTTCCAGGCGCCGTTACCGTTTGGCATGCATCTGGGAGGCTGTCCGAGAACAGACTGACCTACTGCGGACAAGCCTGATTGGCCATATTTTCCGCTTATTTGCCTCAAATAACCAAAAAATATGACTCAATCAGTCTCGCCCTCGCTACGGTCGCAGTTCTCGGACAGCCTCCCAGGGTTTAATTAAAGTTCCAGATGGCTCTCAGGTAGTAGAAGCCACCGTTGAATCCAAAAGGTGAGGTCTCTGCGTACAGGAGTCCAGCAGGA
>JAPOOX010000069.1 GCA_026713185.1 Gammaproteobacteria bacterium
AAAGCGGAAATCGACACCCTTAGGACCGAGCTCAAAGCGGAAATCGACACCCTTAGGACCGAGCTCAAAGCGGAAATCGACACCCTTAGGACCGAGCTCAAAGCGGAAATCGACACCCTTAGGACCGAGCTCAAAGCGGGAACCGAAACCCTTAGGACCGAAGTCAAAGCCGAAATACATGCGCAGGCCAACAAAACCATATTGGCAGTTATTGCGGTGGCCGCGGTGGTGCTGGCGGCAATAAAGCTGTTATGACAGGGCCATTTCCGGCCTGGATCAGCTCCCAATCAGCCGTGTTCCCCGCACACGCGGGGATGGACCGGGCGGGGATGGACCGGGCAGGATATTGGTGGATCGTGCTGGTAGCTTATATGATTTCTAATCATTCATTCCGGCAATCTGACATCAGAGCTGGACATGGATTTGAAAGCGGACCAGATCACCAGTTCAAGCCATCAGACCTGCGCTCAACCAACTGCATATAGCACCCGAGGTTCTTTCACCTGAATACCTCCCCCGTAAACTCATCACGTGATGCGTCATAGCCCTCTGGCTTGTACACCGGCGCCGTCGATAATACCTTGCCCTCCGCCGTTTTGAAGTAACATTCCCCACAAAGCTCATCTGGATATTATGGTTTGTAGACTCTCCAACGTGAATTTTAGAAGTCAATAAATATTTAACAGCGAATATTGTGTACTTTGAGGATTATGGATGATTTATACACCTGAAGAGTGCGGCCACAGGGAAAAAGAAGAACACACTATAATATGGCATACTGGGGATTTTGGTCATAAACATAACCCAGGATTCCCCGGATATTAGCTCTGACAACCCCAACAAATCGAAGCATCAGTTGATCAGCGAGATTCACGGTACAGCGCAACGCTGCGTGCTTGCTATCACCGGTGGTGGCAGCAGTGCAATTGCTGATCTTCTGGCTGTTCCAGGCGCTTCGGCAACTGTGCTGGAAGCTACAATTCCCTATCATGCACAGGCACTGTCACGATACCTGGGAGAGGAACCTGAAAACTCGGCCATTGCCGGTACAGCACGAGGTCTCGCTATGACAGCCTGGCTTCGGGCAAGAGAATTAACCGGTGACTCTCGCAATATTTTTGGACTCGGCGCAAGCAGCGCCCTGGCTACCAACCGGACTCGCAAAGGGCAGGACAGATGCCATATCGCCATTCAATCCGCCACTCAAACCATCGAAGTCAATCTGGTCATGGACAAACTGATTCGCCAGCGTTCTGATGAAGAGCGCCTGATTGCAGAACTTATTCTGCACTACATTGCCGGATACTGCGGGATTGAAAGTAAACCACCTGAATTGTTGCCTGGTGAAGTGCCCGAGGAACGACATCATCAGGCATCTTCAACCTGGTCGGAATTACTGATGGGTTCCAGATTGTCGACTTTCCAGGGTGAACATCCAATCGTAATATTCCCCGGTGCGTTCAATCCAATACATGACGGGCATCGTGAAATCGTGCAGCAGGCCGAAAGAATTCTCAAAGACAGGGTCTACCTGGAGATTTCCATACAGAATGTGGACAAACCAACCATTGATTTTCTTGAAATGTATGATCGACAACAGAGTTTGGTCAACTACCCCCTGATCTTCAGCTGTGCATCCACTTTTGAGGAGAAATCCCGGATTTTTCCAGGCTGTACATTTATCGTGGGTACCGACACCATGCTCCGAATCGCTGACAAAAAATATTATGGTGACAGCAACACCAGGATGAGCGCCGCAATCGCGGAGATGAACAGGCACAAGGTTGGTTTTCTGGTCTTTGGCCGGACTGTTGGAGAACACTTTCTGACACTGGCTGACCTGGAACTGCCACCAGGTCTCAGTCAACTCTGTCGCGGCATGGATGAAGACGCTTTCCGACTGGATATCTCATCCAGCGAAATCCGACGAACCAGACAGTAGCTCCGGCTTGCACTCGCTTTGTGGTTGATAGACTGTCAAAGCCCCGCTACAGCTTTTCTGGCCATTACCCCACACAGATGAGCTCGGTATTCCGCACTGGCATGGATATCACTCATTAGCGTATCCGGGTCAATGGCCACATTGTCCAGCGAGTTCTCCGATAATTTACTGCTCAACGCGTCTTCCATGGCAGACGCCCGGAAAACACAGGAAGCTGCACCGGTAATGGCAACCCTGACACCATCATCGATCCTGGCAACCATGACACCTACCGTAGCATAGCGGGAAGCAGGGTTGGGAAATTTCACATAACTGGCGGCTGTAACAGACGGGAAACTTATCCCGACGACCATTTCACCGGCCCAAAGTGAGGTTTCGAACATTCCTGAAAAGAAATTATCGCCTTGAATATCCCGCTGGTCCGTATGCACGGTCGCATTCAAACCAAGTATCGCCGCCGGGTAATCAGCCGCCGGATCATTGTTGGCAATGGAACCGCCGATAGTCCCCCGGTTACGCACCTGAGCATCGCCGATACCACTGGCAAGTGTGGCAAGTGCAGAGCAGTGGCCAAGAACAGCTTCTGATGTGGCCACGGAATCGTGCGTCGTCAAGGCGCCGATACGCAAAACACCTCCTTGTCTCTCTATGCCCGTTAAAGCTGCAATTGATGACAGATCAATCACATCACTCGGTGAACTGAGACGTTGTCTGAGTGATGGAATCAATGTATGCCCACCCGCAAGATAAAGTCCGTCTTCCGACTTGTTATATAGTGACCTGGCTTCTTCGATGGTTTGTGGCTGATGATAATTGAACTGATACATGATTAGCTCCTCCCTCCTTCCTGTATTGCCCGCCAGACCCTTTCAGGCGTTGCGGGCATATCGAGTTCTCGAACGCCAATAGCATTGGTGATTGCGTTAATCACCGCCGGTGGTGAACCGATGGCGCCAGCCTCTCCACATCCTTTGGCCCCGATGGGATTGTGGGTACATGGTGTCACCGTTGTGTCCACATCGAAATCAGGCAGATCATCGGCCCGTGGCATGCAGTAATCCATATAGGACCCCGTCAATAACTGGCCGGTATCGTCGTAGACACAATTCTCCAGCAGAGCCTGGCCAATACCCTGAGCCAGTCCACCATGGACCTGCCCTGCTACGATCATCGGATTGATGACGTTGCCAAAATCATCCACCGCGGTGAATTTAACAATTTCCGTCTCCCCGGTATCGGGGTCAATTTCCACCTCACAGACATAGGCGCCGGAAGGAAAAGTAAAATTCCCGGGATCATAGAAAGCCTTTTCAGCAAGCCCAGGCTCGAGTTCATCCAACGGATAATTATGGGGGACATAGGCTGCAAACGCGATTTCCTGGAAGGTCTTGCTGAGATTGCTGTCCCTGACCCGGAATTCTCCATCATCAAAGTCTATGTCATCCTCTGTGCTTTCCATCAGATGGGCGGCAATCTTCCTGCCTTTGGTAACGATCTTGTCGGCGGCACGGGATAGCGCCGAACCACCAACCGCCAATGATCGTGAACCGTAAGTACCCATACCAAAATCCAGCTTCCCGGTATCGCCGTGAACAACTTCCACATCTTCAACAGGAATACCCAATCTGCTGGACACCAATTGGGCAAATGTCGTCTCATGCCCCTGACCATGGCTGTGAGAACCGGTAAGTACGGTGACACTACCCGTTGGATTGACCCTTATCTCCCCGGACTCCCAAAGTCCCACACCGGCGCCCAGGGCGCCGGCTACCTGTGATGGCGCGATGCCACAGGCTTCAATATAACAACTGATGCCAATACCACGTTTTTTGCCCCGGAGTTCCGCTTCTGCTTTCCGGTTGGCAAAGCCATCCCAATCAGCCATTTCCAGCGCCCTGGTCAGGCTGGCGTTATAGTCACCAGTATCGTATTCCAGTGCTACCGGTGTCTGGTAGGGAAATTCAGTGATAAAGTTACGCCTTCTGATCTCTGCGGGCGAAAGGTTCATCTCACCCGCTGCGATTTCAACCAGACGCTCAAGCAGATAACTCGCTTCTGGACGGCCGGCGCCTCGATAGGCATCTACAGGTGCGGTATTGGTAAATGCGGCTTCCACTTCGACGTATATACTGGGTGTCTTGTACTGACCGGCCAGCAGAGTACCGTACAGGTAAGTCGGCACAGAAGAGGCAAATGTAGACAGGTAAGCACCCATGTTGGCCCTGGTTTTAACATACAGCCCAAGAAAATTCCCTTCTTCATCCATGGCCAGGGCGGCTTCTGTCAGGTGGTCCCTGCCATGGGCATCGGCCAGAAATGACTCCGACCGTTCCGCCGTCCACTTAATGGGTATCCCCAATCTCCGGGATGCCCATGACACGGCTGTTTCTTCTGAATAAACAAAAATCTTGGAGCCAAAACCTCCACCAACGTCAGGGGCCACAACTCTTAATTTATGTTCTGGTGCAAGTCCGACAAAAGCAGTGAATATCAATCTGACCACATGGGGGTTCTGGCTTGTCGTGTAGAGTGTGAGTTCCTCAGTTGCCGGATTGAAGTCCGCAACTGCCGCACGTGGTTCAACGGCATTCGGAATAAGACGATTATTATGAAGAGTCAGCCGTGTCACATGATGGGCGTTATCGATTGCCGTAAAAGTCGCATCCTTATCGCCAAGCTCCCAGTCGTAGCTGATATTCCCGGGTACCTCATCATAGAGTTGATCGGCATCCTGAACAGTCGCCAGATCTACTACTGCTGATTTCTCATCATAATCCACAACCACCAGCTCCGCGGCATCTTTGGCAGCCTGGAAGGATTCTCCGACCACGATGGCAACGGGTTCGCCTGCGTAGTTCACCGCATCTGCCGCCATAACAGGATGTGGCGGTTGTTTCATCCCGGAACCATCCTTGGACAGCACCAGCCACCCACAAGGCAGGGTTCCCAGTCCATCGTCAGCGAGCTGTCGTCCCGTTAATACAGCAATGACACCCGGTGCATTCTCCGCCTCGCTCACATCAACATTGACGATGCCTGCCCTGGCTACCGTGGAGCGAACAAAATAACCGTAGGCCTGACCTCTGATATTAATGTCGTCGGTATACTGACCCTTGCCGGTAATGAACCGCATGTCTTCTTTACGCAGGACGCTTTGTCCAATTGTCTGCTCTGTCATCTGCCCTACCCCTCTGCTTCTTCTTTTACGCCCATTTCGACTGCAGCGCTCGCAACTGCCTTGACGATATTGTGATAACCCGTACAACGACAGATATTTCCCTCAAGGCCTGACCGAATGGATGCTTCATCTGATGCATCACCCCGGTTGACCAGATCAATTCCTGCCATGATCATACCGGGTGTACAAAAACCACATTGCAACCCATGACATTCCCGGAATGCAGATTGCATGGGATGCAGGGATTCCCTGCTTCCGATTCCTTCAATAGTGACCACATCGGCGCCCTCGGCCTGACCAGCCAGTACAGTACAGGCTTTGACCGCCCGACCATTAAAATGGACCGTGCACGAACCGCACTGACTGGTGTCACAACCGACATGCGTGCCGGTCAACTGCAACTGATCCCGCAGCAGGTCTACCAGCGTCGAATTCGCCGGACACTCCTGCGTGACGGCTTTCCCGTTCACTATCAGATTAACTGATATATTTGCCATACCTACCCCGCTTATTCTTCAATAGTTTCCAGATTGATCTCAACTGAATCGTCCTGACACAGAATATGGACGAATCGGGTAAAGAAATCGTTAGCCATTTTTCTTGCGGCTCCATCGACCAATCGTGAACCGATTTGAGCCAGTTTTCCACCTACATTTGCCTGTACAGAATAACGCATTGACGTATGAGTGCCATCAACTGTTGTCAGATGAACCCTGGCTGATCCTCTGGCATGACCGGCAACACCGCCTTTGCCACTGCCATTCAGGGTGCAGGAAACCCCTTCAACAACATCGGACAATTCAATTTCACCTTTGAATCTGGCTTTGACCGGACCTATCTTTACCTGCATAGTCAAGTCATATCCACCAGCATCATTCAACTCGAAAGACTCACAACCTGCGATGCTCTGCCCAAGAATCTCCGGATCATTCAATGCCTGCCAGACCTGACCCGAATTTACCGGAATAACCACACGCTGTGTTAACTCCATTGCGACCTGAACCCTGTTGACCGGCTACAAGTGTAAAGTAAACAAAACATCGCATGGATTTCCAACTGAAGCAATATAAAAAACATGAAATCTGCTGCCGGTCTCCAAATTTACACACAGTAACCAGCAAACAAACACCAACAATGGATACCCCAAACCCCTCTGCGAACAGCCTCATTAATAAAACAAGCTATCTAATAAGTACAACATCCGACAATCAGCAGATGGCTTTGGGGTGTTCGTTTGCGTAAGCATAATGTCGGAGCGCCGAGCTGGAGGAGCATGACTACCGGAATGC
>JAPOOX010000050.1 GCA_026713185.1 Gammaproteobacteria bacterium
ACAAAGCAGATTTGATTAACCACATTGAAATTGGCAACAGTATGTTTGAGATATGATATCACTGCATCCTGGATGAAAGTGTTACAGTGTGGGTTGTCCGGTGTGAACAGATGGAAGACAATTTAATTAATGTAATTTATAATATTATTAATTCAAGTAATTGATAATTAACTAGTTATAGGCTTTACATATATCAGAGATATGACCGGGTTGATTTTCACAGGTATTATTTGGCAATCTTCAGTGGAGAAGGTGGAAGATTGATGGTAAACGCGCCGGACAAACAGACAGATACAACCTGGCAGACACTGGAGGAGGAAGCTCCAGGTATTGCCTCGTTCGGACAGAAACGACTCGATGGCAAAGTCGCCTATCTGGCGACAGTACGCGAGGATGGCAAACCCCGTGTTCATCCGGTTACACCTATCATCGGCGAAGGCCATTGCTTTATTTTTGTAGATCCGGATTCGCCGAAAGTCCGGGACTTGAGTGAGAATGGCTTTTATTGCCTGCACTGTGCCATGAACGACAGTTCCGGGAGCAGTGGTGAATTTCAGGTAACCGGGATTGCTGATCAAATCGATCATGTGGACATGCGTCAATTAGCAGTATCGGTGTCCAGCTATCGTCCTTCAGCCAGATACCTGCTGTTCGAGTTGCGGTTATTGGAAGTACTGGCTATTTCTTACCGGGGTGGACGACCTGATCGAAGCCGATGGAGCGCCCGGCTCAGGTAACGTTCGGAATTTCCCCCAGGTTTTGACTGATTCGATTGAAGACCGCCGACAAACGGTCCGCAATCAATAGATGTTGTCTCATTTTGACAATGGTCTGTGATGTAAAATCCATATTCGAAATCAACCGGCAATTGATGTAGACATTGACTGTTGCACTGTGCATGGCTGTGGCAAGCAGGTTGGCCCCTATGGCAACATCAGAAATCAGAAGCCGGTTACCGGCAGTCTCCAGATACTCCGCTGTAATTACGAGACTGGCGGCTTCCTGGATCACCAGCATCGGCACCTCAGCCGCTCGATGCAGTGCTGACTGATATGCTTCGCCTGACCTGTCCAGACGATACTGGTTCATTACCTCTTCAAATGCTTCGATGTCCTGGTCGGCGAGCTGTATAAAACTGTTTGTGACCGAGGTGCATTGTTGTGCCAATTCAACGATCCGCTCATCATTCCGGGTAAATTCACACACCATGGATAACAGTGCACAGCCCTGGGCGCCGGTGATGGCAGCAGCAGTGCCACCCCCAGGAGTTGAAGTCCCGGCCGCAAGCGATGCCAGGTATTCCTGTAGTGTTATTTGCACCAGTTGATCTGACGGTTCAACCATGAAAGTTGTGGTAGAGCCTGAGTGAATTCCGCATGCACATTGCTACGGTCATAGGTCCGATACGGGGGATATAAAAACTGGTATGTTCTGCCATATCATCCGAAAAGTTATTGACGCTGGAGAAGTTAATACAAACCACATTCGGCTTGACCTCGTCTCTCTGGATTTTTTGGAAGTCAACACTGGGAACACCTGTTACGACAATGTCCGATTGACGCAAAGCCTCTCTTCTGCTGATTTCCGTTTCAGAGGGTTCGGCATCTCTGAAGAGCAGGGGACCGTTGATGTCGAATGAATACACTCTGGCGCCATCGTTGGACAACATCATTGCCAGGGGTCTTCCAGTCACTTCGCTCCTGTTGAAAATGGTAACAATCTTGCCTTCCAATGGTCGGGATGAACCCTGACCATATTTGCCGGCTTCCGTCAGGATTTTAATGATTGCCAACGGCGTACAGGGCAGCAATGCTTTCCTGGGATCTTCCTTGTCCAGTGCGAATCGATCATTGGCGTATAACTTCCGGGTCCAGTATATGCTCCCGGCTTCTATGTCCTTCCGATAATCGACCTGATTACGCAGGTAATCGTCATGTCCGGTATAAAATACTGGAAAATAAATGAATATACCGTGAATTCGTTCATTCGCATTTGCTTCATGTATCGTTTTTTCCAGATCCAGCCGTTCAACATACCTGAGGTCGTAATGGATACCGACACTGGAAAAACTTCGTTGCGTCGCTTTTGCGTAGGCAACTGAAGGTTTGTCGCTGGAGGCTATCAATCCCAGTATATTGATTTTCAGACCGAGAGATTCAACCTCTTCACGTACTGCCTCTACATACTTGTCGGCAGCAGCGACGGGATCAATGATCGGGTTGTCCATCTTGGTCAACCATCCCGTTTCTTTGCCCGTGTGATACTGCCAAGGTAGCCTTTGTGATGCCTCATGCCGTAATCAACGGTCGTAAACCCTTTTAATGCCATCAGTGTCAATGCAAGCGCATCACTGATCGCCAGCATGACCGCGATAGTTGCGCTAGGTGTGATCTTGAGAGGGCAGGGCTCCTCGATATCAGGACCCATGTCCAGAATAATCTGACTGAGGTCTCTTAAAGGAGAATCGACATGTGAAGTCACGCCGATGATGCTGTCTATACCCAGCTGGTGAGCGATCTGCAGCATTTCTATCACTTCGTTTGACTTGCCGCTGGTGGAGAAAGCGACAATCAGATCCCCACTGTCCAGCATACCCATGTCTCCATGGCCGGCTTCTGCTGGATGTATAAAAAATGCGGGAGTACCTGTAGAGGATAACGTCGAAGCAAACTTGTTGGCTATGTAACCGGCCTTGCCAATGCCGGTGGTGACGACCCGTCCCTTGCACTGGAGCAATTTGTTGACTGCCTCTTCAAATGCGTCGGTAACATTGATGGATTGTATTGCGGCAGCCTCCTTTTCAATGATGGCTGTCATATTCTGTTTGATGTTCAAAAGACGTACCCTGGGCCGGCAATCCCGTATTATACAATCAATCTGAAATCTTGTGGAACTTGATCAATGGTCTCTTTCAGACCCCGATTCCGGCGTGACTACGAATTCGCCAGGGACAAGAATAATGTAGCTGTTTTTGCTACAAATGTAGCAATTTAAGCTACAATGATGTTGTGAATGCAAAGATCTCAGAAATACTCTTTAAGGAATCCCGCCGCAAAGTCCTGTCGCTGCTCCTTTTGCATCCCGCTAAAAGTTTCCATGTTCGTGAGATTGCCAGATCGACGGGGACGGTGGCAGGGACTATCAACAGGGAGCTACACACGCTGGCAGAAGCTGAACTGTTAATCCGGGAAACCCAGGGCAATCAGTTGCACTATCGGGCTAATACTGATTGCGTGATATTCGATGAACTGGCCAGCATTTTGAAGAAAACTTCAGGCATCGCGGATGTCCTGGCTAAAGCCTTGTTGCCGTTATCGAAAAGCATACAAGCGGCGTTCGTGTATGGTTCCATGGCGAACGGAAGAAGCAAGTCTGGGAGCGACATCGATTTGTGCATCATAGGTGATGTTGAGTACCTCGAAACTGTTAGAGCTTTGTCAGACGCCCAACGTATGCTGCAGAGGGAAATCAACCCAAAAATATACTCGGCCGGTGAG
>JAPOOX010000067.1 GCA_026713185.1 Gammaproteobacteria bacterium
GCGTCCCTCCGGGCTGCCCTCGCTTCCCACGCATGCCTGTAGTCATGCTCATCCAGCTCGGCGCTCCGACATTAGGCTTACGCAAATGAACACCCCAAAGCCATCTGCTGTTTGTCGGTCATCGTGTGTGTTTTTAAGCTGGAATGATTAATGGGAGTGTTCGCAGTTGGTTTTGTTAGTTGTACAGGTGGCAGGCGACTTGTCGTTGATTTTCCACGGCGGTGAATTCCGGGGTAACGTGTCTGCACTGGTCCATGACTTTTGGACAGCGGTCAGCAAATCGACAGCCGGGTTGTACGTTTATCGGGGAAGTGATTTCGCCTTTAATGGGGATGTAGTCTCTTGCACTCTCGCGTTGCGGGTCCGGTTCCGGGTTGGATTGGACCAGGAGTTCCGTATAGGGATGCCTGGGTTCGAAGAACACTTCATCGGCTGGTCCGCTTTCCACCACCGCTCCCAGATACATGACTGCCATACGGTCCGACACGTAACGAACCATGGATAGGTCATGTGCTATAAACATCAGCGTCAGACCCATGGATTCTTTCAACTCATCCAGCAGATTGATGACCTGGGCCTGCACTGATACATCAAGAGCGGAAATCGGTTCATCACAGACGACAAATCCCGGTTCTATTATCATGGCCCGGGCGATCCCGATACGCTGTCTCTGTCCTCCGGAAAACTCGTGTGGGTAACGGGACATGTGATCCGGATTAAGGCCGACCTTAAACAACCAGGATGCCACGTGATCTCGAATCTCCTGCCTGCTGTATTGCCCCTGTATATGCAATCCCTCACCGATGATGTCCAGCACAGTCATCCTGGGATTCAGAGACGAGTAGGGATCCTGAAAGATCATCTGTAACTCCCTGGAGTAATGGAGATGATCTGTCGCGGAGAATCGTTCCGGTAATGGCTGGTCACGATAGAACGCCATGCCGGATGTTTTGGGTAATAACCCAATCAGGGTTTTGCCGAATGTAGATTTCCCGGAACCGCTTTCTCCCACCAGACCCAGAACTTCGTTTTCTTCAATCTCGATAGAGACACCGTCTACGGCATGCAGTGTCTGTCCTTTGCCGAGATCGAAGTGTTTGGTGAGGTTATCGGTTTTAATTAACATCAGGGATGTTTCCCTTTCTGACTAACCGCCTCTACTTCAGGCGCCCGCTCGTGATGCAGCCAGCAACGAACCAGATGTCCGTCCCCGGACGGGAATTCCTGCGGTGGGTTGTCGCGGCAAACCTTCATGGCATAGGGACACCGGGCGAAGTACCCGCAGCCTTCCGGTGGTTTGAAGAGGTCAGGAGGACTGCCTGATATTGGCATCAGCTTTCTGTCGCGGTCCCCGGTGTTGGATGGCATGGCGTGTTTGAGTCCAAGAGTATAGGGATGCGACGAGTGGTAGAAAATATCATCCACTGTGCCGGTCTCCACCAGTTCCCCGGCATACATCACTGCCACATCGTCAGCCATTCTTGCAACCACGGCAAGGTCGTGCGTAATGAGGATAATGGACATGTTCTCGGTGCGTTGCAGTTCCACCATCAGTTCCAGAATCTGTGCCTGAATGGTAACGTCCAGCGCCGTGGTGGGTTCGTCTGCAATCAATATTGATGGATTACATGCCAGACTCTGGGCAATCATGGCCCGTTGCAGCATGCCACCGGAAAATTCAAAGGGATACTGCCGGGCTCGTGTTGAAGCTTCCGGGATACGAGTGACCTCCAGCAGTTCTGTGGCCATGTGCAGTGCTTCAGTGTGGCTTTTACCCCGGTGGACCATCAGTGTTTCGGCAATCTGATTACCAATGGTCATGGTGGGGTTAAGCGATGTCATCGGATCCTGAAATATCATACCGATTTCAACACCACGATATTCGTTGGCCTCTTTCGGCGGTAATCCCAGTATGTTTTTGCCGTTCAGGTAAGCCTTGCCACTGGTGATTTTGCCCGGAGGCATCGGGATGATACCCATGATCGACTGTACAGTGACGGATTTACCGCACCCGGACTCGCCCACAATAGCCAGGGTTTTTCCGCGTCTGACATCAAAACTGACGCTGCGTACGGCACTGACGATACCACCATAGGTGGTAAACTCGACACTGAGATCTTGCACCTGCAGAACGATATCGTTCACTCGCGTGACCTCATTCGTGAATCCAGTGCTTCGGTCAGTCCATCACCAAGGAGATTGAAAGCCAGTACGGTAATACTGATGAGCGCTGCCGGGAATATCAATTCGTGGGGGTGGCTCAGCATTGTTTTAACGCCTTCGTTACACATGGACCCCCAGGAGGGTGTAGGCGGCGCCACGCCCATACCGATGAACGACAGAAAAGCTTCAGTAAATATGGCGGCAGGCACGGCAAAAGTCAGTGTTACCAGGATAACGCCGATGGTGTTGGGAATGATGTGCCTGAGGATGAGATAGTGGTTTCTGGCGCCCAGCAACCTGGCTGCATCTATGTATCCCTGTTCCCTGATCTGCAGCACCTGCCCCCTGACCAGCCTGGCTGTTCCGGGCCAGCCGAGTAATATCAGCGCGATCAGCATTGGCATGATACCGCTTTCACCAGGCCCTATGCCGAAGGCGATCTTGGCCAGGATCATAAAAAGGAGAAAAGGCAGGGCAACCACAAAGTCTGCGAATCGCATCATCAGTCCATCAAGAACGCCGCCGAAATAACCGGCGAATCCGCCGTACGCAATCCCGAACAGTACAAAAAAGAATGGCGCGACAATGCCGATAAACAGGCTCACCCGTGCTCCCTGCATCAACCTTGCCAGCATGTCCCGGCCCAGATAATCGGTACCGAGTGGGTGAAAATCCAGTCTGATCTCCTGCCCCGGAAGGGCATCCGAGGTAATAAGACCACGATCCATGGCGTCGGTCAGCGTGATTGTTGCCAGTGGAATGACTTCCAGTACTGTGAAAACAGAATATTCATCAAATCCGTCAGTGGGTACGATGGAGTAATAGTAGGGGCGTGACTCCAGACTTAATCGATCTTCGAAGCTTATTTCATTAGCGCCGTAGGTTGATCCGAGCGGTAATCCGAGATCATTGAAATCCTGGGGGAATCTCTGATTCCGGTAAATGTTGTACCCCCCGGCGCCGGTAACCGGCTGCCAGACTATTCTGACGTGCTGTGTTGTCGCGGGTTCTGCCACATCCAGTCCTTCGGGCGCCGCTACGTTGTCGACATATTCATCCGGCTGGGCGGGGAAATCAGGGTCGATAATACGATCCCACCGTTCATATTCGCTCACCAGAATTGCCTTTTTGGGTAGCGAGGGTGATTGGGATATCTGGTTCAGGTCCTGCAAAGC
>JAPOOX010000066.1 GCA_026713185.1 Gammaproteobacteria bacterium
AATATTCAGTTAATGTAAACATTAATATGATAATAATGCCTATATTACATGGGTACTAATTCTGCTTAATGACGCTGTATTATTTAAGCCAATTCAACAACTTGGCGCGAAATCTCGCACTATATCCCGGGGAAGTTCAGCCTAAACGATTCGGGTATCTTTTTTGCCCCAATATCGGTCCCTTAACAATCGTTTATAGAGCTTTCCGGTGGGCTGCCTCGGTAACTCGTCTTCAAAGTCAATACTGCGCGGGCACTTGTAGTGAGCAATATGCTGACGCGAATATTCGAGAAGTTCTGCTTCCACTTCCTCCGAAGCTTCAATATCCGGCATCAACTGTACAACGGCTTTGACTGATTCACCCATCTCTTCGTCAGGTATGCCAAAAACGGCAACATCCAGAACCTTGGGGTGCAGGATCAAGGTATTTTCTATTTCCTGGGGATAAATATTGATGCCGCCGGAAATGATCATGAATGTAGCGCGATCTGTCAGGAACAGGAATCCATCTTCATCTACATAGCCAACATCTCCCAGGGTGGACCAGTTGGAATGATCGGGATGTTGTACTTCCCTGGTTCTGGTATCGTCATTGTGGTATCTGAATGACATTTTCGGCAACTCGAAATAGACAATTCCCGTTTCGCCCGGTGGCAATTCTTTTCCATCATCGTCACAAATGTGGATTTTTCCAAATATCGCAGTACCCACTGTCCCCGGTTTTGTCAACCATGCTTCCGGCGTCACATGAGTCATGCCGTTCCCTTCCGAACCACCATAATATTCGTGGATGACAGGACCCCACCAGTCGAGCATTTTGTGCTTGACTCCCGGGGGACAGGGAGCAGCGGCATGGATGGCCACCTTGTGACTTGACAGGTCATACCCAGTGCGAAAGTCCGCATCCAGTTTCAACAATCTTGTAAACATGGTCGGCACCCACTGGCTGTGGGTAACGCTGAAATTTTCAATAGCCTTCAAGGCGCCTGTTTCATCAAAACGAGGCATCATGACTACGGTACCTCCCAGACTATGAACACCGGTGGAAAATCCAATGGGTGCTGCGTGATAAAGAGGCGCCGGGGACAGGTAAACCGTATCCTCATCAAAACCCCATACGGCTTTCTGCAATTCACCAAGAATATTCAGATTGCGGATACTTTCTTCCACCAGAGGTCTCAGGATGCCTTTGGGACGGCCGGTAGTGCCAGAGCTGTAAAGCATGAACATCCCTGCAGGTTCTTCTTCCAGTGGACGTGCAGGATATTGTGCAAGGGTACTCTCATAGGATTCAAATCCAGGTCTGGCATCACCAGTCATTAACCAGCGTTTGACCTGTGGACAGCGCTTTGGAAGATCTTCTGCCGCGTCTGCGAGATAAGCCGAAGTCACCACAAGCCTGGAATCCGAGTCATTGATGATAAATTCCGCTTCACCGGTAGTGAGATAACGATTTACCGTTGTGATGTACAAGCCGGACCGCAAGGCAGCCCAGGTAACATCGAAAAAGCGGATATCATTTTCCATGAAAATGGCAATATGATCACCACGGCGCAAGCCAAGCTCCCATAGTAGTTGGGCAAGCTGGTTTGAGCGGTCATTGAGTTGCCGATAAGTGTGACATTGACCTGTAACGGAATGCACTACTGCTTTTTTTTCCGGATTAACCTCTGCCCAATGCCCTGGGTACATGGAGTGAACTCCTTTTTATCTTCCAGCGTGAGATTACCATAACCTTGCTGATACTACGGAATGGATAAGGATTTGATGTCGGGATTCAGTGTCATGTCCATCATGAGAAAGACGATCCTTTCTCTTTCAGAAACGAAATTTCGTCAGCGGTACTCTTACGACCCAGTATGGCATTGCGATGCGGGTATCGTCCGAATCTGTCAATAATAAGCTTATGACGTATTTCATAGTCGAGATTGGTTTCCATGTCTTCCTCACTGAACAATTCTATCGCTGTATTGTGTATGGAAGGTGATTCACTGTGCATGAAAGGCATATATAAAAATGCCCTGCGACGTGGTTCCAGTTCATCTGCTTTTCCATGTTCGATGGCTTCCTGAGCGAGGACCAGAGCCATACCGTCGGCGGCAAAAGCTTCCGGCCGACCTCTAAACAGATTCCTTGAGAATTGGTCAAGAACAATAATTTCTGCCAGGCGTCCATCGATTGAAGATCGCCAGCGACTCAGTTCACCTTTAATCCCTGCCTTATGTGTTGCACCAAATCTGGACTCTATCCGGGAATCCAGGGTCGGGTCGTTCCTGTACCATTGTTCAGGTGACAGTTCTTCAAACCAGAAATTCAATACCGACCGGGAATCAGTTACGCCAGTCATTCGCTTGTAACTGCTGTCGGAAAGTTCAGCGATTCCAGGTTATTTACCAACTGCTCCCCGGCGCGCCGTGGATTGACCTGTTTATCGATATCCCGAATGATACCCTCGATGTCGATATAAAATGTCCACCTCTGTGCATATCCCCTGGGTGACAAAACTCCATAGGCACTGCTCATGGTCTTTTCCGGGTCTGCGAGAATGGGAAAAGTCGCTTCGTTCATCTCTGCAAACTCCGTATTGTCTTCAATACTGTCCGTGCTGACCATGAAGTAGGCAACATCGAAATTTCTGATTTCCTGGTCACTGTCACGCAGCGCTTTGCATTCCAGGGTTCAACCGCCGGTAAAAGCCTTGGGAAAGAATGCGAGAATGACGGATTGCTTACCCCGGAATTGCGACAACCTGTAAGTTTCGCCATCGGAACCCGGCAGCATAAAGTCCGGCGCCGGGTCTCCAATTCCTGGAGGGACTGCTCCAACCGCATGACACAGGAGTGTCAGAATAGCCGCAAGGCAAAATTTTCGCATGATCCAATCCTTTGCTTAGTTGACGTTCCTCATTCTTTCAGAAAAAGACAAGAATAAAAAGAATGGAAAAGGTTGGTAAAAAAAGGTTGGAAAAAAGTTGGTAAAAGAGAGCCTCTGTTGTTTCAATAGGTAATCTCTGGAAAGACCCGTCATTCCTCATGCAAATAAATTGTGCAGACACGACATTGGAACAGAACGATAGATGTTAAAGCAGACTTCATCGATATCACTGATAGTCTCAATCCTGGGTGCACTACTGGGATTGATGCTGGGTATTTTTTTGGTACGGTATCTGGAAATGCAGGGTCTGTTTAATCAATTCTGTCTTGTCGGCAGTGGTCTGCTGTTGGGTCAGTTGTCTGGAGCGGCTATAACCGCCTTCCTTGTTAAATTGCATTTCCAGTCCGGACGGTCCGAATAAGTCTCTGCGTTCTCTATACAGGCAGTCAGGATTCCTGGAGAATTTTTCTGATATCTCCGTATCTCCTGGTGGTACCCTGACGGTCAAAGTATTCCAGTATTTCTATGGCAAGATTACGTCCAATGCCGGTTGCATCCCGATACTGCCTGACCGTGAGTTGATTATCTTCGTCAGCAGTATCGATCAATAGCTGTCGCAACTGATCAATGGCTTCTGGCAGAAAAAACCGATTTCTCACCGGCCTTGTAAGCATACCTGTCTGTACACATCGCATCAGCACTTTTTCCAGACTCTTTTCTGGCATCGACATTGTTTTTGCAAGATCATGAAGAACAGGCGGTCTGATCATATTTTGTTCAAGAACCGGTTTTACCCGCAGCCATACTTGTTGTTCCTGTTTTGTAAGCTCCTCCCTGTGTTCCGGCAAAGATAACTGGTTACCTTCCTGTTTCAGTTTCTTTTCACCGACGAGAGTTTTGATGATATGACTGAGCAGAGCGGTATTCGATACATCTACAGCATTTGCAAGCTGTCGCCGGGTCAGTCCACTGACATTATGTTTAAACTGATTCAATACCTGGTCTACCAACAACCGGTAATGCATTGAGGAAATCAGCCACTCGTCATTCAGATTTAACGCGCCGGTCTGTTGCACCATCTGATGAAATTCATCCTCCTGGAGATTCAGAGAATTTCGCCAGTATCCCGCAGGAATTCCCTTATCCTCGTGACGCAACAGATATTCAAGTACGGATTGTCCATCTTTTCCGGCAATACCCTGCAACAGGTTTATTCTTTTTGGTCTGGCACGGCCACGTCTGGGAGACTCTATATTGACCACGATGCCGCCACCGATAGTTCGTTCTGCTGCCTGGTCACGGATGATCACCCTGTCATTGACACACAGAACCAGTGGGTCCGAGGTTATCAGTTGTATCAGACCCCGTTCACCTGCAGGGATGGCGGAACCTTCCAGGGTTGCAAGTCTCCCGGTGACATCGGAAGCGGCAGTATGCACATGTACAGGCGTCCAATGGCGCAATTCCCTGACCCCTGTGTTCAGAACGAGGGTCTGTACATCAAATCTGTCTGTCACACACTGATCTTTGTTACTGGTGAGCCAGTTGCCGCGGTGTATGATATCTTTCCTGACGCCGGCTCCAGCAATATTAATGGCACACCGGTCACCTTGGCTGGCCTCTGTGGCAGTCTGGTTCTGGGTGTGCAGACCACGTACTCGAACGGGTATGTTCAGCGGTTGCAGATAGAGTTCTTCGCCCGGTTTGACGTTACCGGAAAATACGGATCCTGTAACGACGACTCCTGCCCCTTTGATGGTAAAGCACCTGTCGATTGCAAGTCTGAAATGTCCGGATGGTTGCTTTCTCCTGATCAATCCGGCGTCGCTCTCCAGGACGGATGCCAATTTGTCCATTCCTGCGCCGGTTAATGCAGAAACCGGGAAAATCCTGATGGAACTGAGTAAGGTGGAAGCCAGAATTTCTCTGATCCGGGACTGTACCTGACTGACTCTTTCATTACTGACCCGATCGATTTTGGTCAGTGCGACTGCCCCGTGTCGGACATTCAACAAATCGAGAATGGCAAGATGCTCAAAAGTCTGGGGCATCGGTCCATCATCCGCTGCGACAACCAGCAGCGCATAATCAATCGCACCCACGCCAGCCAGCATATTACTGATGAATCTGATATGGCCGGGAACATCAACGAATCCGAGCCTGACACCTGAGTCACAATCCATGTAGGCAAACCCCAGATCAATTGTCAGACCGCGGGCTTTCTCTTCTTCCAGACGATCAGTATCCACTCCCGTAAGTGACTGCACCAGTAATGTCTTGCCGTGGTCTACATGGCCCGCAGTTGCAATAATCAATCTTCGTCTCTTTGCGGTAATTCAAGAAAATCCAACTGACTTAAAACGTCATTGCTGTGTTCCAGAGTACGTAAGTCAAACAGCAAACTGCCATCATGCAGCCGACCGATCATGGGCACCGGCAATTGTCGGAATGCTGCAGCGAGTTGTCGCAACCAATTATCCCCCTGGGCCAACGGTCGGATACAGATACCATGACCAGGCAACAATTCAAGGGGCAGAGAGCCGCTGCCTGTCTGATTTTTTGTATCCACAATACTGACCTCTGCAATTCCTGACAGTTTTTGTGAAACCGGGGCAATCAATTCCCTTGCCAACCCCATGATTTCTTCACTGGTCCTTGTCAGAAAGTGAAGTACAGGCAGGTCCCTGGTCAGCCGGTTTGGGTCCTTGTAGAGTTTCAGAGTTCCATACAGGGCTGCAATGGCGAGCTTGTCCAAACGGAGTGCCCTTTTCATCGGATTACTTTTGATTCGTTCGATGTATTCGCTTTTGCCGACGATAATTCCGGCCTGTGGTCCACCCAGCAGTTTGTCACCACTGAAGCTAACGATATCCGCGCCTGAATTCAAGGTTGTGCTGACAGTCGGTTCATCCGGCAAACCCAATGCGTGCAGATCAATGAGACTACCACTGCCAAGGTCAGTGATGAAGGGTAAATTGAATTCATGAGCAATGGTGGCTACTTCGGCATCGGATACAGTGTTGGTAAAACCACTGATCTTATAGTTACTCGTATGTACCTTCATCAACAGGGCAGTATTCTGTCCAATAGCAGCACGATAATCCTGACTGTGGGTACGGTTTGTCGTACCGATTTCCACCAGATGGCACCCGGACCTGGACATGATATCGGGAATTCGGAAAGATCCGCCAATTTCAACCAGTTCACCACGTGAAACGGGTACTTCCTTTCCGGATGCCAGCGTGTTCAGAACCAGAAGTACGGCAGCCGCATTGTTGTTCACTACAGTAGCGGCTTCGGCGCCAGTAAGATCAATAATTAAAGACTCTATATGGCTGTCCCGATCCCCCCGTCTGGCATCATCAATTTCATATTCAAGATTGCAGGCGCCGCTGGCGACATCATTGACAGCCTGTAATGCAGAGGAGGGCAAGACAGCCCGTCCAAGATTGGTATGCAGTACCGTCCCCGTCAGATTGAGTACCCGTTTAAGGGAAAACTGGTTGTCCTGCTCCAGAGTCTCATTGACCAGGACCAGAATTTCCTCAATGTCAGGGAATGCGGCACTATCCGTATGCCGATGCTCTCGCAATAAATCAAGTTGATGACGTATGGCTTTAGTGACTGCGGTTCTGCCAAATCGGGTGATTAATCGTTGCCCCCCGGTACTATTGAGTACCTTATCCACAGAAGGTGGACGTTTTGTCGGCCCTGAATCCGCGGTATTGGATTGCCGGTTATTCAATGCAAAGATCCGGTATGTGTACAAGAAATACTATACTTCAACCCATGATCTGCATCGAGTAATGTCGAATGAGTTTTGATAACACGCCATCGGAGGGGAAATTGCAATTCCTGACAGAGCATATTCAGCCTCTGGTTTGCAAGAGCCTGATGGATTCCTGTAATGGTGCAATGTTGCGAATCCAGGGCTCAGCCTGGAGATCCCGGGTTATGGACCATTGCAGCAGGGCAGTTTCTGCAGTCTCATAATCCGGATAGATTCCCAGCAATAATACATACCATTGGTCTCCATCTTTTTCCACGCGGGTATACTGCGCATTTTCAAGACCGATCTTTCTTGCATACCCGAAAAGCTGTTCCAATTGCTGTAATGCGATGAACTGAACTGTAAAAGCTGTTTCTTCTGCTGCCAGTATGGCCGCCGTCCGGTCACTCTCGATAAATACTGTTCTTGTATCCCTTTCAATAACTTCAGGAGCCGGATCGGCAGTGTCCTGGATTTCTGCTGATACCGGTGCGGGCAGGGGTGATGCCACCGGTTCCACAACGGGAGCAGTTACCCTCCTCACCAGTGCTTCAGAAGGATCACTTTCTGTAGGAATGATCGCTATGATTTTTGATTCATCCGCATCATCACTGCATTGCCAGTTTCTGTCCAGAGTTCCGTAACAATGGTAGGTTTCTGTTGATGTGGATAATGACG
>JAPOOX010000064.1 GCA_026713185.1 Gammaproteobacteria bacterium
ACTGAAGATTTCTGCATCCAGTGACATTCAAACCCACCGGGAATCAAGGCTGATTGAGAGAAAAACTGGGTTTATGGAACCTGTAGCTGCCATGTCACTACTCTCTTGACTGATTTTTGTCCCTTGCAGCGCGCGCTTCCAGTGCAGTCACCGCTGGCAGAGACTTGCCTTCAACAAACTCCAGGAAGGCGCCGCCACCGGTGGAAATATAAGAGATATCATCACCGATGCCATAGTTGTCTATGGCTGCCAGCGTATCACCCCCACCGGCTACAGAGAATGCCGGACTTTTCGCTATTGCCTGTGCCAACCCCCTGGTACCCGCTGCAAACTGATCGATCTCAAACACACCCACCGGCCCGTTCCACAGTATCGTACGGGCATCCATGATACATGACTGCATGTTTTTCAGCGTCTCCGGCCCCACATCGACAATCATTTCTTCAGTATCAATTTCATCGACACCACAAATCCTGCAATCCGCATCAGGACTGATTTCCCGCGTTACCACAACATCGACAGGAAGTGGTATCTCAACCTTCTGCAGAATGTTCGATGCCATATCAAGCATGTCTGTTTCACAAAGTGAACGGCCTGTTGCCACGCCCTGTGCTGCAAGAAACGTATTGGCAATTCCACCACCGACAATGAGTTGATCCACCTTCCCGGACAACGCCTGCAAAACCTGGAGTTTGGTTGATACCTTGCTGCCACCGACAATCGCTACTGACGGCCGTTCCGGATTCGACAATGCATTGCCCAGGGCATCAAGTTCAGCTTTCAACAATGGTCCTGCACATACAACCGGTGCAAATCTGATAGCTCCCTCCGTGGTGGCCTGGGCGCGATGGGCTGTTCCAAACGCATCCATGACATAAATGTCGCACAGAGAAGCAATCTGTTTTGCCAGCCTCAGATCATTGTCTTTTTCACCTGGATTAATACGTACATTTTCAAACAGAATTATTTTTTCAAACGACTCATCTTTTTTTTGACCCCCGCTCATATTTGTTTCACTGGGTTTCCGGGGAAAGCTTCCATCCAGATAAGAATCAACCAGTTCCACATGCATCCCTGACAATACCTGCAACCGGTCCGCGACGGGTCTCAGGCTGAATTCCGGTTGTTCCACAATGGATCTACCCTCATCCGGACGCCCCAAATGGGACATCACCATGACTTTTGCACCCGCATTCACAGCATATTTGATTGTGGGCAAAGCTTTGCGAAGCCTTGCATCACTGGTGACATAGCCATCCTGAACCGGCACATTTAGATCCTCTCGTATGAGAACCCGCTTGTTCCTGATATCCAGACTGTGGAAATCGATGACAGGCATTTACTGGTTTCTGTCCTCAGATAACAACTCCCTTGCTGCCGCGGCAACCGCTTCTCCAGTGAAACCGAAGTGTTCCATTACCTCACCTCCAGGCCCGGACAAGCCGAATGTAGTCATACCGATAACACTGCCGTCAAGTCCCACCCATTTTCGCCAGTAATCCGGGTGTGCCGCCTCTACCGCCAGACGGGCTCTGACTTCCGGAGGCAATACTTCATCCCGATAGGATTGATCCTGGGATTCAAATACATCCGCACTCGGCATTGAAACCACCCTGGCACTGACACCCTCGGCAGAGAGTGCTTCCCATGCCTGCACTGCAACCTCCACTTCCGATCCTGTAGCGATCAGGATAATGCCAGGGGATGGTGCGTCCCTGAGTACATAACCGCCTCTGTGGATTTTCTGGAGTATGGATTCTTCCCTGGGCTGACAGGGAATATCCTGACGGGAAAACACGAGTGCAGTAGGCCCCGATACACGTTCAATGGCTGCACGCCAGGCGGCCACTGTTTCTACGCTATCGCAGGGTCTCCAGGTCGACATATCAGGTGTAGCCCTGAGATTTGCGAGATGCTCTATCGGCTGATGAGTAGGGCCATCTTCTCCCTGACCTATGGAATCATGGGTATAAACCAGGATGTTGCGTATCCCTATCAGCGCCGCCATACGCGCTGCATTTCTGCCGTAATCCAGGAATGTCAGGAATGTCCCGCTAAACGGAATCAGGCCGCCATGCAGCGCCAAACCATTGCTGATTGCCGTCATCCCGAATTCCCGGACACCGTAATAAATATAGTTACCGGCAGGTGTTTCATCCGACACGGGCGTTGCCCCGGGCCACTGAGTACAGTTGGAACCTGAAAGATCTGCCGAACCTCCGATCAACTCCGGCATGAGTGACGCCACCTCACTGATGACATTCCCGCTGGCATTGCGTGAAGCAATTTTTTCACCTTCTTCAGATACCTTTCTCAGCAGGGCGTCCATGTGTTCTGACCATGTATCGGGTAATTCACCGGCCAGGGTTCTTTCCAATTCCATCGCAAGTTGAGGGAAGCGTTGCGTATATTCCGCAAACTGCTGGCGCCAGTTGCTCTCTTTTTCTGCACCTGCCTGGCGACAATCCCATGCTGACCTGATGTCGTCAGGGATCTCGAACGGTGCAGAATCCCACGCAAGCCTGATCCGGGCATTGGCAACTTCATCATCGCCCAGAGGTGAACCATGTGCCGATGCGGTACCTGCTTTATTGGGAGCACCGTATCCAATGCTGGTCTTGCAACAGATAAGACTCGGCATGCCTGATTCCTGCTTCGCCAGTGTGATGGCTCTGGACACTGCTTCTGCATCATGTCCATCAACATTTTCCAGTACATGCCAGCCATAGGCTCTGAATCGTTGCGGAGTATCGTCGGTAAACCAGTTTTTGACTTCACCGTCAATGGAGATGCCGTTGTCATCATAGATGCATACCAGCTTACCGAGTTTCTGAGTACCCGCCAGAGATGCGGATTCATGGGAGATCCCTTCCATAAGGCAACCATCACCCACAAATACATAGGTCAAGTGATCAATGATATTCAGACCATCACGGTTGAACCTTGCAGCAAGAATTTTTTCTGCAAGCGCCATGCCCACGGCGTTGGCAAGGCCCTGGCCAAGTGGTCCGGTGGTGGTCTCCACACCGGGCGTATCCCCGAACTCGGGATGGCCGGGCGTTTTTGATCCCAATTGCCTGAAATCCCTGATGTCATCCATGGAAACGTCATAACCCGTCAGGTGCAGCAACGAGTACAACAACATGGAACCATGCCCGTTCGACAGCACAAACCGGTCCCGGTTGTGCCAGTCAGGATTTGCCGGGTTATGATTCAGGAAATCCGTCCACAGTACCTCCGCGATATCCGCCATACCCATTGGCGCACCCGGGTGACCGGAATTCGCCTTCTGCACTGCGTCCATACTGAGCGCACGAATAGCATTTGCTTTTAGTCTTCTTGGAGTCATTGAGCAGCCTCGAACCAACAGTTCCACAAATACTATTGTCTCCCAGCGTACCCGAATCATCAACAGACCCATGCCCAATGAATCAGACTTCAGGTCAACTTGAGAGAATCTCAGTGTTGTTTCCTATGTTTCCCGCTCCCGACCTAGTAGAATTCCGGCCTTGTGAGAATACAGGTTGTGACTTCCACCATGTTAAAAAATACTACATTCACCTCTGAGTCCGTCTCTGAGGGACATCCAGACAAGATGGCAGATCAAATCTCTGATGCGGTACTGGATGCGATCATCCGGGAAGATGTCAATGCCCGCGTTGCCTGCGAAACCCTTGTGAAGACCGGAATGGTGGTGCTCGCCGGCGAAATCACCACCTCGGCTTACATTGATCTGGAGGAACTCTGCAGAGAGGTGATACTTGATATCGGATATGATAATTCGGCAGTGGGATTTGATGGTGCATCCTGCGCGATCATCAATGCTATCGGCAAGCAATCCCCTGATATCGCCATGGGAGTTAACGAAACAGATGATCACGAGCAGGGCGCTGGTGACCAGGGATTAATGTTTGGTTACGCCACTGACGAAACCGATGTGCTGATGCCTGCTCCGATTACTTACTCGCACCGGCTGATGAAGAAGCAGGCGGAAGTTCGTAAACAGGGGATCCTGAATTTTCTACGCCCGGACGCCAAAAGCCAGATTTCCATTCGCTATGATAATAACGGCAATCCCGTTGGCATTGATACGGTCATTCTGTCCACCCAGCACGACCCGGATGTCAGCCGGAAGACGCTGCAAGAGGCGGTAATGGAAGAAATCATAAAGCCGGTTCTGCCGTCAAACTGGCTGCATTCAGATACCCGATACTTCATCAACCCGACGGGCAACTTTGTTATAGGTGGACCTGTTGGCGATTGCGGTCTCACGGGGAGAAAGATCATCGTTGATACCTATGGTGGCATGGCTCGACACGGTGGTGGGGCATTTTCCGGCAAGGATCCGTCAAAAGTAGACCGCAGTGCAGCATACGCGGCACGATATGTCGCTAAAAATCTAGTTGAGGCCGGACTTGCCAGCAAATGTGAAATCCAGGTGTCCTATGCCATCGGTGTAGCCGAACCTACTTCTATCAGTGTCGACACTTTCGGCACCGGCAGACTGCCGGAGTCAGAAATAGAACAACTCATCCGCAAACACTTTGACCTCAGACCCAGGGGGTTGATAGCAATGCTTGATCTCAAGAGACCCATATACCGGCAAACCGCTGCATATGGTCACTTCGGCAGAGAAGAGCCTGATTTTACATGGGAGAAAACCGACAGGGTAGACGCGTTGCAAGAGGCTTTGTAATCCACTCCAACTTGTAATACCTGGAATACGACCAATGACAGCACGGAATTTCAGCTTCGAGTTCTCCGCACCAAAAAGCGCAGACGCATCAGAAAAGCTGTTCAAGACCCATGACCGGCTGAAGCGCTTTGATCCGGAATTTTTTTCCGTAACCTATGGCGCCGGTGGTTCCACCAGGGACGGTACCCGGGATGCAGTACTCAAACTCAATTCACTGGGTAGCAATGTCGCTCCGCATCTGTCTTTTGGCGGAGAATCTCCGGAAAAAATCGAGCAGTTATTGCTTGATTACCAGTGTACAGGGATTAACAGAGTCGTAGCCCTCAGAGGCGATATTCCATCCGGCAACATGAATACGATGACTTACGCCAATGAACTGGTGACCTTTATCCGTGCTAAAACCGGAAATCACTTCCACATAGAAGTCGCTGCATATCCCGAAGTACACCCGGAATCAACCAGTGTCGAAAGTGACCTGCACTTCTTCAAAAAGAAGGTCGATGCCGGCGCCGATAGTGCCATTACCCAGTACTTCTACAATGCTGACGCTTATTTTCGCTATCTTGATGCCTGCAGTAAAACGGGGATCACCATTCCTATCGTGCCGGGAGTCATGCCGATCACCAATTATCATGGGATTGTCCGTTTCTCCAAAATATGCGGCGCCGAGATTCCACGCTGGATCCTGCAATATCTTGAAAGTTACCAGAATGACCCCGAAAGCCTCAGGAAATTCGGGTTGGAAGTCGTCTCGGACATGTGTGCCCGATTGCTCACAGGTGGCGCCCCGGGACTGCACTTCTATACGCTGAATCAATCCCTGCCTACCATTCGCATCTGGCAAAACCTGGGTCTTGACTGACAATGCGAGTTCCCAGATTCTATCTGCAACAGGATCTGGTCTCCGGGCGAGAAGTGTCATTGCCCCGGGAGACAGCGCATCGGCTGATCCATGTCCTGCGAATGAAAGCGGGTCAATCACTCAGACTGTTCAATGGCAAAGGCGGTGAATTTGAAGCAACCGTCAGCACAATCCATCGCACCGATGTGAGTGTTCTCGTTAATCAATGTCTCGACAACGATCTGGAATCAACACTGTATACCGATCTGGGAATCGCCGTAATAAAACGCAACGCGATGGATGCCGCGCTGACACGTGCAACAGAGATGGGTGTGAGTCGAATTACTCCTCTCATTACAGCAAATTCCAGCATCAGAAAAAATCAACTGACACCGGAACACTGGCTGCAGATCATCAGCTCAAGCTGCGAACAATGCGGACGCAATACGTTGCCCTTTCTCAATGCAGTGACTGACATCGACCAGTGGTTGTCGCAAGGGTCAACCGACATAAGATTGGTGGCGGACCCTCATACCGGCCGTAAGATCAGCGATGTCCCGTCAGGGGAAGTTTCCTCGGTTGCGATGTTGACAGGACCGGAAGGTGGACTGACGCAGGCGGAAACCAGGCAGGCGGAAAGCGCCGGGTTTTTCCCTGTGGGTCTCGGCAAACGCATACTCCGTGCAGAAACCGTTCCCATCGCCTTGCTGGCCCTGGTTCAGCACCATTGGGGGGACATGTAACTGGCTTCCGATCTGCAGTTTTTTGACGAAATTCAACCGGATGACGCGATTCTCTGGGCTGACGCGATCCTGCTGCTGCATGGTTTATTCATTGCCTTTGTCCTGTTCGGTCTCATTTTC
>JAPOOX010000303.1 GCA_026713185.1 Gammaproteobacteria bacterium
ATCGCACCCATGCTCGAGCCGCTGACCAGGGTATTCTCTCGGTCCGGTAAAGTTCGATAGGTCTTATCGATAAACGATTTCAGGTCATGAACCAGGAATTTCAGATAATTGTCAGAGATGACCTCTTCTCCTTTGAAGACCCGTTTCCTGGAGATCATCATTTCCCCGACAGGCTTTTGTGGCATATATTCCAGCCCCCGATTGGGCTTTTCATCCAGACCCGCCCAGACCGCAACGACTATAGCCGGACGGATTTCTCCATTCTCTATGAGCCGAGTCATAGTTATGTCCACATCCCAGAGCCAGTCTGTCTCCAGCAATTTACTGCCGTGATGAAACAGGAACTGGCCGTCATGCATATACAGCACGGGATAACGTTCACCCGGAGACGATTCATAGCCTTCGGGTAACCAAACCTCTACAGGTCGTGGCGACCGATACTCCGACTCAATATAAGGATAATAATCAATTGTGCCGGTCGCGGTTGGTACAGGGTCAAGTGTCATTGGTCTTCCTGCTGTATCGGCCAGAGGTAATGTATTGTTCAAACGATTCACACCACACTATGGCAGAATTGTAGTCAGACGGATCGACCCCGCCCGGCAGGTTGACGATGAAATTCTCAAACGTCTTTACATCACCCACCTGCACCATCGTTGACTTCAGCCGAAGAAAGTCCGCCTTGGTTTCGACAAATTCGGGAGAAAGATAAAGTCTGAAGTCGGGACCGGGCGATAACTTGCCGGAGAATGAAATCGTATCCGGGCCGATTGACAGTTCTCCCTCACCATAGTGGAGGGCATCACTATCTTTCCGATCCCGCGAAAACTCACCGACAAAATCACTGTTCTCTGATGCTTGCGCGATTATAACGGGGTCCGGCGCCGGGGGCGCAATTAGAATGGGTAGCGCATAGATACCAGCCGCAAACCCTACACCGACTGCCACCAGGTGCGATGCAAAAAGAGTGATCATTCGTTTTGTCATATCAAGAACGGTACGCATGTCATTAGTTATAGGCGATTCACGCATATTGTGACGACTTTTGCTACAAATCTGTAGTTTTTTTCAGGGGCAATGAGGGTGTAACAGTCGTGCTCTCGTACCTGTCGCGATGTGTCCAGGGGTGGATTGACCCGCAGGGAAGCGTCTTGCAAACCAGCATAGATTGAGTTTAAGATGCATCCGGTTTTCTTACCACAGAGGTGATCTGGGACTTCTTTTCCAGATATTGAGGAGCCGGTCTTCGATCCGTAGCTTAATCGCCCATACAGATTGCTGACACATAAGATGCAGCACATGTGTACACTTTTGGTAATAATCGGCATTTTCCAGAGTCCCATTAAATAAAAATGACAGAATCGAGTCCCCAGGATATCTACTCCGGAACTTCACAGGCCCTTGAATTTCCGAAAATCAGCTTCCGTCGTATGACGCAACTGGTCTGGAAGACCTGGCCGTTCATGCGGCCGATGCTTAAACACATCATTGTGCTGCTCCTCGTAGGGTTCCTGCAGGGCATTATCTTTGCAGGGTCGCTGTTCGTTGCAGGTGACATTTTTACTAACAAAGTACTGGTCGGCGAGAAAGTACAGCCGTTTCAGGCCTGGGCAATGGGGTTGGACGAGTCTTATGTAAAGGAGGAATTTGAGCCCGGAACCGAAGAAACGGACGATCACGATGACGTCGAGTCGGAGGAACCCCGGGGATTGCTCGCGACGCTCGTTGGCCTGGTAGGCATCGAACCAGTCGAGGAAGAGAAAGAAGATCAAGCCGAAGAGACAGACGCCGACGATGAAGCAAACAAGCTGACCGGAGAACAGCGTAAGGTTGTTCGTGACAGAATGATAATTCTGCTTGCATTTCTGTCTCTGTTGGGCGGCGTCATGTATGGCGTGGTGTTGCCTTATTACGGTCGCTGGGTGTGGCACAACGTCAATCAGAATCTGCGGGTTGCCATGATAGAAAGGGCGGAGCACCTGTCGTTGCGCTACCACAGCAATACACGCGTGGGCGATGCGATCTTCAGGGTGTACCAGGACAGCGGCGTAATCATCAGCCTTCTGGAAGAAGGGATCATCGGTCCTGTGTCGATTATCTATAGTCTGGTGCTGGGGCTTGTATTTATCGCTTTCTTTGATCCACTGGTAGCTTTGGTATGCGTTCTTGTTCTGGTGCCCATTGTTTTGCTTGTGTACCTGTTTACCCCTCGCATTCGACGACGTTCGCTGGTTAACAGGCGTTCCTACAGCGATCTCACGTCACGTCTGCAGGAGTCTTTTTCGGCCATCAAGGTAGTGAAGGTGAACAGGGCGGAATCACGGATCCTCGATCGCTTCAATACGGATTCCGAGCGTGCGCTCGATGCCGCATTGGCGCTTCGCCTGGAGATGGTCTTTTTGGGTGTGTTGGTAGCGATCGTTGGTGGTGTGGCCATGCTGGGACTTGAATTCGTGATGGTGAAGTGGGTTGTTGAAGATCGGGAAACATTCCTGGGCGCGATGGTTGTTGCGTTTATCGGGTTTACCGTTTGGAATCTTGGTGCATTTAACGCTGCAAATTCACGGGTAGAAGATACCGCTGAAGCGACCCGGGGATTAACCAGGGTCTGGGCCCGATTGCAGGATCTGTTTATTGCCCTGGAGCGGGCTTTTTTCCTCCTGGATCTTAAGCCGGAGGTGGACGATCCGGAGAATCCCAGGGAGTTTCCCGAATCAATCCGGAAGATTTCGTGGCGTAATGTTCATTTCGCCTACACGAATCAGCGAATATTGAGTGGTGTCAATCTGACCGCAGAGGCCGGAACTGTTACCGCAATTGTTGGCCAGACAGGCGCGGGTAAGTCGACCTTGTTGTCGATGCTTCTACGGCTCTATGACCCTGACGAAGGTAGAGTGCTGATTGAAGAAGAGGACCTGCGCGATCTGCGCATTGATGATATCCGCCACAACACGGCGATTGCTCTGCAGAGGAATGTTCTGTTTGCTGCAACGGTCGAAGAGAACATTCGCTACTCTTCAGTCGACGCCAGTCGGGAAGATGTAGAAGCGGCTGCACGAGTTGCCTGTGCCGATGAATTCATCAGGAGTTTGCCCAACGGCTATGACACGGAACTCGGTGAACGCGGGGGCAAGCTTTCCACCGGTCAGCGGCAGCGTCTTTCTATCGCACGCGCCGTTGTGCGTGACACGCCCATACTGATACTGGACGAACCGACGGCATCACTCGATGCTGCGACGGAACATCAGGTGCTTGCCAACCTTGCTCAGTGGGGTCGCAACAAGGTGGTGTTCATCATTACCCATCGTCTGTCTACGATACGCAATGCCGATCAGATAGCGTTTCTTGAAGACGGTCGGATTGTCGAAATCGGAACCCACGCAAAGTTGCTGGACAGGGAAGATGGTTACTACAGGAAATTTGTAGACGCTGAAACCGTAGGGAAGGTTGCCTCATGACAGATATGAGCCTGGATACGGTTGACCGGCAGGTCAGGTTTGACGACCGGATAGATATCGATACGGAGATTACCAACAGGGAATCTTTGGTTATCGTCGGTCGAAGTTTCAAGCTGCTGAGTCAGGTCAAGAAGCTGTTTGCGGCGAAGATTGTTCTTGGATTAAACGTTATGGTGCCCGTCCTGATTGTGCCGTGGCTTGGAAAGATTCTTGTAGACAACGTGTTATTACAAAAGCCGTTCGGTGAAACTGATATCCCGTACCCGCCGTTCATGGATCCTGTCATCACATGGCTTACCGGTCTGGACCCGCTCGAGATCATGCTGCGCCTGACACTCTTTTATGTGGCCATGCTGGTGCTGATCGGGATGCGGGTTGGGGGAACCTACGCGGGGACTTTTGAAGGCGGTGATGCTGCGTCTGAAGCTGAGAATCAGATTAGCGGCGCTTACAGCGAGGCCAGCGGATTGTTTGGTCTCGTTGAATTTTGGGTAAACGTACGTCTGACCCAACGAATTGCCAATCGTCTGCGCACCCGGTTGTTCGAGCGGATGAGCCAGCTGCCCATGACGACGTTGGACGACCAGCGTATTGGCGACTCCATCTATCGGGTGCTTTATGACGCACCTTCTGTACCGGACGTGTGTTATCAGATAACGATCAGGCCTTTCTATACGCTGCTTGTTTCGCTGATCAATATGTACCTGATCAAGTACACCTATGGGGCAGTAATTCCCGAAGTGGTATGGGTGGCATGGGTAATGCTGCCATTGGCATTCCTGTTTGTATTCCCTGTGTCCGGACTCCTGCGGCGTGTTAATCAGACTAAACGTGCCGCGGGGTCGGCAACGACCAACTCGATGGAAGAGGCGGTAAACAACATTGATGCCGTACAGAGTCTGGGTGGCATGGAACATGAAGTGAATCGTTTTGCTGAACGCAGCAGTGAATCTTTTCGTCGCGAGCGCTTCGCCATGCTGGCGTGGATGTTGATTCTGGTTGTTGGGTTTGTAGTGATTGCCATTGGTGCGTTATACATTACGATTCTGATTACCAACAAAATTATTGAGGGGCAGATGACCCCCGGGGACTTCTGGGTGCTGTTCGGAATTTATTATGGATTGTCGGAGGCTGCAATCACGCTTGGTGGCTTCTGGATTAATCTGCAGCGCAGTGTCGCCGCGGTGCGTCGAGTGTTCTTCTTTATCGATTACGCGTCGGATGAGGATCTGGCGGGAGAGCAGGTGTTAGAGCCCATCAGGCAAGGCGTCTCCATGGATAATGTTGAATTTTGTTACCCCGATGGTACGAAGGCGCTTTCGGATATTAACCTTGAACTATCGATCGGAGAACTGGTTGCCCTGGTCGGCCCAACTGGCGCTGGTAAGACCAGTCTCGCCTATCTCATTCCCGCGTTACTAAAACCCACCAGCGGACGTGTGTCGATCGATGGTGTGGATCTCAATGAGGTTGAGTTGGACTCGCTACGCGGGCAGGTCGCCTATGTCTTCCAGGAACACCTGCTACTGTCAGAAACTATTCGGGAGAACCTGTTGCTGGCTAATCCCGGAGCGAGCGAGCAGGATATGGTGAGTGCTCTTGAGACTGCGGGATGCATGGGTTTCATTGACAGGATGCCGGATGGCATCGACACCGTTCTCGGCAGATCAGGTAATACGCTATCGGTGGGTCAGCAACAGCGACTCAGCATTGCCCGGGGTCTGGTGCGCGATGCCCGGATATTGATACTGGATGAGCCGACTGCAGCCCTCGATCCCGCAACGGAAAATGCCCTGGTGGATGCATTGCGCCGGGCGACCGAGGGACGCCTGGTCGTTGTGATTGCCCATCGTTTATCGACGATAAGACGCGCGGACCGCATCATCTTTCTTGAGGAGGGAACCATCAGGGAATCCGGAACCCATGAGTCGATGATGGCGGACGAAGACAGTCATTATCGCCGTTTTGTTGAACTGCAGAATGAGTGATCACGCAGGGGTTGGATTCTACGCCCGCAGGCTGTAGATGGCGCTAATGATTTCCATCAAATGCAAAGACTCCGCCTTGTTGAATTGCGGGCACTCGCGCAGACCTGCGGCCAGGCATCGATGGATGGCTTCAACCATATAGATAAAGCCCTGCTGATTGGGAAAGGGTCTCGGCATGCGAATCGAATCTGGCAGGGGGTATTCAAACCGCTGCAGCGGTGATGGCGTATTGCCGTTCATATAACGGGACGGTGTCACCGGTGGTATACGCACCGTCAGGGCGGTCGGGCAATGTCCAGGTTCTTCCAGCGTGATGCGACCCTTGCTGCCGATAAATTCAGTCACCTCCGGAAACTCACTGGGGAAGGCGACAAACGTCAGGGAGGCAAAACGGTTGTTTTCAAATTCCAGCATGGCGCCCCCGGCTGCGCTCTTTTTCCCACCGACTTGTATGTTGGTCGGTTTCGCATCACCGTAGGCGAGCGTCATGGCTTGCGCGGTATACACTACTGCAAAGGCCGACTGCACCATCACCACGTCACCGATGGCTCCCTCCTCGATCAGGTGACGCGCATGCTCGACTGCGGGAAAAAAACGCGTCCACACACCATCCTGCAACATCACATTTTGCCGCTCTGCGGCGGCGTACATTTCCTCGGCGTCAGCCACGTTGTTCGCGAGCTCCTTTTCGCACAGCACGTGCTTGCCGGCCTCGATGGCGATCAGGCTGTGTTCCTTGTGCACATCGCCAGGGGTACCGATGTAGACAATATCAATATCCGGTGCAGCCACCATGTCCTCGTAGGTGTCGTATGCCTTCTCGACGCCGTGCGCTGCTGCAAATGCATGAGCGTTGTGTGCCGACCGGCTGGACACGCCCGCAATGGTGGCGCCGCTGCATTCGCGCGCCGCGCTGACGAACTGGCGGGAAATTTCCCCTGTGCCGATAATCCCCCAGCGCAAGGGAAAGGCCACATCTTCGGCACGGGTAAGACCGAGACTCACATCTCTGGGTGGGAAGGCCTGCGCAGGTGGGGGAGCAGTTTTGTTTGCCATAGTGTTTTCATCTTCCTGAATGGGCGCCGGTCACAGCAAACTGGAGTATAAGTTAGATTAACCACAGTTTGCACGAGCAATGTTGTGACAATACTGGCAGCTATGACTTCCGAAAAAAGGGGTCAGTGATATTGACCTAATCAGAAATTCGTTATGAGGTAATCATGCCGCAGGAAATTTACAAAAAAAAGACTATCCACTGACCAATTGGGATGACTGGAAGAATCAATCCGGGAAATTTCAGCAAGCATTCGAGCGATTCGCCAATGAGTATGGAGAAGACCAAGGGTTTGAAGCGTCTAGTCCAGACATTGCATGAAAGAAAGATGAAACACAAGCCACGTCGTAAGTATGACGAATTTGCGAAAATCATTCCTTGAGCTTCGATGGGTCAATCGAGTGTAGTTTCAGAATTGAGGCGGAGTTTATTGTCAATTGGCGTTTATGATCCAAGTCTGCCTGTCTGGCAATACGAAGAAAAATGGACCTGAAAATCATAAGTCGACGCCTCCCTCATCGAGGCATCCACGAGATAAACTCGAAGAGGGCTTACCTCAACTCAGGAGACGCGACCTATGCAACTGTACTGCG
>JAPOOX010000208.1 GCA_026713185.1 Gammaproteobacteria bacterium
CCTGGCAAGCACACCGTGATCAGTTGGAAGCAACCGTCAACTGGCAGTTCACAGCGAAAGACGCCCGCATTAAACTGGAGCGTCTATATCCGACATTTAATTCGTGACATGACACTAGTGCGAGCGGAGCTGGTTGGCAGAGTGTTCGCGGTCCATGTAAGTGAAAGCGATGCCAAGCCAGTGCAGTGCAGCGACGGCTTTTTCTGGCGTCAAGGTGCGGTGACCCAGAAACTGAGCCGCGACGAAATCCGTGATTTGTTCCGGCTTGAAGGTGCTGTCCGATTTGATCTATCACCCTGCCCTCGGTTCACCTATCCGGAGGACTTTGACCGCGAAAACTTCGACAATTGGCTCAGTCTTTCCGGGATAACCGGTCGGCCCCGGGTCGAGGATGTGCTGGTCAACATCGAGGCGGCCGAAAGGGTGGATGGCGCATTGCTCTTCAGGAATGCGGGAGCACTCTTCTTTGCCAAGAATGTGCGCCGCTTCTTTCCGCAGGCCTACATCACCTGCCTGCTTGCAAGGGACACTGACAAGGTGCACATTCTGGATCGTAAAGATTTCAACGGCGGAATCGTGGCCGACATCGAAGACGCCTTGCGCTTCGTTGAGCGGAATACTCGCACCGCCTACCGTATAGAGGGGCTCAAGCGTGAGAATATCCCAGAGTATCCGACTAACGCCCTGCGAGAGGCGATCACGAATGCCGTCATGCACCGCGATTGGTTTGTTGACGGGGCCAACGTCTTTGTCGAGATCTACGCCGACCGCATCGAAGTGGTGAGCCCGGGCAGCCTGCCCCAGGGGTTGTCGCTTGCCGATCTGGGGAGCAAGAGTGTTCGACGCAACGCCTTGATCGCCGACCTGCTCCACCGTATCGACTTCATAGAGAAAGCGGGTACCGGTATCCGGCGCATCCGGAACGAGACTCGTGCGCAGGGCTGCCCCGAGCCTGAATTCGAGGTCAACGGCTTCTTCACCGCCACCTTTTGGCCCAGCCCAGAGGTGCAGGCAAGGGCGGATGTGCGTTCGGTGGAACAAGTCACCACGGAAGTCACCACGGAAGTCACCACGGAAGTTCGGCTACTACAAGCAATTTCGGGAGAAATGACCAGGCAATGCCTCCAGAACGCGCTTGGGTTGAAGAACGACGAGCACTTTCGCAAGGCGTATCTATTGCCCGCCCTACAGGCCGGGCTGATCGAGATGACCATCCCGGAGAAACCACGCAGCAGGAACCAGCGCTATCGCCTGACATCGGAGGGGCGCGAATTCCTGAGGCAAACCCAGGAATCGCAATAAGTGACGAAAATCGAGATCGGGCAGAGCTGATCTGGATTGGCCCGGCAGGTACAACGGCGCCGGTCCCGAATGATTGAGCTACATAAGAAAAGAAGAAAAGGGGTCAAGAAAAGGGGTCAGGTCCAATTATCCCCCTTTTATCGGTCGTCCCTTTGGTTTCAATCCAACTGACCTGCCCACAAGTTCCTCTATCTCTTGCTGAAACCTTTTGAAAAAAAGGGGTCAGGTCCATTTTTCTTCGTATAAAAAAAGGGAATTATATACTTGTTTACACAAATCATGTGACCAGCATGGTCAAGATCGCTCAAGAGGAATGGGATCCCAACAACCAAGCTTATATTTTCCTTTCATCATTATTGTATTGGCTAGATTGCAAGGAAGGACTCTGGAACTACTGGGCTCGATACTCCCGCCTTCCATGAATATATAATCTCTACCGTTCTCACAACGCACAGCAACAAAGACCGTGCCGCTATCGTCAGTACCGCGAATAAATGAGTGGGTGACCTTACTGCATTTAAAACCCGCTGACTCCACCACCATCGGGTATATCAGATGTCGATCACTTTCAGATTGTGCTCTTTGATATTCCAGGCGTGTTAGTTCTGCACCTAGTGCGGGTGCGCTTAACATGATCAACAGTATTAAATATTTCCACATAATAAGTCTCTCTCTTGTACAGCAGGCCCTGAATGATGTCGGGTTTAACCTATTATAGAAACAAAAAAAGGGGTCAAGTCCATTTTTCTTCGTATTGCCAGACAGGTAGACTTGGATCATAAATGCCAATTGGCAATTAACTCCGCCCCAATTCTGAAACTACACTCGATTGACCCATCGAGGCTCAAGGAATGATTTTCGCAAATTCGCCATACTTACGACGTGGCTTGTGTTTCATCATTCTTTCATGCAATGTCTGAACTAGACGCTTCAACCCCTTGGTCTTCTCCATTCTCAATGGCGAATCGCTCTAATGCTTGCTGAAATGGCCCGATTGGCCCTTCCAGTCATCCCAATTGATTAGTGGATAGTCCTTTTCTGTAAATTTCCTGCAGCATGATTACCTCATAACGAATTTCTGATTAGGTCAATATCACTGACCCTTATTACTTTTTTGAGGAAAAATGGACCTGACCCCTTTTTTTGACCCCTTTTTTGGACGCAATGAGCAATCAACTTCATGGCTCGCGCGAAGCGCAAGCATGATAGAAAGCCATAATTAATGTATCAAAAACATAAGGAATCATTATTGTAAATATCATAATGTGTAGAGGGATGTTCAAAATCATAAAGGGCGGTGACAGGTGAGAATCCGTATACATCGGGGGACAAAGGAGATTGGCGGCACGTGCATTGAGGTTGAGGCACAGGGGAAACGTCTGGCCCTGGATGTCGGCCTTCCGCTCGATGCACCTGATGAAGGACATGAAAGCTTGCTTCCGCAAGTCCCCGGCTTCCGTGACTCTGACGAAAGTCTGCTGGGGGTTGTGATCTCGCATCCGCACTTGGACCACTATGGGTTGGCCCGGCATATCCGCTTGGAGGTGCCGGTCTATATCGGTGAGGACGCACACAACATTCTGAAGGCAGCCAGCGCATATCTCTGGAACGGTCACGTTTTCAACAAACCGCGTTTCATCAATCATAGAGAACATCTGGAGATAGGCCCGTTTCGCATAACACCCTATCTGGCCGACCACAGTGCGTTCGACGCCTATTCCTTGCTCATCGAGGCAGATGGCAAACGAGTCTTCTACTCGGGTGATTTTCGCGCACATGGACGCAAGAAGAAGTTATTCGAATCGATGGTCAAATACCCGCCGAAAGACATTGATGTCCTTATGATGGAAGGAACAACACTCGGACGGTCTGGCACCAGTGAAGGGTTTGCCACCGAGGCCGACCTTGAACAGGAATTCATGCAGGCATTCAAGGAAACTAGAGGCATTCATCTCGTCTGGACTTCAGCACAAAACATCGACCGTATCGTAACGATCTTTCGCGCGGCCAAACGCGCTGGCCGCATGCTTGTCATCGATCTCTATACTGCAGTCATCCTCGAAGCGACAGGCAAGGACTCTATCCCGCAGTCTGGATGGAAAGACGTGAAGCTTTACGTTCCGCAGGGCCAGCGGGTGCAAATCAAGAATAACAAGTTGTACAATGACCTCGGGCGGCATAATGCGAATCGCATATTCCCCAAACACCTGCCCGAATTGAGTACACAAGCTGCCATGCTGTTCCGCCCCGTGATGATACGTGATAAAGGGGTTAACTCGGTGCTCGACGGCGCTTCGCTCAGTTATTCCATGTGGGAAGGCTACCTGAAAAGGCAAAGCACGCGAAGTGCGAGGACGTGGCTTGAGGAAAATAATATCCCCATGCAGGTCATTCACACGTCCGGTCATGCTTCGGTAGCCGACCTGAAACGCTTTGCCGGCGCCCTTGCCCCACGCCGGCTAATACCCATACACTCATTTGAGACAGGCCGTTTCGGAGAGTTTTTCGATAATGTCGAGCAACAGGATGACGGTGTATGGTGGGAAGTGTAAGGTGGATACAGTGTACACATCTTAAATTTCACTGGATTAACGAAACCTTGAAATAATACAAGCGAACGTTACGGAGGTTCTCCAATGAATACATTGCATCCAGACATCTCAGATACCTGCACGCAGACGGACAAACTTCTGTGGGACGCATACGCTAGAAGTGCTGGTAATCAGCCTGGCGTCTCAGGCGATGGTAGCCTCGTTTTCCCACGTTACCGTGAAGAGGGGAAGCTACGAGTTAGTGAACAGGAGGCCAGGTTTGCTTTCGTTGAGGCCTTGTGCCGGGGACCTCTCAGGTACTCGGTTGAGGCACCTACCACTAAACGCTACTCGTTTTCTGGTGCAGGGTCGAGATCTGCTTCGACGGACCTTCAGATACATGAAATGAATAAGGCTGGCATCTGTAACATTGAGTTTAAGGAGGAAGGCAAGAGCCTGGACGCTAAAGACAACAATTCAATCCGTAAAGATGTCGAAAAATTACTGCGGGAGCCTGTATGGGGGCTTTGGTTTCACATCCTGGAAGGGGTCGATAATTCAACTATCAATAAACTCATGTGCGTAATGGCTTCATGCATCAGCCAAGTGCAAAATGAACCCGAAAACGATATTGAAACGCCGGGCCTGACTCTCCATATCTGTGTATTGCGTCACGGTTTTTCACTGCAGAAGGATGTCTCGTTTTCAAAAAACGACACAGAACTGATCAAGCACTTGAATGTAGATCTTCGTGTTTCTCGGGATAAGTTAATAGATGTAAAGACCTGAACGGATGGAATCTTGAACGGGAAAACAGACAATAAAAAAGGGTCCAGAGGCCCCTCTTTTATGCAACTTGTAATTAATAATTACTTGTTATTGATGTACATCGTGACTTCGAAACCGAAGCGGATGTCGTTCTGTCTGAAGTAAGTAACAAGACCGGAGATAGATAAAATTGCCGGTTAATCAATGATCGCCTGCTGAACGGCCTTTTCAAAATCTCCATACACCGAACCACCCCGGGGTTTAGCCGGTAGATACACGGCCACCAACTCGTTTTCGGGATCGCTCCATGAGACTGAGCCGGCCGCGCCGCGCCAGCCGAAGGCGCCATTGCCGCGATGATTTCCGGCAACCTTCGAGTCCAGCGTGATGCCCACGGTATAACCGAATCCCATTCCCGGTAGTGTCTTGCCAGCGATCGCAAACAGGTCGCCTACCTGATTGCTGCTCATCGTCTTCACACTGGCAGGGCTAAGCAGTCGGTGGCCGAAGAGTGCTCCGCCGTTGAGCAACATTTGCTCGAAGTGGAGAAAATCCTCGGCCGTACTGGAAAGCCCGGCACTTGCGGAGATGTACCTGGTCGTCGCGAGCCAGTCCTTGCCCTTTTCGGCGCCAATACCTGTCAGCACGATGCGTTTCGATGCCTTGTTACCCGGCAGATTAAAATAAGTGTTATTCATTTCCAGCGGATCGAAGATTCGTTCCCGCAGAAATTCATCGAAGGGGGTTTTAGAGACGATTTCGATGATGCGGGCCACGATATCGAGGCCCATGCTGTAACCCCACTGCGTGCCCGGTTGAAAGTCCAGCGGCACCTGCGCAAGCCTGGGGACGTAGCTGGCAAGCGTATCGTCTCTCGTATGGCGACCTAACGACGCGATTTTCCAGCCGAGTCCACGGTTTGTAAGACCCGATGTGTGCGTCAGCAGATGGTGAATTGTCACCGGTGTATCCACCGGTACCAGGCGATATGCCGGGGCTTTGTTCTTGCCCTTGCCCTTGCCTTTATCCCCTTTTCCATTGTCCGATTTGATCGGGACCACAACTTTCATATCGGCGAATTCAGGAATGTATTTTGAGACCGGATCGCTCGGGCTCATCAACCCTTCTTCGATCATCATCATTGCGGCAACGCCCAGCACCGGCTTCGTTGATGAAGCCATAATAAAAATCGCGTCGTTCTCCATTGCACGGCCCTTGTCGACATCCATTTCTCCGTGCGTTGAGAAGTGAACGACCCTGCCGCGCCGCGCCACGATGGTGACGCCACCCTGGATATGACCGGCTTCAATGTGTTCGTTCATCACGTCTTCGATGCGAGCCAGGCCCTGGCTCGACATGCCTACCGATTCCGCTTTTGCCATCGGCATCTTCGGCGGTGTGTGCATCGGTTGAGCCGACACGGGAGAGTTCGTCAGACCACAAAACAGGGCCAGAAGAACCGGTGTTGCGTTTATAGTTGATAAAAGTTTTTTCATACTCTATAGACCGGGATTGATTAGATATTTTTCACCCGTGGCGCATTTGGTATAGACCGATATTGCTTCCACAGTAAGCGCCTCCTGAAGCGACACTTCTTTTGTGTAACTACTGGCGAACGTCGAAGTGATTTCAGAAACGACTTTCTGTTTTAATTTTTCTGCAGCATCAGCACCAATCTTTTGCAGGAAAGATCCTAATTGATAACGACCTATACCCCACGACATTCCAAATGATGAGTGATTAAGTATCGCTGGGGAACTATCCAGACTGCCATAATAATAAAGTTGCGTATGGTTAGACGAACCATGGCGGGTAGCATTCATCGCTGCAAGAATTTGGCCAGCGAGATCGCCACCCCCAATCGCATCAAAAGCAGTAGTGGCTTTTGTCTCAGCCAGGGCATCAGTCAGGTTCATAAAGAAATCCGGAGCAGAGGAGTTACATACATGCCGGGCGCCAAGACCTTTTAACAAGTCAACATGCTCCTGTTTTCGAACGATGTTAACAAGCTCTACACCTTCGATAATACAATGCTTTTGTAGCATCTGACCAAGATTGGATGCTGCTGCGGTATGGACCAATGCTGAATGGCCTTCCATTCGCATGGTTTCTACCATACCAATAACGGTCGGCGGATTAACAAAGCAGGAAGCTCCCTCTCTGGGTGTCGTCCCTTCGATCAGGCTGAGACAATCTTTCGCCGCTATGACACGATACCTTGCGTACATGGAGCCACCAATGACAGCTACGGTTTTACCCATTAGTACCTTCGCAACGTCAGATTGACCTGTCGCGATCACAACACCAGCACCCTCGATACCCCAGGGCAAAGCTTTGCCAACTCTTGCTGCGGTAGCTTTTTGCATTGCCTCAGGGATCTTTGCCCTGATCCTGGGGTCGTCCGGTGTACCCACTGCTTTCGCAGTCGACAAATCTGCCGCACCAAAAATCATGAGAACATCAGACGGATTGATTGGTGCTGCCTGCACCTCGATAATCACCTCATCTTCAGAACACTCCGGGAAAGTTGAAGACTCCAGGAACAGTTCTAAATTTCCCTCGGCAGTTACCAGGGACTTTAATTGAAGGTTTTCCATATTATTTAAAAAGGAAGCTTAAGTTTTGATGTTCAGTTGACCCAGGTAATCCAGCTTGCCAACTGGCACACCTTTTGTTCGCAAAATGTCGTACGCCGTTGTGACATGAAAATAAAAACTGGGTAGCGAGAACGACATCAGAAAGCCTTCAGCGGTAAAGGTCCACCAGGGCGTGCGTACTTCCTTGTCTGCCAATCCGTTCACCACCCCGGCGCTGACTTGCTGCAAACCGGATTGCGCCTCGGTCACAAGATCCTGCAGTGCCTGGTAGTCAAGATCCTCCGCAACTGGTCCCGGCATATATTCACCTGCCTGCGCGCCGTTGATCGCATCCATGGAGTGGGATACAACCTGGATTATCTGAAATCGAAACGGCAGCATATCCGGATAGAGGCGAGTCTCGACGATCTCGTTCAGGTCCATGTTGTTTTCCTCACAGTGAGACCGACCCTTGTCGAGGTAACCTGATACGGCGCCGAGGGATTGCAGAAAACGACCGACGCTGGCGTCATATAGTGAAACAGACATATCTGAACTCCTTTTGTTCGGCCCTAGTCTACATTATTCCAACCCACGAGTAGGAGGTAACTTAAAAAAGGGGTCACCCATTAGTCGATCCTTGTCAACAAGGCGATAAAAATTTGAGTGAACTTCACACCCCATTCTTTTGTTTTTGCTTTTTTCGGTTCTCGTGTCATGCGTCCGTTTTTGTGTGTGCGGGCTACTTCGTTAAAAAGAAGTGCTTCAGTCACCCATCAGGATTAAGGCGCTCAGTATGACAAATTCTAGTCGTGACAG
>JAPOOX010000062.1 GCA_026713185.1 Gammaproteobacteria bacterium
CAGCGGCAGGGCGGATTTTGGCCCGCTGAAGGCTCCCATCACAGGTCTCTGACACAAAATCACTGAAATATCTTACAAACACGAATCATCCGGTCTGTTAATGTCCTGACAGAAATCCGGGAAATTCCATGTTCAGCACTTCATCTACTGACTGCCATGCATAGAAACAACACCGGACTGACACTCATCGAGTTGATCGTTGGTCTGGCGATTATCGGCATCCTGACAGGTATGGCCGCACCCTCTTTCAATCGTATTATCGGACGCAACGAGGCTGCCTCTGCCATAAACTGGATCATCCGGGCTGTATTGTTTACCAGACAGTCCGCATTGACCTACGGTGTGCTCACGACGCTATGCCCCAGTGAAGACGGTAATACCTGCGGTGGCAACTGGCATGATGGCGTACTCATATTCACCGACGCCAATGGAGACCGCATCATCAACGATCATGATCGGATGCTGATACGGTTACAGTACCCTTACCCGGGAAGCACCATCAAATGGCGCTCTTTCAGGAATCGTCAGTATCTTCAGATAACCGGTATGGGGTATACCCATTCCCAGAACGGCAATTTCGTTTATTGCCCGGAAGATCGCGATCTTCAATTCTCAAGACAGATTGTGATCAATGTACAGGGACGGGTCAGAAAATCCTATGATCACGACAACGACGGACTGGTGGAAGATCGATACAACAATTTGCTCAGATGCTGAAATGATTCCAGGTTGCCTGAATGACAAACAGGACCCGCATGGTTGGCATGAATTTTCGGGTCAGTCTTCATCGGGTAAATGCCTGAGGTAAAGGACACGGCGGTAGCTATTGGGCACTGCCACAAAGTGAAACCTGACTTTCATGCCAGTTCGCAGCATCTGAAAGGCGCCGTGGTCTCTTCCTGACAACTCTATTCCGGGCTGATCCTGTCCGGAAGAATGACCGAAAGTATAACGATAGCCACTGATGACCGCGGTACGATCTCCGATGCTGATGCTGTGTATGACCCCCTCCCCCTCAACCCAGTTCAAATGACCATATTCAATTTGCTGACCACTGACATGGAAGGACAAAACCAGGGGACAGGCAAAAGACCAGAATCTGTTTTTCATCATTATCCCTGTCAATGTAACTGCTTCCAGGACAACCGACCAGTGCTCCCCGATTCTCCCGGATTAACGCGAGTATTCTGCACTGTCCTGCCGCTTGATTGTGTCAGGCGTATATCTTCAATCAATACAGTGTCCGCTGGAAAACCATTTCCGATCATCAGACTCGCCGGATCAGAACCGTCTTCAATCTGATCTTCCTCATCAAATTTTCCGTCATCATTGACATCGAATAAAGGCGATTGACCAACACAGTTCAATCCACCCGTACCGGCGCAGAATGCAATCTGTGCACCACGTGCCCTGCCGGTACAACTGGCTGATTTGCGGGGGATAACACTGTTGACGTAAATGACACCGGAAATTTCATGGAAATTACGAATCGCCTTTTCACCTGCAAATGGAATTGTAGAGGGGTCACTGTAAGAGGGAGTATCCAGATCGATGTAATAACCCATGTCACCCTGCGGTGAATAATCAACAGGGTGACTGGTTAATGTCCGTGTCAGATGCGTGGCATCGGTAAAAGCGAATGCCTGTTCAACCAGTTCACTTTTGATCACCCGATTCCCGGCGCCGGACTGGAATCGTTCCCAAATGCCATAGATTGACGAAATCTTTCTGTCCGTCACATCATCAGCATAGACAAGGCTACCGGTTGCAAAGATGATGATTACGCCACCACAGGGACTGTTCACATCCGGATTCGGGTCGCAATCCGCACCGGTAACTGCAGTCGGATGTTTGACGGCAAGCGGCCGGGTGGTAACAGGTTGAGAATGGGAAGCCTGGAACAACAACTCTACACTCCAGTCGTCCACATCATCAGATGACAGATCAAAGCGATATAGATTGCCAAATCTGTCGCCTGCATAGGCATAGTCGAGAGTTCCGTCGCTATTGATATCAATACCTCGTGGTGAGCCAAGACCATTGGCCAGAACACGGTCAGGATTATCTGCAACATCATCCAAGTCCCCGTCATTGTTACCTTCGAGGGGAATATTGACCGGCCCCGAGGCTTCGATCTTGACGAAATCGGCTCCACCCGGGCAATGCAATGGATTGCTCTGCAGAGTGTGATCCCAATGGTCACTGGCATGCTCATTGCCATCAAATACACGGTCCGGGTGGCACCAGTGCCCGTCAATGCCACGTTCAATACGCAGAATGTAGAGTTTTGCCCGGCCTGAACTGCTGTTATAGCCGTTACCGAACACGACTACCCACTCATGCTCCCCATCACTGTGTCTGAGATTGCTCATGGCAATAACCGGCTGGCTCAGAGAAAAACCGAGGTCACGGTAGGCTTTCGCGGGAATCAATGAAGTGTCAACAAGTTGTGAATCCGCGTCATCCACGAGTCCCTGATCCGTGGTGCAGTCATCCTCCACCGGCCGTTCACAGGTGGGGTAGGTATCATCCTCATCAGTGAATTCCCACAGTACTTTATCCACCAGCGTGGCTGTATCGGCTTCCTTATTCCCGGTACCGGGTACAGGTTCGGTGATATTGAGCGCATAGTATCCCTTGCCGCCAGCACCCAGACCACCGATGACTATCGTCATCCAATTACGGGTTGCCGCCGAGTTGAGTCCTGTTCCGTCGATAAACACATCCTCGATTGTCGGCGACAGATCATTGATTAACCTGTGCGGGTTATTGACCCTCGCAAGTTCCCCAATCCGGTTGCTGTAGCTTCCCTGGATGACTGAATCAGGCACAAATGCCCATTCCTCATAGCCGGTTCCGGCATTGAAAGCGTGGAACAGACCATCGTTCGCCGCCACGTAAACCATGTCCTGGCGTCCCGCATGAAGCCGGGCGAACTCCGGGTAGGTGAATCCCGGCATCTGCGGAAATCGTGAACCTGTTCTCAGATTGCGATTGGGTTTGCCGTAATATGCCGGTGTTGAGTTGACAATATCACCCAGGCGCCCCCTGACTTCCGGCCGGTTTCCAAAGGGGCCATCCGGCTCTTCACGGGTACTGTCTCCTCGCAGATAGTTGATGAGCCTTGTGACTTCATCCTCCTCACCCAGGTTCAATGCAGCAGCAAGCGCCTCTCTTTGATCAGGATTCAGTTCTGAATACCGAAAGGGTATTCCATGCATCCTGATCGGGTCCCAGGTGAATATGATCCGCGAATCCCATGGTCGGGCATCAAGTTGTTGAGAAGCACTCCATTTCACCTCGCCCGGGCTGAACAATCCGCTTGAATCAATGTCCAGAGTTTCGGCAACAAGATCACCTGTGCCTTGTGCAATGTTGAAGGATGCACGGTAGATCAGCGAATCCCCCAAGACCTCTCCCGCATTGTATTCCACCGCGGTTGCTGTACCGACAAGGCTGGAAAACTGTTCAAATGCGGATGTCAGAGCGGCTTTCAGCATTGGCGGATTACCGGCATCAAGGTAAGCACCACGACCATTCAATGCCGCATGTACAAGGTCATTCAGTTTGTCATTGTCCGACCTTTCCGGATCACCCCAGAAATCGATTGCTTCGGCATTAAAATCCACCGCCCTGGCTTCGGCGGCATCAAAGGTAATATCACCCTGGGCGCCAAACCCGATAATGTAGGTTTTCATGTGCTGATGCATGGTATCCGTAGCGTTATCGGTACCCGAGAACGCGGCTCGGTGTTCATCCCGTGGCACACCGTTCAAGTCTCGCAAACCAGTGGGAACCTCATCAAGCAGGTCCGGATGTAAATCCCGCTCATAAAAGTACATTGCCACATCAGCCAGTGTATCTCTGGTTGTGTCCGCATAACGTCCGCCATCGAATACCGTATCATCGGCATCAGGAAAACGACCGCTGTCAGCCTCTACTCCCGGAGGCTCACCTCCCCAGAATCCCGCGGATACAACCAGGGCAATGTTCTGCTGACAGTTTCCAACAGGCCTGGCCGGAACAGGACATCCGGTTTCTCCGGGAGCCTTGCCACTGGCCTCGTTGATAATTGCCTGACTTTCGCAGGCAAAGTACTTGCCCGTCTGTAACAGAGCGGTTCGCATATTGTTGTCACCGGCACTGTGCGTTACCCCGTATAGATTTGCGAGCAAGTCGGCCTTGTGTCCGGTTAATTCACTATTGTTGAGTGCTTTGACACCAGTGACATTACTCTGACCATTGAATCCGGCAAAGCCAACCCGCAGGTTCCTGGCGTCTGCGATGACCTGTCCCAGACCGGCTCTGGCAACTAAACTCCGGGTCCGGTGATAACTGTACCAGTTGGCAAAATTCTGGATTTCTTCTTCATAAGTGCAACTGATCGGGGCATTGACATGGACGGTGCAATCAGTTCTGTCCGGTCCACCGGTGAATGGTGCGTTATCTCTGGTGATGTCAACTTTCATAACACTCTCGGTCACATCCACAATGCCATCGCTGTCCTGGTCGGTCCATGTCCAGTAATAATTGACAGGGATGTCGCCACTGCCCAGAGTGTGCGTTGCCGTCAGATCATAAAACTGTTCCGTGTTGTAGGGATCATCGGGTGCGTTGGCAGGGTCTGCATTACCAAATGCCAAATTATTCATACCGGACCCGGACCAGGGTTTGTACTCTACTCCAGGGTCATAATAGATCCTGTTATATGAAGAATTTCGCAGACGCCACAATCCACTGCCGGGGTCGGATGCCTCAGTCGGTGCATAGTCATGACTGCTACCCGACCCATGGGGCATGATCCAGGTCTTGATATCGTTGTTGTGAATATACCTGCCTCCTGCGCCCTCCTGACCCACATCCTCTGTGTCATTTGTCAGCAAATCCGTTTGCATACCTTCGACGGTATCATCCAACAGCAACATGACATTGGGGATTGCCGGCACCGGCAGTTCCAGAGGTGATTGTGACAGTGCCTCAAAGTCCGTCACTGTAACCGCGGACAGGGCATTGGCACTGCAACAAATCACCAGCACGGATGTCAACTTTCTGACCGGTTTCATTTAACACCGTCTCCCGTACATCACCTGAATCATCGCGTGGGACTGATCAGTCCCTCCGCTGCCCCGTGCAGTAATCCTGAAGATACAGACGTAGCCTGAAAAACCCTCTTCGCCAACATTAGTGATATTCAGGGAGCCCTGATCAGAGCTGACCCTGGCGACATGTTCAATGACGTAACCCGGTCCAAGTGCTGTACCCAGGTCAGAGGCCGTAACGGCTGCTGGAATATAATCATCCGATCCTTGAGACCAGTCCACTGTCGAGAATCTTTCTGTCCCATCCCGGGAATTACACAGCCCATTGAAACATTCCGGAGATTCACCTTCTTCAGGGAAGTTATTGAAATCCTCTGCGGCCTCTAAAAATCTCTCTGCTTCCAATATGGCCGATTCCGCACTCTGGAATGCCATACTCACATCACGGTAATTACGGGACAGGTGTTCCTGCATCATCGCAATCCGGATCGAGGCCACACCGGATACCGTCATCAGCAGGAGAATTGTCAGGGTCAGAAACAGTACAATACCCTGTTGTCCGGTGCTGTTGATCATCCTTTCACCAGCCGATTTCTCAGATGTACGGTCTGGCTGAATTTCCGTCTCAGTATGCCATCAACCGCCGCCGAACCCACGTCATCAACACTGTTTACGGTGATTTCCACATGTACCACGATGACATCATTAAAGTCAGTGATCTGGCTGGCATCCATAAAGATATCCGGCGCCAACGCAGTCCCTGCCGTATCCACACCGTACATGATCTGCAGATCTTCAACCCCCTCGACCAGTTCTCGCGGTGCATCCAGACCGGATTTTCTGAACAGGGCATCCACCCGGTTACCCTGGCTGTTGCGATTGACACTGGCGCCAATAAAATAGGTGTGCGATCCAATACCCATGACTGTTGTTCCGGATGAATACCCCCGGCCTTTACCCAGCAAAGCCTGCAGATTCCGGGTGGACCCGTAGCCGCCAACATTGTGTGATATCCGGGTCTGACCGGCGCCTGCCGGCGCCATGTCTGTGACCACAAACACATCTCTGGCAGTGCAATCGTTTATGAACACGAGATGATACTGATCGAAGTCTTTCTCCACATCGGTCAGAACACCATCGATCACGACCTGTTCCGCACCTGTGGTCACAGGGAAGTTTTCTGTATCTACGCGGTATTCTTTACTGTCGGCAAATCTGAGCGTGAGAATATCGGCGCCGTTTTTAAGGCATCCATTGACAGCACAATCATCATAGGCACTGGTTTTGATGCCAGTGCCGGATGCCAGATAGACGTTTGTGTCGTCACCTCGATTCGAAACCGGCAGCATAGACGCAATTTCTGGCGACCATGTCGTTCCTTCGGCATTGAATCCCTGTATACCTGCCGTCAGATTGAACTCATAAGGCACATCACTAACGATGTCACCCGGTACGATTTTTGAATTGCAACCGCGGTATCCAGCCTTCTGAATGGACCTGGCCATCAGTTGCAGTGCAAACCTGGCGGATTCGGCTACAGTTGCCTTCCCCGTCAGCAGACGACTGCCCTC
>JAPOOX010000061.1 GCA_026713185.1 Gammaproteobacteria bacterium
TTCTGACCAGTGGCGTGCGTATTCCCGGAATGCGTTCCGTCGAACGCCCATGTTGGGTACCCATTCAATGGGATTTGTTTTTCGTTCGGACAACAGACAGGGTAATGGCGGTGGTGCACGCACTCTGGTTGCTCAAAAAGGTTATATCGATATCCGTGAACAGGGGGATAAACTGCTGATTGAAGTGGACGGGCACCTAATGGAGATTGCATTCCCCAAAAGAGCAAGCCAGTGTTCAAGTGTTGTCATCAGCAGTATCCTGAGAAAGAACAATCAGATTTTACTGACTGAAAACAGCGTCAGTACCATACAGGTCTACGTCAACGGCGAACCTGCTCTCCTGTCGAAATATCGCAACCGCGAACGCAACACTGCTTCACCGCAAAACCCGTTACGGGTCAGGATCAGCACTGGCAATGAGGGGGGTTGGTATATGCCCCGTATATCGCAAGCCATTCTCTCCACCCGTTACTTTCGACCCGAGGAGGTCGCGGGCCAAATTCACCCGGAATTGATCAAGAGCTGCATGGAAAGTCTGTAACATCCATGACTGAAACCATCATTCATCTTTTTGATTTACAGGAGCCTTCAGCGGGCTAAAACCGGCCTTACCGCTGTCGCGAAGCAAACAGGCCAACTTACCTGGATTTTCTTCGTCATGTTTGATGGAGTGATGAAATATTGACTAATAAAAAGTTCTGGTGCAGCAGGCTAGAATTTCCAGACCAGTAACGCTTGTATGGTGTTCTCGTCTGTGTCTCCGTCGCCTAGTTTGTTCATCCAGAACTGGTATTCAATACCCAGGGAAATACGGTCGTTAGGATTCCAGCGAATTTGAGGTTGAGCGAGAATCCATGACCTGGCCTTACCACCGAGTTCGTTGTCACGTTCTCCAAAATATTCCAGGTGACCTTCGATGGTGAAACTGGATCCGGCAATCTTGAAAGGCCTTGCGAAATTGAAGTCGATCAGGATTGCGTTATCCTCTTTCGGGGCGCCGCCAGAATTTACGCCCGCACTGTCATCAAAAGATGCCATGACATCAAGATTGGCAAATACGAAACCCTCAATGTCCAGTGAAAACCGCACACCGGTCAGATACTTTTTCACTCTGGCGTCATCGGCATAGTTGATACCCAGGATAAAGCCGATATCTGAAACAGCCCGGCCACCAACCTGATTGCCTGTTATCTTGCCAAGGCTGAAATTCGAGTATAACTCGCTGTAAATGTCAAAATCCTGGAAGCCCGGTTCCCGGGAGTCAATCACATCAACAAAGAAAAAGTTGTCGCCATATTTCCAACCGTTGGCATGCTGGAATGTAGAGATAAGATGATCAGAACTTCCTCCACCGGCAAAAGTGGGTATATCGAGGTTGCCATATTGTAGTTGAAGCTCGGTATTGGTCCATTGGAATGCATGAACAGGTTGTGCCAATACCAGAGTCAGCAGCGTCAGTGTGAGAAAGTAGCAAGTTTGTTCGAGATTTTTCATTTTCAATGGAAAGAACATCAGTTAATTTGAAACAGCTTCACAAGGTATTCTCCCACATTACATGATTCCCGTAACACTATATTCAGTGTCAATTGAGGCCTGGGTTACTGATCAGCCAATATTCTGGCAATGGCCTTTGTTTGCCCGGATTCAGGTGCGCTTAACAAACCTGCAAGAGCATCGATCAGGCTGTGCAGGAACAGATCTGACTGCTTGCCGCGGAATGCGTTTTTCTGCCTGGCCTGGTGATACATGGAAGCCGAGCAAAGACGCACTGCGGACTCCATGCGGCGCCGGTAGGCATCTTCGTCCAGGTGTGACAGAGCAGATCTCAACAGCATTGCCAGATGATGACCGCTCGAGCCGCCGCCACCCTGTCTTGTGGCCCTGGCCAGCGCGGATGTTTCGGTCAGTACCAGTTCGTGGCCGAATGCCTTGATATAGCGGCGGAACCCGACACTGGATCTGGCCAGGTCGAATGGCGGTTGTACCATCAAAGTGCAGACTTGACGCAGGTTGGGTTGACTGTTATCGGACAGCATTGCGTTCAACATTTCCGCGCGCTTCGACTGGGTCTCGGAGGAACGCTCCGCTTGTATGGCGCTGATCAGGCCTTTGAGGTTTTTAAAATGATATTGCAGGGCGGATTCGTTCTTCTGTCCTGCAGTACTCACGATATCGCGAATGGAGACGCTTTCGAGCCCGCGCTCCGCGATCAGTTTTTCCGCAGCATGCTGAAGCGCCTTTCGTGTTGCCTGGCTGCGTGCGATACGACTGTCCACTACATCCGCCCCGCAATGGAGCGAACCCGGGTATTAAGGTTCATGGATGTGGATTCCTGTGGCGTTTGCCGGAAGTTCGAAGCGGTGCAGGTCCTTCACCAGGATGACATCTTCAGGTAGTCCGCGTACAAACATCTTCTCGGCAACACTATTCACAGGTACCGGAACCATGTGATATAAGGCGAGTTGTTTGATGCCCGCTCTGGCGGCGCGTTCGGGCAGGCTCGTTGTATCCGCGTGATAATCGATGACATCGTGCATGATCGTCGGCATAACGGGAATGTTCAGGTCGGTCGCAGTCTTGATCATAGGGTCGAGCAGCGTGCGCGACAGTGCATCGTGCAGCAGCAGGTCTGCATTCTCGGCCGCGGCGAAGAGCGAGTCGGTGGCATTGGTGTCGCCACTGATGACGACAGATCGTCCCCGATAGTCCACCCGATAACCAACGGCAGGTAAGACCGGTGCATGATCCACAGGAAACGATGTCACCTTGACTCTGTTGTCCTGCCAGACGATCTCGCCGGGTACGAAGACTTGAGGTGTCATGGGTCCCGCTTCCGGGGGCAAAAGATCGGGACCGTGGTGGGCGATGCGGTATTCATGGTCGAGTTGGTAGGCATCGTTAAACCCCTGTACAACCTTGTCGATCCCGGCTGGACCATAAACCTGAAGACTCGATTTGCGCCCCTGCACCCAGCTCGCCAGGTTGACATCCGGCACCCCTGCGATGTGGTCTGAGTGAAAGTGCGTGAAGAAGACACCCGTCAAACGATCCAAGGGCAACCGCGCCTGGGAGATGCGTAGTGGCGAACGGGCGCCTACATCAAACAGGAAGAAATGTTCCGGCGTGATGACGGCGATGCAGGCCTGTGCCCGGGTCAGATCGTTACCCAGTGGTGAGGCGCTGCCGCATACGACTACACGGATACCATCGAATGTTTCCGGTCCCTGGCGCATGAACGTCTTCAGCCCCTGACGGAACAGAGCGTCCTGACCGGAATGGGAATTGTATACCCATGTAACCGCCACCCCGACCAACCCGACAAGGACTATGAAAACATAGATCATTTTTTTCATGGTATTCTACGATTAATCAGAGTTTCGCAGCCGGTATCGGCAAGAATTGCATCAATCGCCTGCCGATGCACACTGGCCAGGCTCCTGTACTCGTCGTTGATCCATTTGAGGCACTTTGCCTGATAAGGAAATGCCGGCTGGGTCCACGGTTTGCCATCGATGATGGTTTCCATTTGCTCTTTACCCGCTTGTAAAGCCTGAGCGTTGGCGAGGAGAGCGGGCGCATTCCGTGAGTATGGCGAGCCAGGAACGCCTTTGAAAACAAGCTGTTCCGGAGTGGTCATTATTTGCCTCGTCATTCAGTGTCTATTCCATAAAGTAATGATAAACATTATTGACATTAATTTAAAGTGTAGTATCGTTCGCTGGGTTTCATGCCCTGATCTACTTTTATTATCGTCATTTCCTCAAGTTACCCGTAACCATGATAAAAGGCTGCCAGAAGTAGTTGAACGAAACCATTCACCGGAGAAATAAATTGAAAAAACGTGGTTTGCTGTGGGGGTTGCCAACGATCATATGGCTGCTCTTCACCTTCTGGTATACAGACTTTGGTGGTCCAATGACTCAAGAAGAGATTGCCAGGGGGATGGCAGTTATGAAATCCCGGAACTATAACCCTGAGCTTCTGGTGCAGGTGGAGGCGTTTTTGCAAAATGACACGGGTCGGCAGTTCTTGATGGTGAACAACATCGACACGACTACAAACTGGCTGCCATGGTAAAAACCATTGCCTTTCCCGTTGAACCAGATCTATATGTCAGTGATTTGCGTTTTATCCTGCTGCTGCTTCTTGGATTTGGCACGGCGATCGCTGATATTTTGATTTTTGGCAGACGTCAATAAAATTTGCTGACCCCGGTGGTACAGAAATGTCTGGAGTTGGACATCCGGTTATTCAGGGTGATATCAAGCCGCACCGGTTAAGAGTTTATGCGGCAATGATCCGTGCTCTTGATCGCAGTATTAATTACTGCTGGCTAATCACAAAGCGGCAGCGCGCGAGCCCCTGTATCCCAATTTGGTTGAAATGCCAGCGGCTATAGATAAAACTCTGGTAGAACAATTTGAAGCAGGCGATGAATATATTTATTGGCCGAATTAAACACGGAGTCAGAGTCAAGTGTCTGAGTAGATTCTGTTACACTGGCACTTGACTCTGACCCCAATATAGAGACAGACCAATGGCGCTTGAACTTATATGAACGCAATCCCGGAATCCTGGTCAGTCATCCGTCTGGCAGGCGCGTTGGGCGCCGAAATCAGAGGGCCACATCTCGCTGACTGTTCTGCGGAAGAAATCGATGCCATCAAGGCGCTCCTGCTCGAACATCTGGTGATCTTCTTTCCTGATCAAA
>JAPOOX010000072.1 GCA_026713185.1 Gammaproteobacteria bacterium
AGCCACGGCCATCCAATCCAACTTTGAACTCATTACGGCAAATTACCGGGATTTTCGTTTTATTGATGGTTTGGAACTCAAGAATTTTGTACCTGCTTGAGAACAATAGCCCGCTGAAGGCTCTACTCTACCCAGGAACAAAACCATGAAAATTGGAATATCAGTGACCAGCGCCTACCAGACGAAAGACGTCCGGGACGGAGCTGCCCAGATGATTGCCAGAGCCAGAGAAGCGGCCGATGCGGGACTCGATTCCCTGTTTGTCGGTGATCATCACACGATGCCGACACCTTATTACCAGAATACGCCGATGATCGGTCGAATGTTGGCTGAATGGGACCATCGCCCTGCCGGAGCGTTGTATCTCCTGCCACTTTGGAATCCCGTACTTGCCGCCGAACAGATTGCTACACTCGCCTGCATCGCCAAAGGACCCTTTATCATGCAGTGTGGATTGGGGCAGGGCAGACACCAGTTCAATGCCATGGGAGCAAACATCAGGTATAGGCCTTCCGCATTCGAGCAGTCCATAGAAGTACTCCGGGCTCTGTGGCGGGGAGAAACCGTATCACTCAACGGACGATGGCAGTTTGAGAACGCAAATATAGCGCCGGTTCCTCCTGAAAAAATTGACATCTGGATAGGTGCGTCAGCACCCGTCGCCATTGAACGCGCAGCACGACTGGGGGAAGTCTGGCTCGCAGAACCCGGCATGACGATAGACAAGGCTGAACAATCCCTGGGAATCTACAGAGAGGCACTGGGCAGACATGGGAAGAGTGACCCAACCACAATTGCAATCCGAAGAGATATTTACGTGGCAGAAAGTGACCAGGATGCGGACAGTGTTAAACAGTACGTTTTGCAGAAGGGTTACCGGGGATTTGATCCCTCTGTACTGGTGATTGGTGATGCCGCTTCAGTGGCGGGACAATTGCATGCGATTGTGGAACTCGGATATACCGACATCATCATTCGCAACCTCCATCCAAATGGAGAGAAGGCCATTGCATCCACACAAAGATTGCGGCAGGTCAGGCAAAATCTGGGGTTACCGGTTTGACAGCAGACTCAGGTCCAGCTCATCGTTCTTCATGGGCGGGCACCAGAAGAAACTGGTACCCAGAGGCACACTGAAGTCAAACAGGCTATCAGTAATGCCGTCATTCAAACCCAGCATCTGCTTAATCAAGGTGTCAAAAGCCGTAAAACTGTGACCAAAAGCCACAAATACCAGCCCGTCTCCTGTAAGGTCAGAGTAAGGCATTGACCTTCTCAGAATAAATGCCTCGGGTTCAAAGGTCTCCTGTGCAGTGCGTTTGACATGTGCAGATGCCGGCGCATCGTCAATTTCCTCGTTGTCAGAAAGGCGGCGACCAATCGTAAGATCCTGCTCTTCCCGGGACCAACTCCGGAAACTGTCGAGATCGTGCTGCCATTTCTGTATCGCAACAAAACTGCTTCCAGCAGTGTTACCAAAATCAGGGGCGACAACAGCGGCACTTACGGCCTCTTCTCCTTCAGGATTTTCGGTACCATCAACATAGCCTGTGAGGTCACGGCCTGTGTCATACAGGAAACCATTGATCAAATCTTCCAGATTACAATGCTGTGCAAGCCGTTGCTCAATCACCAGCGCCAGTCTCGTGAGTTCTCCCGGATCATCTCCGCGTAACCAGAGCCAGAGTGCATAAGGCAATGCGGCTATACCGACGCCAGAACCACTGTACACCGGAGCAGTGATACTTCCAGGAACGCTGCTGCCGGTAAAGTCGATGAAAGGCTGGCCGATACCGGCAACTACCTGCTCGCCATCTACAAATGACTTTAATTCCGCCAGCAAGGCTCCAACTTCTGCATCCCGTGTCAGACTGAAAAACAGATGACGTACATGCTTTGGCACTTCAGCCAGAATTCCTGTTTGTGTTCCCACAGCACCCGAATCCTTAATTTTTCTCATGGCGAATAGTCGCCAGATCAAAGGCCGCAGAGATAAGTTCCTTAGTATATTCGGTCTGCGGATTATCAAAAATCTCGTCGGAAGTCCCGCTTTCCACAACAACTCCGTCTTTCATCACGATGACATGGTTACTCAGTGCCCGGACCACTTTAAGATCATGACTGATAAAGATGTAAGTCAGATCATGTTTGTGTTGCAGGTCACGCAGTAAATCGACAATCTGTGCCTGAACAGACATATCCAGTGCCGAAGTCGGTTCATCCAGCACCAGCAATTTCGGTTTTAGGATCAGCGCCCGCGCAATTGCGATTCGTTGACGTTGACCGCCGGAGAACTCATGGGGATAACGGTCCTGTGATGCAGGATCGAGCCCGACTTCCTGCAGGGCATCACCTACTCTTGCTCGGCGTTGTTCCGTCGTTAAATGCTTTTCATGGACCAGAAGTCCCTCTTCTATGATCTGGTGAATGGACAATCTGGGTGACAGACTCCCATAAGGATCTTGAAAAACAATCTGCATATCACGCCGAAACGGTCTCAATTGTTTTGATTTCAAACCCTGCAGTTCTGATCCCTCAAGCAGGATTTCTCCATCGGACTTCACCAGCCGCAGGATCGACATGCCCAGGGTAGTCTTACCGGACCCGGATTCACCAACGACACCGAGCGTCTGTCCCGCAGATACCTGTATCGACACCTCGTTGACTGCCTGCAGATACTTGCTGACAAAGAAGAACCCCTTGGTCAACGGGAACCTGACATTGATATTGTTGCACTCAAGCAACACTTTGGATGATTTTATTTCAACCGGATTCCCCTTCGGTTCTGCTGCCAGCAGGTGACGGGTATATTCATGCTGCGGATTCTGGAAGATATCTTCACAATTTCCCTTCTCGACAATCTCCCCCTGTGTCATTACACAAACCCGGTCCGCCATCCGTCTGACCACTCCCAGATCATGAGTAATCAACAACATAGCCATCCCCAGACGATCCTGCAGATCATTCAGTAATTCCAGAATCTGAGCCTGAATAGTAACGTCCAGAGCCGTTGTCGGCTCGTCAGCGATCAGCAGGTCAGGTTCATTGGCAAGTGCCATGGCAATCATCACGCGCTGCCGCTGGCCACCGGATAGTTCATGTGGAAATGAACGCATTTTTTCTTCCGGATTCTGCAGTCCAACCAGTTTCAGGAGATCGAGTATACGATCCCTGGAATTGTTAACACTGATGCCACGGTGAATCAGAAGAATTTCACCAATCTGTTTTTCGATACGATGCAGCGGATTCAACGATGTCATCGGCTCCTGAAAGATCATGGTGACCTTGCTGCCACGGATATTGCGAAGGACCTCGTTGCTGGCGCCCATGGTTTCGAATCCATTGACTTTGACGGAACCGTTCGGGTGATTTGCAACTGGATAGGGTAACAGCTGAAGTATGGAAAGTGCGCTGACGGATTTACCAGAGCCCGATTCACCTACCAGGGCAACGGTTTCTCCCTTCATAATGTCAAAACTGACGTGTTTTACCGCCTCTACATTGCGGAAATTGACGGATAAATCCTCAATCTTAAGGACTTCTTGCGGTACCGATTCCTGTCGTGTCTCCAATGCACTCATGCAATATTTACCAATATCAATTACCGAACCTGCGCATAATACCTATTGTGGAGTTCATTGTCAGTCAGGGAAAAGATTCAAGAAATTCCGACCAACGAAAGGATGCCGGATTGTCCGGCTCATAACAATAGTCGTACAATCCCGATGAGATAACTAAAACCAGCCGCAAGTGTAAGCAGAATAGAGGTCTTGAGAATGTCTTTAGAGACAAAAGATATGAATGAATACTACGACGTCGTTGTTGTCGGCGCCGGAAACGCGGCTCTCTGTGCGGCATTATCGGCGAGAGAATCCGGCGCCAGTGTACTGGTTCTGGAAAGAGCACCGGAATCGCAAAAAGGGGGGAATTCACGATACACGGCTGGAGCAATGCGCTTTGTTTATGATGGCGTGGAAGACCTCAGAACAATTATGCCGGAATTGTCCGACGAAGAAATCGCCAGTGCTGACTTTGGTACCTATACTCGAGACCAGTTCTATGATGACATGGGTCTCATTACGCAGTATCGATGCGACCCGGAACTCACTGAATTACTCGTTGAAAACAGTCTCTCCACGCTGCAGTGGATGAAGAGCAAAGGGGTGAGATTTCTTCCCATGTATGGCCGTCAGGCGTTCAAAGTAGATGGTAAATTCAAATTCTGGGGTGGCCTTACCGTGGAGGCATGGGGTGGCGGACCAGGACTGATTGACAATCTCAACAAGGCAGTGGCGGTTCATGACATTCCAGTCAGATATGAAAGCCGTGTTATTGATATCGTCATGTCAGAAGGCAAAACCGCCGGTGTAATCTTCAAACATGGCGGCAGGCTGGCTAACATCGATTGTGGTGCAGTAATACTGGCCTGTGGCGGCTTTGAAGCAAACAGTGAATGGCGAACCCGATATCTCGGACCGGGATGGGAACTCGCGAAGGTTCGCGGGACCCGCTATAACACTGGAGATGGGATCAAGATAGGTCTGGACCTTGGCGCTGCTCCTCACGGTAACTGGTCCGGTTGTCATGCTGTCGGCTGGGATAGAAACGCTCCTGAATTTGGTGACCTTGACGTTGGCGATGGTTTTCAGAAACATTCATATCCCCTGGGCCTGCTGATTAACGCCAATGGTGAAAGATTTGTGGACGAAGGGGCAGACTTCAGAAACTACACTTATGCCCGTTATGGTCGCGAGATCCTCAACCAGCCAGCGCAATTTGCCTGGCAGGTTTTCGACAGCAAGGTGGCAGATTTGCTGCGCGATGAATACCGAATCAGGCAAGTGACCAGAGTAACGGCCGACACTGTCGACGCCCTTGCGGCAAAACTTGAAGGTGTCGATGCAAGTCGCTTTCTACAAACCATCAAAGCGTTTAACGAAGCCGTACAGACAGATATACCATTCAATCCTGCCGTAAAGGACGGACGTAAAACCATCGGACTCAATATCGACAAATCCAACTGGGCAAACCCGCTGGACAGTCCGCCATACAGTGCTTTCCAGGTAACCTGCGGTATTACCTTTACTTTTGGCGGACTGAAAATAAACGGAAATGCCTGTGTTGTAGACCAGGACGAGTTCGAAATTCCTGGTCTGTTTGCCGCCGGAGAGATGGTCGGCGGATTATTCTACTTCAACTATCCCGGGGGAACCGGCCTGACTTCCGGTGCGGTATTTGGCAGGATAGCCGGTCTCAGTGCCTCGAACTATCTTGGAAAAAATTAGAAGATAATCACACTGCGGGCAACCGACCCGGATTTCATATCGGCAAACGCTTCATTCACCCGGGACAGTTCGATGCGTTTGGATACCATTTCATCCAGATGCAATTTCCCGGCAAGATAGAAATCTATAAACCGGGGCATATCAACGCGGAAACGATTGGACCCCATCATTGATCCCTGAATTTTCTTCTCCTGGAGGAAGGCAGCTCCGGTGAGTTCAATCTTCACGCCGATTGGAATCATACCGATGATCGTCGCTGTACCCCCAGGGCGAAGCATACTGAACGCCTGTTCGGCAGTTTGCTTCAGACCAATAGCCTCAAAAGAATACTGCACGCCACCGCCGGTCAGTTCGCGAACCTCTCCAACAGCATTCACATCGCTGGCGTTAACAACATCGGTCGCGCCGAATGTCTTCGCCATATCCAATTTGTTTTCTACCGTGTCTACGGCAATAATCCGACCTGCCCCGGCAAGTTCAGCACCGTTGATACAGGACAATCCAACACCTCCACAACCAATCACCGCAACCGTGGACCCGGGCTGTACCGCGGCAGTATGGAAAACAGATCCGACACCCGTAGTAACACCGCAACCGATCAGAGCGGCACGATCGAGGGGCATATCTTCTCTGATTTTCACTATGGCATGCTCATGTACCAGCATCTGCTCGGCAAACGAAGACAGATCTGCAAACTGATGTACCGTCTGACTTTCCTTTGCAAGTCTCGGTTCTTCTTCATGGCCTCGCCTGGTCTCTGGATTGTCGCAAAGTGACAGATGTCCGGTAAGGCACATCTCACAATGACCGCAGAACACCGAAAGGCAGGTAATGACATGATCGCCGGGTTTCACATAGGTCACGTTGGCGCCAACCTCTTCCACAATGCCGGCAGACTCATGGCCAAGCACCACGGGTGTCGCCGCAGGATACAGCCCCTCTACAAAATGCAGGTCACTGTGACAGACACCTGCAGCAGCTGTTCGGATCAAAACTTCCCGAGGACCGGGTTTGGAAATTTCAACTTCTTCTACTTCAAGGGGTTTACCCACTTCTCTGAACACTGCTGCCTTCATGAAATCGTCCTTTCTTGATTAGACTGGATGGGAACTCAATTTTTACTATACGTAGCCTTGCAGTACAACACTACTGGAAAGACGGTCTGATTTGTTCGATCACATCCGGGGGATCAAAACACTGACTGGCCTGATGATGGAAGATCCTGACATCTCCTTCCTCCAACACGAAATTATTGGTGGCAATCAGCCATTCCTCCGCCAGTTGTTCAAAACATATTACAGACATGATGTCCTGTTGAAAAAATATCCGTGAATTGTGACAGAGAATAAACTGTTGGGCATTCTCATTGCTGAAAATATCCTGCCAGCTCTTCATGATTTCGTTTCGGTTGTACAGTCCACTCCAACCGGGATGGATACAGACGGGAGGCGTATGTCTTGACCAGAGTTTTTCCATCGCTTCAAGGTCACGATTGTTAAACGCAAGGTAAAAGGCCTCATTGGCAAATAGCACGATCTCTGGATTGACCATATCAGTTCTCTATTCCTGAATATTTGATTTCACCCTATCCCTCTGCTTCAATCAAATAGTTTAGAGCCTTTAGCGGGTTTATTAAGAGCCTTCAGCGGGTTTATACATGAGGACATATAGATGCCCGGAATTCTGGTAACCGGCTTCGCCCCTTTTAAAGGTCGTACCGTAAATGCATCCTGGATGACAGCAAGCGCCATTGCACGTACAGGGCTTGCCGATGCATTGGAGTTACCCGTTGTCTGGGGCGCACCTTCCAGGATTCTCAATGAATATTGTCGAAACCAATGTCCTGACACTATTGTCGGTCTCGGTGAAGGAAACGTCCAGGGTTTTAAAATTGAAACCGTCGCGCGCAATACCCGTGGAAAGATGCTCGACAATAGTAATCAATACCCGGGTGTTCAACTCATAGAACATTCGGGACCAGAAACATACACTACTGAATTTGACGTTGACCTTCTGCACAGGAACCTCTTGCTTGGTAACTTTCCTGTCCAGATATCTTCAGATGCAGGTCAGTTTCTCTGCGAAGAGACCTTGTATACCCTGGAATCACTACGCCATATCCATGAACAGCTTCAACACGTCGTCTTTATTCACGTGCCGCCTTTCGGCACGACTCTTACCGGTACCGGACAGAGCGCCAGTGATACGAGTTTTTATGAAGCCTTTGGTCAATACCTGATCAATAAGGTTAAAGAGATGCTGCACTCATCTGCAGCATAGTCCCACTCTCCTCAAACAAATTGTTTCTAAACCCGGATTTCGGGGCAGCCACCCCGTACGATGCTATCAAACACACACTATTCCCGGCATACAGCAGATGGCTTTGGGGTGTTCATTTGCACCAGCATAATGTCGTAGCGCCGAGTTGGAGGAGCATGACTACAGGCATGCGGGGGAAGCTCGGGAATCCGGGAGGGACGCGCAGACGCTGGTGCAAATGAATGCCCCAAAGCCATCTGCGAACACACTAGTTAATGAAACAAGCCTCATCAAACTGACGAAGATAATCCGGGGATTCAGCAGTTGCATCCGCTAAAGTGACCATGAAACTTGCCGACTCATGCGGCAGCTACCATAATCAACAAAAACGACATATCGATACGGACATGAGTGTATGAAACCATCTCTGATTATTGCCCTGGGAATTCTGGTACTTCTCTTTATCGCTGCGATTAACATACCGTTCGACCCAGAAGAAAGACGCCCTGGAACTCGTTTGAGTGGCAGCCTGGCAGAGAACCAAGATACTGACTGGTCGTTTCTGACGGGTCGATCCAAGATTTATGTGGAAACTCGAACCCCCTGGCTGATTCCTCATTCCATCACTGTGAATTGCTGGGTCGAGGATAGCGTGCTCTACGTGGGTTGTCGTGCCTGTGACACAAAGCGATGGCCGAAGAATGTCGCCCGCGATAATCGGGTACGTCTACAGGTAGAGGGTAAACTCTACGAGCGAACAGCGATTAGACTCGACGACACCCAGCGGCGCAATATTCTTCAAATTCCAGCAGAGGAACCACTACCAGACATTGCAGTATTCAGAATGGACCATTGACATCCTCCCCCACCTGAAGGAGGGGGATACCTGGCGCCAGCCTGCATTATGCAACTGCTGCCAGGGGTTCCTGCTTCACAGAGTTCGGCAAGCCGACCTCTCCACAGGCTAACACGGCGTGCCCCGCCCGCCGCTAATATGTTTGACGCTGCCACCATATCGGCATTCCTGGCGTAGCCACAAGCCACACATTTGAATATAGCCTGACTGCGTCTGTTGTCACGGGTAGTATAGCGGCATTGTGGACATTGCTGACTGGTGTAATGCGGTGGCGCCGCAATGACCAGCCCACCCCGCCATGCCTGCTTGTACTCCAGTTGTCGCCGGAACTCAGACCAGCCCTGATCCAGGACGGCCTTGTTCAGGCCAGACTTGACCTTGACTTGGGACCCCGGATGATCAGCATCACCCCGTGCCGACCGACTCATGTTCGATACCTGCAAGTCCTCCACCACGATGACAGCTTGGTTTTCGCTGATCTCGTGGCTGATCTTGTGCAGGTAGTCGTGTCGACACCGGGCGATTTTCTGATGGATGCGTGCTATCCGCTTTTGCTGTTTACGCCAGTTGCTGGAAAATTTTACCTTACGCGCCAATTGGCGCTGCGCCCTGGCCAGTTTCTGCTCAACCCGGCGGAAACTATGCAGGGGTTTGTATGCGGCGCCGTTGGACAGTTGGGCAAATATGGCAACCCCCAGATCAATACCCACCATACCAGACGATGGGTGAACCGGGGTCGGTACCTCCTGCTCCGTTTGCATGGACACGTACCAGCCATCCACCTGCCTGGAGACAGTAATGTTTTTGACCTTGCCCTCTATTTCCCGGCTCTTTCGGAAACGCAGAGTCCCGATCTTGGGTAAATACACACGCTCACCGGCAACCTTGAAGCCTTGCGGGTAACGGAAAGCGTGTCTTTACCGCCACGCCTTTTAAATCGCGGCATCAGTTTGTTCGGTTGCTCCTTGTCGAAGGCGTCCTTAAAGGCTCTATCCAGTTGCATCATGCTTTGCTGCAGCACTTGAGAATGGCAATCCCGCAAAAACGCGTATTCGTCACTCGATTTCCACAGGGTTAACCAGAACGCCATTTCCGGGTACCACAGCAATGCCTGTTTGTGTTCCAGGCGGTACAGATTCATGGCCAGCATCTTGTTCCACACAAAGCGGGTACAACCAGAGAACTGGTGTAGTTTGGCGGCGGTGTCAGGGCTGTTCACCCTGAGTTTGAAGCGGTATGCCTTACGTATCAACATGTCTCTATTATACTGTATAACCATACATGATATAAACGACCCAACCTTGACCTGACCGGTCAAGGGCGCCTTATATCCCCGCCCTGAAGGACGGGGTTTTACGGCGCGAAGGATAAACCGGTAGGAAGGGATTTTGTTTATTCGATGCGCGGAGCAAGTTGGTTAATTAGTCGGCCACTGCTGCGAACATCTGGGCGATCTCATCTGTAGACTCCTTGAGAACGAGTTCCGTCAAATGCTGTCCATCGTCGTTTGCGATGTCTTTCCGTGCGCCCCGTTCGAGCAGCAACTCGACCGCTGCCGGACATTTGTACAGTACAGCGAACGCTAGTGGCGTCTGCCAATCTGCATCATGGGGCACGGGATCTGATCGCTCGACACGGATAGTGGTCTCAAGCAGTCCAGGGTCAGCATCAAGGAGCGTAGTCAGCCGGTCGAGATTCTCCACTATGATTGCATCGAAAACACCGATCTCCCGTTTCGCAAGATACGTAACAACTTCCGAACTTCCTGCGGTGATCGCCCATTGCAGCGGCGTCCCCGCATAGAATCTGTCGCGAATACCCAGGTCCGCGCCTTCCGCCAAAAGCAACTCCACCATGTCGAGGTGGCCATGGAACGCGGCCTGGTGCAGCGGTGAAGCGTTGCCCAACTGGCCGAGATTGAATCCAAGTTCCGCCATGACGCAAACCGCTTCGAGCTGATTGGAACCTGCCGCATCGGTGAGCAAATTCGGTTCGGTGTTCTGTACTTTTTCGACAAGATCCGGTTCGTTTTCCAAGAGGGCTTTTGCAGCACTGACATCTCCGCTCATACAGGCGCCGATGAGCCGCTTGATTGAATCGAGTTCCACGGTCTCGGCGCCATGGTCGGCGAGATAGCGCGCAAGATCAGGATGACCGGCAAGCCATGCCGTCTCGTACCAGGTCTTTCCATCGTCTGTTTGAATCGTCAAATCGGCGCCGTGGTCAATCAGAAGTCTGGCGCGCTCGACATGGTGATTGCGAACCGCCCAACCCAGCTGATAGCCCAGAGTCTGCTCGGATTTATCGACAAATTCACCATCCCGGACATCCAGCCAATTGCACTTATGGTCTGGGCCAAGGCCGTGGTCGAGCAGCATGGCGAGGCAATCGCTGCCCGGTGTAAACATGGTGTTATAGAGCGCCTGACCATCGTTGGGGTTGACGCCGGCAGCAAGCAGTAAACTCGCCAACGCTTCGCACTCCTCGTGCGGGGGCTGGTTCACAGGTCCCATCTCGCCCTCACCGAAAGCTCCGGTGAGAGCCGTAAAACGGTATTGCCCACCCCACATGTAGTGGCTGTTGGGATCAGCACCGCGGTCGATAAGCAGTTCCGCTACCGCCAGGGTGGATTTGTCCGGCAGATTCAGCCGTGAGTAGCAGGCGTAAAGCAGCGGCTGCCAGTCGAAGTAGCCACCTCGTTTGTTCACCAGTGTCGCGTCAGCATCGAGAAAGCGCGCGACAGCGGACACATCACCAACGCACGCAGCCGACCAGATGTCCTGGCTGGCAAGCAACGGGTCGGCATCCAGCATCGCCCTGACGCGTTCGCGATTTGCCGGCCGGTCGGTGGTGAAGTAGGTCAGGCAACTGAGTTGAAGGAAGTCCGAATTACCGGCCGGATGAGTGATATAGGCTTCGAGCTGACGCCAGGTTGCAAAACCGTATTCCAGTGCAATGGTCTGTTCTGCCTCGGCTTCTGACACACCATCGTATGATCCCATCGACGAGACCAACAAGCGAATGTCGTCAATGGATTGGTTCTCTGGTAATTGTTTCGTCATGGATACATCCGAAAATTGGTACAATGTGCAACACCGGAAGACTGAGGAAAAAGGGGTCAGGTCCATTTTTCTTCATTTTCCCTATGATAATGGACCTGACCCTTTTTTATGACCCCTTTTTTATGACCTTTACGCCCATAATGTCGATATGGGAGCGGCGATAATCTGGCTCCCAAGCGGGTAGGTG
>JAPOOX010000116.1 GCA_026713185.1 Gammaproteobacteria bacterium
ATACAAGCCTTTACGTCCATCCAGGTCACCCTGGTGCACTGAATCGATGCGAAGGTAGCCGGGTTTCCCATAGGGACAAGGCTTGCGGCGTTCGCCAATAGAGGACGCTTTCGGTTTCGCTTTAGTGTAGGTGTAGCGACAGCGCGTATAGACCTTTGATTTGCGCAGATTGTAAAGGTGCGCTACCGAGATCGTTGACAGTCGTTCATAGGCCGCATCATCAAACACTCGATAAGCCCGCTCACAAAGCTTCTTCAGTGCCTTGCCATTAGGCTGGTCATGCAGGTTATCCAGGGTTGCGATTAACTGAATGTCGGCGTTGCTATAGCGCCGTGCGAAACCGTTATTGGTGCGCTGACGTCGCACCAACCGACCGACTCGACGTTGCTGTTGGATGAGTCGGGTCAACTGCCGCCGGGAGTAGCCGCTGATCTTTGCCATGTAGCGAATGAGGATGCCCTTTTCCTGACGCTTCAACTGGCCATAGTTAAAGCGGATCAAGGTGCTTTGAATCCACTTGTAGCGACTGGCTTTATCGTCAAGGACCTGGAAGGCAACCAACTGTGTACCGACGAGAAATTGCTGTACTTGATCAACGGTTTTGAGGTCTTTTTCATTCATGATGGTTTTCATTCTCCTATCATGAACAAAAGGGGCGTTAGCGTCTTAGTTCAGCGCCATTTCATATTAGAATCAACTGAATTGTTCAGCGCCATTTCATGTTGGACAAGACTGGCCCTTGACCCGACGCCGGCGGCGGGGGATAATCAACGACAGGTCACCGGAGCGGGCACCGGGGTGGCGAGAGGCCGCTGGGCGCTGTGCTGCCGAACCATCCAATCGTCATGGATCCCGGAGTAGGAGGCCCTGAATTCCAGAGAAGTCCCACTTCCCGAGTTTGTCGCGCTACCGGAAGACATGCTTGACGTGGCCCGGTCCGGAAAGAAGGCGAGCATGAGCCTCGGCGCCCGCGAATACCGTCTCGTCCTCTCGCGCTTCGTTGCGATGGTTTCAATAGCCGTTTCCGCCTGTCTCCCCGCTACGGGCGCGACGGTCAAGTGGTACGTCGGAGTCGGCATCGGCGGCAACGCGTCACGCGACGTCGTCATGGAAAGCCGCAGCAACGACCGCGCGAGCATCTGCGACGAGTACATCAACCCGAGGGCACTCTCCGTGGCCGGCTGCACCATCCCCGACCGCGGCGCGGGCGACGGTTGGCTCGCACCGTTTGATCCGGGCGCGGGTTTTTCCGGCGAAGCGGAGTTCGGATTGCATCTGTCGCCGCGATGGCGGCTCGCCGCCGTGTATGCACGCAGTGAGACAGACTTCGATCAGACGGTGTCGTCCACCGACGCCACCGGTGAAGACTTCGACAAGATCAGCAACGAACTCTCGGTTGGCCAGGAGACCCTTGGCTCCACGACCTCCGACGAATTCCGGATCGTCGCGTACCGCGACTGGCCGAACCGCACCCGGTGGACACCCTACGCGGGCGCCGGTGTGGCCGTCTCACGCACGCGCAAGGACTTCGCGTGGCACTGGGCAAGGAGCGCCGACCCCACGGACATCGCGACCGGCCTAGGCCAGCCCAACGCGGAAGAGATTCGCCGCAACCTCGCCGACACCGTCAGCGTGGGCCGCCGCACGCTCCGCGACACCATGTTCGGATACGTCCTGGTCGCGGGCGTCGAGCGCACGTTGTCGGAAAGCGTGTCGGTCGGACTCAAGGCCCAGTGGAAGCGCTTCGGGGCGTTCGAGTCGGACGGCTACGCGGGCGACCTGTTGCGCAGCCACCCGCCCAACCTGCGCCTCGACGGCAGCGAGCCGGTCAGCGCGTGGTCCCGCACCCGCGACACAGGGCGGTTCTCGGCACTATTCACCATCCGCTACGCCATGCCGTAGTCCGGCACTTCCACCCCGAACGCGACCAGCCCGGCACTCTACATTTATGTAAATCGAATCAGTTCACCGCTTTTGAAATCACCCGTGGGTATTCTGACCAGAGAAGACATTGAGTCCTGTTATACCGATCACACTTATGGTTGAATGCTCGCTCTGAACATAAATCAACTGACCCCCATGAATCGATCAAAATCCCTGTTCTCTGAAGCACAAAAATGGCTGCCGGGAGGAGTCAACTCACCCGTACGCGCATTCAAACACGTTGGCGGACAACCGGTTTTTATCTCAAAAGGAGAGGGCGCCTGGCTTGAGGATGTTGACGGAAAACGTTACATCGACTACGTGGGTTCATGGGGGCCGATGATCCTGGGTCATGCACATCCACAGATCGTCCGTCGTGTCCAGGAAACCATCACACAAGGACTCAGTTTCGGTGCACCCACTGAACTGGAAACCGAACTTGCCCGCAAAATTTGTCAATTTCTGCCATCAATGGAAATGATTCGCATGGTTAACTCCGGTACGGAAGCCACCATGAGTGCTATCAGACTGGCTCGTGGGTTCACCGGTCGTACTAAAATCGTAAAGTTTGAAGGTTGCTATCACGGACATGCAGACTCGCTGCTGGTAAAAGCAGGATCCGGCGCCCTTACTCTGGGCATACCTGACTCCGCCGGTGTTCCGGAGAATGTTGCGGCGCATACTCTGACCCTGGAATTCAATAATACCGCTCAGGTGGAATCGATATTTGCATCTACCGGTGATGACATCGCAGCGATTATCGTGGAACCAGTGGCCGGGAACATGGGTTGTGTACCACCGGTACCAGACTTTCTGCAATGTTTGCGGGATGTCTGTGACCGGCATGGCAGTCTTTTGATCTTTGACGAAGTGATGACCGGTTTTCGGGTTGCTCTGGGCGGCGCACAAACGCTTTACGGTATCAGACCGGACCTCACGACGCTGGGCAAGGTGATCGGCGGCGGAATGCCGGTAGGTGCATTCGGTGGGCGCCGGGACATCATGTCCAGACTGGCGCCACTGGGAGATGTATATCAGGCCGGGACGCTTTCCGGCAACCCTGTTGCAATGGCCGCGGGATTGGAAACCCTGAATCTGATCTGTAATGAAAATTTCTTTGAAAACCTTGCCATAAACACTGCGACACTGGCATCGAATCTGGAGAAACTGGCAGCAGATGCAAACATTCCTTTCTCCACCAATCAGGCAGGCGCCATGTTTGGATTCTTCTTTACCGGAGCAAAACCGGTAACCAACTTCAATCAGGTCATGAATGCTGACACAGGTCTGTTCTACCGTTTTTTCTCCCGGATGCTTGAACAGGGCATCTATCTTGCCCCTTCACCATTTGAAGCCGCGTTTGTTTCCAGTGCACACGGGGTTGATGAGTTCAACAGTACACTCGCGGCAGCAGAACTCGCATTCAACGACATCAACACAGGGAATCAGTAGATGCATCACTATGATGTCTACGGCATCGGCAATGCCCTTGTCGATAGCGAATATGAAGTCACTGATGAATTTCTGGATCTCAGCGGTTTACCCAAAGGTGTCATGACGCTCATTGAAGAAGAACAACGGCAAAAATTGATCAAACTGCTCGAAGATGAACATGGATATCAGGTCATCAAGCTGGCTGGCGGTGGTTCCGCTGCGAATACCGTTGCCACCGTCAGCCAACTCGGTGGCAATGGGTTTTACAGTTGCAAGGTAGCCAACGATCAGACCGGAGATTTCTTTGTAAAAGATCTGAAAGATCTGAATATCCACACCAATCTGACTGCGGATAGAGAACCCGGGGTAACCGGAGAGTGTATCTCTCTGGTAACGCCGGACGCAGAAAGAACAATGGCGTCCCATCTCGGCATCACGCAAAGTCTATCCGCCAGAGAACTCGTTCCAGATGCTTTGTGTGATTCACAATTACTCTATATTGAGGGTTACCTGGTCAGTTCTCCTTCCGGTTTTGATGCAGCACTGGAAGCCCAGGCCATTGCCCGCAAAGGGAGTGTCGACGTTGCATTGACTCTGTCCGACCCGGCAATGGTCAGGAATTTCAAAGACTCATTTGACGTCCTGGTCAAGCACGGTGTCGACATCCTGTTCTGCAATGAAGAGGAAGCAAATCTTTGGACCGATTCGTCGTCCCGGGAAGAAACGATCAAAGCCCTCCGTGACGCCTGTCCAAAATTTGCAATGACATGTGGCAAGGACGGCGCCATCGTCTGCGACGGTAACACAACATACAAGGTAGCAGGGGTCCCGACGATTCCAGTTGACACCACCGGGGCCGGAGACAATTTCGCCGGGGCATTTCTCTATCGGATATGCCGGGGTGCGGGTTACGACGATGCCGCAGCATTTGCCAACCGGTCCGCGTCACTTCTGGTTTCCAGATTCGGCGCTCGAGCCGATAAGGAAATGGTGAAACAACTGGGGTCGCGCTAGCGCTAGAACAAGGTCATCTGCTGGTCTGTGATCTCTGCCAGAGATGTCCCTTTGAAGGACAGAATTGCATCCGCAATCGGCGCCAGTTGGCGATCTACATAAAATCCATAATCGATAGATGACGTCACATATTGCCGGGGTTCCGGGCCATTGACTGTCATGACATACTCACTCCATCCACCACTGTCCGGCAAGGGTGGTAACCCCTTGCTGGCACGAATCTCCGAGAGACTGCGTGCAGCCCGGACATGGGGAGGTACATTCTTGACATAGTCCTTCATCCGGCGCCTCATCCGGCGTCTCAACACCAGGTGCTCGTCCATCTGCCCGTGCCGAACCTGCTCAACCACGGTTTTTACATACTGCTCAAAGGGCTGATCCAGAAAGATGCGCCGGTAGAGTTCCTGCTGAAATTCCCTTGCGAGAGGGCTCCAGTCACTCCTGACGCTTTCAAGCCCCTTGAAAATCAATCTTGTACCCTGCTCTTCGGTAACCAGACCCGCATATCTTTTTTTGCTGCCTCTTTCCGAGCCACGCATCGCGGGCATGAAGAATTTCTCAAAATGTGTCTCGAACTCAACTTCCAGAAAACACGGTATTTTGAATCGCCTCTGCAAATCATCCCGCCACCAGGTATTAAGGTAGGTCACGAGATCTCTTGCTGCTGTGGAGACATCCGGCATTGAGTCCATATGCACGAAAACGGAATCAGTGTCACCATAGATAACCGGCAGACCTTTTGCTTCTATCAAATCGCGTGTGCGCTGCAGGATTTCGTGACCTCTCATGGTAATTGAGCTTGCCAGTCGGGTATCGAAAAAACGGCAAACCGAAGTGCCCAATACGCCGTAAAATGAATTCATTATGATTTTGATCGCTTGCGACATTGCTGACCGCCCGTCTTTTTTTGCCACGTCCCGGGCCTGCCATAGATTTTCTATGATTCCAGGCAAAAGAGCTCTTGTTCTTGAAAAACGACCACCGCGAAAACCTTCGATAGCATCATCCCCCGCGGTGATCATTGCCAGGGGATCTACGTGGAATGTACGAATGATGCCTGGATACAGACTTTTGAAATCAAGGACCACCACATGTTCGTATAGCCCAGCCCGGGACTCCAGCACAAATCCACCCGGACTGCCGGCTGTAACGCCTGAACCAGTCGACGGCGCGACAAAGCCTTCCCGATGCAATCGAGGCAAATACAGGAAATCGAATGCTGCGACCGAACCCCCCGGACGGTCCAGGTCCAGACCGGTAAGCCGGGAACGTTCAATGGCAAACTCAATCAGGTCTGCTTTGGAAAAAATATCCCATACCAGTTCACAGTCCTGAAGATTGTATTCGGCCAGCAGAGCACGGTTATCGGCATACATCTCCTCTATTTCCGCGGCGCGGGCATCCACGTCATTAACCAGTTTGCCCCGACCCAGTAATTCTCTGGCGACAAACTCCAGAGAGAAGCTCTCAAAGGACCAGGTTGCGGTTCTCAACAGTTCTATACCATCCAGAACCACTCTGCCAGGAACCAGTGCAAAGTTTCTGCCGCGGCCACGGGTTGCACTACGCCAGATCACCATTTCCGAGGACCTGCCCAGCCGGAAATCAATCTTCAGCGCAGTACAGCGTTCCTGCAGGAAATTCAAATCAAAACCGACGACATTCCAACCGATGATGACGTCAGGGTCGCTTTCTTCAACCCATTTCAGAAAGCGTAGCAACAGGGATTTTTCATCTTCAAGACATTCAACATGACCATGGTCTGTGCTGACCCTGGTATCGGAAACCATGAATACCCGTTGTTCCAGGTCACTGTATACAGCAATCGAAAGTACAACGTTGTCCGTTACGGACGTTTCAATGTCCAGAGATATCACGTGCAATTCCGGCGAGTATTCTGCGCTGACAATCTTTGGATTGATACAACTGCAGGCACGGTCACCGGGAACGATACGGCCCTTGACAGCAGCAGAACCGGTCACGAAACGCTCCATCAGATAGCGGTCAGTCGGCCTGATGTCGTCTTCAAATACGGGAATATTCGCCTGTGCAAGCCGGGACCTTGCAAAATAGAGGTCACGCTGCTGTTGAAAGTAGCAGGCAACCACTCTCTCCCTGTCAATAAACGTCTGTAGATCGATGTGTTCCTGACGCCATCCATCAATATCAGAAAGCAGTTTGATGACCTGATTCAGTTTTGATTCAGCAATAAAAAATACCGAAGGCTGTTGTTCAACGACTACCCGGAGTGGCCCGTAGTCCGTTACCAGCCAGAAAATCAGATCCTGACCATCTTCATGTTCCTGCCACTGACGGGTCAGAATGAAACCCGGGGTATCACTTGTCTCAACATCAACAGCGCTGTCAAGCGTTACTTCCAGGCCGGCACTCCTCATCCTGCTTTCCATCTATAGAGGCACTCTAGCCTGAATCATGGGTCGTTCAATCCCTTCGCTCTTGATGAGGTCTATCTCTACGGAAAAAGCCTCCTGAATGTTGTCACTGTTTATGACCGCAGAGGGTGGTCCACTGGCGAGTATCCGGCCATCCGACATCAGTACGATATTGTCCGCAAAGCGCGCCGCCAGATTAATATCGTGCAATACCAGGATGATTGATGCCCCTCTTTGAACCAGACTTTTTACCACTTTGAAAAAGACCAGTTGATGCGCCAAATCAAGGGCAGAGGTTGGCTCATCAAACAAAATCCAGGCAGCCTCCATCTGATCCCAGACCTGACACAGTATGCGGCCAATCTGTATCCGTTGTTGCTCTCCACCAGACAGGGTCGTAAAGGTTCTCTCTGACAAGTCCTGCAGTTGACACGCATCCGTAACTGCCCGCACAACTTCATGATTATGTTCTCTTCCTGTGAGGTGGGGAATCCGCCCCATTTGTATGACTTCATGACCCTTGAAAGGAAAGTCAAGCACAGATTGCTGTGTCAAAAAAGCAATGCGTTTGGCACGTTGCTCCAATTCAATATCCGCAATGTTGTCACTGTCCAGCAAAATATTCCCCGAGTCGGGAACCAGTTCACCGCTGACTGTCCGGAGAAGCGTTGTTTTCCCGGCGCCATTCGGCCCTATCAATACCGTGATCGAGGCGTTGTCTATCTCAAGGTTTATATCCTTTATCAGACGAGTGCCTCCTGTGGCATAACCCACGTTGTCCAGACACAGACTCATATTCCCAGTTTCCCCTTTTGCCGTATGATCATGAGGATAAAAAATGGTCCACCGATGAGAGCCGTCAGGATACCCACGGGCAACTCTGCCGGGGAAAACAGAGTGCGACTGAATGTATCTGCTATCAGTAAAAGCAATCCCCCAAGTAATGCGGAAGCGGGAATGACAACTTGATGCGTCGAGCCTATGGTTAACCGGATCAGATGCGGCACTATCAGTCCGATAAATGCTATGACACCGGTCAGGGAGACGCCGACAGCTACCGCCAATGCGGTCAACACGACAATTCTGATACGGAGTTTCGGGACTGTGATGCCAAGATACGATGCCTCACGATCCCCCAGGGTAATGGCATTCAGATTGTGACGTTCGCGAAACAGCAACAGGATGACTGCGGGGATCACAAGAGCAGTCAGTACACTCTGCCAGTCCGCGCCATTCAGACTGCCCAGAGCCCAAAAAGCAACAGAACGCAGTTGCACATCTGTTGACAGGTATGACAGAAGTCCTATACCGGCTATCGCCAGTGCATTAATGGCGACACCTGCCAGCAACAAGGCGGATATCGTACCCCCGCGGCGTCCGACTTCCAGAACCAGCCAGGTTGTCAGTAACCCACCAATAAATGCACTGGTAGTCAATCCGATCTGACCGGACAAATTTGCTCCCAACACCAGGTAACCCGCGGCGAACAAAGCTGCACCGCTGGAAACACCTATTAATGCAGGATCAGCAAGTGGATTTCGAAATAAACCCTGAATCGATGCACCACAGGCAGCAATGCCTGAACCAACGAGTATTGCCAGAAGGGTTCTGGGAAACCGGATATCCGTCACAATTATTCTCTGAACTTCCGATGCTGACCCGGTAAGCGCCATGAATACCTCGGAAGTTCGAATACCGGCAGAACCAACAGCGAGCGATACGGCAGCGCATAGCAGCAGCAACAGCAATAAAATTCCCATACGGAAAATCAATGCAGTCCCCTGTCGGAAATCGTGACATCTGTTCTTTCGAATGGAATCTGTTTCCGGATATTGCTGTTACCATCCCTTACCCTGGTTTTGTATGCCAGCACTTCAACACCCGCATCCATGGCCTCTTCAATCAGATCGCCGTACCTTGCGTCTATATGTCCGGCGCTTCTGACAGACCGGATGCCGGAATGCTGTACACAAAACAGGAGCACTGCCCTGTTTCCTGACTCGACCACCGATATCAGTTCCCGGAGATGTTTGCTGCCACGTTCACTGACAGCGTCCGGAAAGTAACCGATCCCCATCGAGACCGGTGGTTCGAGCAATGTCACATTCTTGACCTCAACATAACAATCCTGCTGATCAGGAGCCGATAACAGCAAATCAATGCGACTGTTTTCCAAACCATATACAACTTCGCTCCTGATCTCTGAATATCCCTGCAGTTCGCGAATGATGCCTGATTCAATCCCTTGCCTGACCAGAGAGTTGGCCCGCAATGTATTGATACCGATAGTGTGGCCACGGTTTGTCCGGATATACTCCCACGTATACGGGTATTTCCGTTTCTTGTTGTCGGAGCGACTCAGCCAGACCAGAGCACCTTCCTCTACACAATTTCGCATCGAGCCTGTATTGGGACAGTGAACTGTAATCTGCTCCCCATTTTCAAGGTACACATCCGCAAGAAATCGTTTGTACCGCCGGATGAGTCTGGCTCTGATAAGGTCGCTCATTGCTTTATCGCCTGCGTCAGCTTTTCTATCCCTGACGCCAGTCGCTCCAGTGGCTGCGCATAACTGAAACGGACATGTCGATCAGCCTGAAATTGACCGAAATCAGTGCCTGGCGTGATTGCCAGATGATGTTCTTCCAGAAGCCATTTTGTAAAGGGTTCACTGTCGGCAAATCCTTCTGGTAATCCGGCATAAACATAGAAGGCGCCATCAGGGATATTCGGTACATTGAAGCCGAGTCCCCTCAGTGCCGATACCATAAAATCACGACGAGACTGAAATTCCAGGCGCTGATTCTCCATGATCTCTCGTGACTCAGGGAGAAACGCAGATATCGCCGCGTATTGCGCTACCGAAGATGGGCATATAAAGAGGTTCTGAGCAAGCTTTTCTACATCAGAAGCTGCAGCCGCAGGGACAATAAGCCAACCAAGTCGCCAGCCAGTCATGCCAAAATATTTGGAAAAGCTGTTGATGACAAACGCATTGCCATTTGCGTGCAGTGCAGAGGTTTTCCCCTGTGTGCCATAAACCAGTCCGTGATAAATCTCATCACTGACAAGATAGCCGCCTTTGCTCTCTACAGTTAAAGACAACTGAAATAAAGTCTGATCATCAATGAGCGCACCCGTGGGATTGGCTGGAGAAGACATGAGAACGCCCCGGGTTTCAGCATTCCAGTTTTCCGAGACCAGTGTATCCGTCAATTGATAGCCGTCATCGGCAGAGACAGGCACCAGTCGGGATGCACCTGAAAATGCTGTTAAAAAATGTCTGTTACAGGGGTATCCCGGGTCACTCATCAATAGATTTTCACCCGGGTTCATCAGTAACGCGGTAGTCAGCAGCAGGGCGCCGGACCCACCCGCGGTTATAAATATCTGATCTTCATTGATGTCGAGGCCATAATCAGACTGATAGTACTCTGCGATTTCCCGCCTCAATTCCGGGATCCCACGTGCATCCGTATACTTTGTATGACCCTTTGACAGCGCCTTTTGCCCTGCTTTGACAATAGGCTCCGGTGTTGGGAAATCCGGTTCACCAACTTCCATATGGACCACATCAAAGCCCTGCGCTTCCAGCTCCCTGGCCCTGCGCAACACTTCCATTACTTTAAAGGGCGCAATTCCTGACAGACGGCTGGCATACATTGCAGTTACTCCATTCACAATGTCCCCATCATATCACTCAATGGACCCATGCCTGAGGCGTCTATTCCACCCGGGAAAGCCGGTTGACCATTCCTGCCTTGAATCTTATAATCCAACCCTATGTTGTTGCGGGGTGGAGCAGTCTGGTAGCTCGACGGGCTCATAACCCGTAGGTCGCAGGTTCGAATCCTGCCCCCGCTACCAACAACTGGGGTCGGCGCTATGTAGTAGTTGTCGAGTAGGGATTTAGAAACTGCCTTCCCCAAAAGAGTTTCTTGTCCACTTCGCTGAGTTCTGCTTCTTCAGAGATAGCACTCCAATTGTTTTCAATGGTTCCTGTCAGGTGCGTGAAAATGGCACGGGCATCGTTTTCTGAAAGCAGGAAATGGTTCGCCGCTTTGAGGCAGGATTTGAGTTGGCTCATGTTGTTGTTGCCCGATATCAGCATGGCCTGTGAAGCTTCGTTGCCCGTGCGTCCTTGTGGACAAATGTCATAGGCAGGCGTCAGAGTCAGTGATTCACCGTTCCAGAAGGCTGCATGGTTGCGGGCATGGTCATCGGTATTGCCGCACAGGATATTGAAGGCAAGCCGAGAGAATAGCTCCCGCAGTGTGTCTTTCGGATCGGTGAAACGGTGGCGGATGATTTCGGCCAGTGTTTCGTAACTGGCGTAACGCGCTATCATGTCATCCAGCCCGAATAAAGTGAGTGCTGATACCATGGCCTTGCGTGACCAGCTCCCGTCTTTCGGCAGTCGGTCAAAACGCTCAATCAGTAGCACGTCCTTATTGGCGGCCTTGACCAGTCTTACTGGTGCGACATTCAATCCGGCAAGGTGCGCCAGTCGCATGGCAATAAATTCGGCTTTCACGATGCTGTAGAGGTCGGTACTGGATGAAAACTTGGCGACGTATTTCTTGCCCTGATCCTGGATCAATGCTTTTGGTCGCGCACCGCCAATGGAGCTACCATGTAACAACGCCTGATCCAGCTCAGGGGTAAGCGGAACGCCTTTCTCGACACGTTCAGCGGACTCGATCAGCTCTTCCATGGTGACGTGGTTTGCTGATCGCGGCAAATACTCGGTTGGGGAGCGCTGAAAATCCAGCGCACCGGTCCGGTCGGATCCGGATTCCAGCAGATAGGTCAATTCATCCAGCTCGGCTGTATCCGTATCAGCGCCCGTTAGCCCCAACTTCTTATTGATAATCACGCGACGACCCCACGCATCGGGGGCAGCGTCCCGAATACAGCCGGGCATGGTCAATCCTTCCGGTAGCGGTAGCGCTCCGGCCTGCAACGGCAATTCAGGTTCATAAATCGGAATTGCTGCGGGCTGGCTGCCAATACGTTCGAGATAGCTCTTACCGTAATTAAACAAGACATTACCGTTGTCGGCCTCCAGTCGTCCGGCCACAACGGGCGTGGTCTCGTCCGGCAGCCAAATCCAGACAAAGGCTTCCTTGTTGTTTTGGGTTTGGCTACTAGAAGTCATCGCGTACCGCCCTGGATTTCTTACGAACCGACTTGGGCAACAGCTTGAGCTTGTCCCTGGTCTGGCTCAGATGTCTGGACAGAGTCGTCTCATCAGCCTCAAAAAGTTTGACCCCGACAATGGTGGCCACTTCGAATACGGCGCCGATTTCGCATTTGAGATCGCCTTTTTCAATTCGTTGCAGCAGTCCTCTGGAGATGCCAGCACGATCTGCCACTTCCTGAGTGGTCAACTTGCGTTCCTTTCGCGCTGTACGAATTAGCCCGCCGAGCAGTGCGGTTGCATCGAGGCTATAGCGGGAGTAAGTGCGTGTAATAGACTTTGGCATCGTTCCTAAAATGTATCGTATATAGACCATAAGACTACTTTATGGTCTTTCTATGAACCAAGATAGTGGGTTCGATCTTCTTTGTCAAGATAAAATGATCTATGTATAGCTCATATAGAGCTATTGCGGTCTATAAATAGACCAATACCAGATATTACTATTCTTTACGGTTAAAAAAGGCCCTGACTGTTTTACCCGTTTCCCAAGCTCCTCCAGCGTTGGAATGTCCTTCGCGGATTCACAGGCAACTATCTGATTGAGTATGAATTCCCAGACTTGAGCGGCGCGTTGCTTTTCAAAATCAAGGGAGGACGCTTTCTAGCCATTTTTTCGCCCTCCCATTGATACAGAAGGGGTTTTTCGGTTAGAATTCTGCGCTTTAACGGTGCGGGCTCCCTCTAAGCTTGACAGTAACGCACTTAGGGGTTGCGGCTTAGAGGCGATATCAAAGCAAGTGACGAACGGTAGATACCGTTGGCAGCCTGCCCCCGCTACCACAGTTTTATGTGATGGCCCCTTCTATGGGGCTTTTTGTTAAATCGGCCAAGAGGTTTGTTTAACAACAGTGGAAGAACGAGGGTTGACCCTTCGTTCCAGGTTGGAGTGGGCGTTATGCCCATTTTTTATTTTGAGGCAGCATTACGGGCCAGACAGAATGGGGTTGGATGAAACGTTGCAGACATTGATCGAACCGGTTGTAAACGGACTTGGCAGCAGGCTTTGGGGTATTGAGTACCTGACCCGGGGCAAGTCCACGACGTTGAAGATTTACATTGATGCGGACCAGGGAATCAATGTCGAGGATTGTGCCAGGGTGAGCAGACAGGTCAGCAGCCTGCTGGATGTTGAGGATCCGATACCGGGAAGATATACCCTGGAAGTGTCATCTCCGGGCCTGGACCGGAGATTGTTCACAAAGGCTCAATTTGAAGAGTTTGCCAGTGCACGAATAAGAGTCAGTCTGAAAAGGCCGTTCGAAGGCCGCAGGAGGTATACAGGGTTATTAGGTGGAATTGAAGGTGATGATGTGATTTTGCACACAGGTGAAGAAGAGGAATACCTGTTTCCTCTGGACCTGGTGGACCGGGCAAATATTATTCCGGATTGATAACGATAAGGTGATAACAAATGTCACCTCAGATCGTCAGTTAGAGGCAGAGAAATGAATAAAGAAATACTGCTGGTAGTTGAAGCAGTTTCCAATGAGAAAGGGGTCCCTGAAGATATTATCTTTGAGGCGCTGGAACTCGCTTTAGCAACTGCGACGAAAAAGCGATATGGAGAAGAAGAAGTTGAACTCAGAGTTTCCATGGACAGGGAAACAGGTGATTATGAAACCTATCGTCGCTGGGAAGTCACTCCTGATGATGCAGAAATAGAATTTCCGGCTGCCCAAATGAAATTAACAGAGGCCATGGAAAAAGATCCATCACTCGAGATCGGATCATTCTATGAAATCCCGGTGGAATCCATAGAATATGGACGAATTGGAGCACAGACCTCCAAACAGGTCATCGTGCAAAAGCTGCGGGAAGCTGAACGGGCACAGGTTATTGATGTTTATCGTTCAAAAGTCGGTGAGCTTGTCAGCGGCCAGGTCAAAAAAGTAACCAGAGAAGCAGTCATTGTAGACCTGGGAAACAACGCGGAAGCAATCCTGCCAAGAGAGGATTGGCTCCCACGGGAAATGTTTCGTGTGGGTGATCGCCTGCGTGCACTGCTGAAAGAAATACGTCCGGAAGCACGGGGTCCGCAACTTGCATTGACACGAACTGCACCAGAAGTCCTGGTGAAATTGTTTACCCTGGAAGTACCAGAGATATCCGATGGCATTATTGAAATACTGGCGTCATCCAGAGATCCCGGTTTTCGGGCAAAGATCGCGGTAAAGACAAACGACGGCAGAATTGATCCGGTTGGCTCCTGTGTTGGAATGCGTGGCTCAAGGGTCCAGGCCGTGTCTGGTGAATTGGGAGGCGAGCGTATTGATGTGATTCCCTGGGATGACAATGTTGCACAATTGGCAATCAATGCGATGTCACCGGCGGAAGTCATATCCATCGTGGTGGACGAGGAAACCCGCAGTATGGACATGGCAGTTGCTGAAGAGAATCTTGCACAGGCGATTGGCAAGGGTGGTCAGAATGTGAAGTTGGCCAGTGACCTGACTGGCTGGGAACTGAACATCATGACCGAAGAAGAAGCTGAAAATAAACATCAGCAGGAAGCAGGAACAATCATTGATAATTTCATGGAGCAACTGGATGTGGAGGAGGACGTTGCCATAGTTCTGGTAGAGGAAAACTTCACCACACTTGAAGAAATAGCCTATGTACCGATTGAGGAAATGATTGCCATTGACGGATTCGATGAAGAGATGGTTGAAGAGTTACGCAACAGAGCCAAGAACGCACTGACAACCCTTGAACTTGCGAATGAAGAAAAACTGGGTAATCAGGAACCCGCTGATGACCTGCTGAACATGGACGGAATGGACACACGTCTTGCCTATCAACTGACGGCTATCGGCATCATCACCATGGAGGACCTGGCTGAACAGGCAATTGATGATTTAATTGACATTGAAGATATGACGGAGGAAAAAGCAGGTGAAATCATAATGACAGCCAGAGCGCCCTGGTTTGAAGAAGACCAGGCAGACGAGAATTAGAAGGAACACAAATGGCAGTAAAAACGGTAGAACAGTTGGCAGGATCTCTTGCCGTACCCGTCGAGCGTCTGTTGCAACAGATGCAGGAAACTGGGCTGCCTCAAAAAAAGGCCGAAGATACCGTAATAGAAGACGAAGAGCAGAGATTGCTGGCCTTCCTGAAGAAAAGCCATGGGGAGACGGAATCAGCGCCCAAGAAGATTACGCTTAAGAGACGTACTTTAAGTACTCTGAAAACATCCGGAGGCAGTGGTCGTGGTCGAACTGTCAATGTAGAAGTTCGCCGGAAAAGAACTTACGTACGCCGTGGCAGTATTGAACGACAAGACGAAACCGAGAGCAAGGAAACAACTGCCCCAACCCCGGTGGCAAAACCTGCGGAAGCTGAGATCAGCAGCATTTCCAGCGAAGAAGCCAGACGAAGAGCGGCGCATGAAGCTGAAGCCGAAGCAAAGAGAATCCGTCAGGAAGCCGCTCAGAAGGCTGCAGAAGAAGCAGAACAAAAGGCTCAGGAATTAGAAGCGGAGAAGGCTCAAAAGGAAGACCAGAAAGAAACCACAGCACTGAAACCTGAGACAACCGAAGCTGAAGAAACCAGGATCAGTGCCAGAAAGGATAAACGGGATCGACATGATCTCGATGATGAAGAGCCGGTAAAGAAGAAATCCAGGCATGGCGGCAGTCGCAAACGACGTGTGGAGCAACTGCTGGGGCACGAAGACGAGGAGTTGATCGAAGAAGAAATTGAGGAGCTTGCCCTGAAGGACAGTTCCTCCACGCTAGGGCTGACTTCGGGAATAAGACCCAAGCGGGCTCCTCCCAGAGTGGTCAGTGGTCAGCACAAGTTCACTGTACCAACACAGAACATTGTACGGGAAGTGGAACTTGGCGATTCGATCACGGTACAACAGCTTTCTCAGAAAATGTCAGTTAAAGCGGCGGAAGTAATCAAGGTTTTATTCGATATGGGCAGCATGGTCACCATTAATCAGTCTATCGATCAGGATACGGCTATGCTGGTGGTTGAAGAATTTGGACACAAGGTCAGTATTCTGGATACTGACGCGGTTGAAAAATCCCTGACCGAAGAACTGGTGTATGAAGCGGATGCCAAACCCAGAGCTCCCGTAGTAACCGTCATGGGACATGTAGACCATGGAAAAACCTCGCTGCTGGATTTAATTCGTAACTCGACTGTGGCCGAAAGCGAAGCCGGTGGCATCACGCAGCACATAGGCGCCTACCGCGTCAAAAGCAAGCAGGGGGAAGTCTGTTTCATTGATACGCCGGGTCATGCCGCATTCACCGCCATGCGCGCCAGAGGGGCACAGTGTACCGATGTCGTGATATTGGTGGTTGCAGCCGACGATGGCGTCATGCCGCAGACAGAAGAGGCCATTCAACACAGCAAAGGTGCTGATGTACCGATAGTCGTCGCGGTAAACAAGATGGACCTGGATGGAGCTGACCCGGAAAGGGTGAAAACAGAACTGGCGGCCCGTGACGTAATCCCGGATGACTGGGGCGGTGACACTCAATTTATCCCCGTGTCGGCAATCACGGGACAGGGCATTGATGATCTGCTGGAAGCAGTATTACTACAGTCAGAATTAATGGAACTGACTGCCGTGGAAGAAGGGCCGGCTCAAGGTGTCGTCATAGAAGCTGAACTGGACAAAGGCCGTGGGCCTGTAACAACGTTGCTCGTCCAGGAAGGTACTTTATCCCAGGGTGACATTATCGTTGCCGGAGATGAGTTTGGAAGGATTCGTGCCTTGAATGATGAGAACGGAAAAAAGATTAAAAAGGCAGGTCCTGCAGTACCTGTATTGGCGCTGGGTCTGAGCGGCACCCCTGCTGCGGGTGACAACTTCATGGTGACAAAGGATGAAAAACGGGCACGGGAGGTTGCCCGGTACAGAAAGGACAGGGCAAATGAGGAACGCCTGACAAGTCCGGCAGCATCCCTGGATAACCTGATGGATGTATTCGACTCGGCTGGGACCAGATTGTTGAATATTGTGGTCAAGGCCGATGTTCGTGGTTCACTGGAAGCGATTGTCTCTGCCCTGTCCAATCTGGGAAATGACGAGGTCAAGGTGAAAATCGTGCTGTCCGGTGTTGGCGCCATCTCGGAATCTGACGCAAGTTACGCCGTCACTTCCAATGCAATTCTCTTTGGTTTTAACGTACGTGCTGACAATCTGGCCAAAAAAGTTATCGAATCTGAAGGATTGGACCTGCGGTATTACAAAATCATCTATGACCTGATTGACGATGTCAAAGCCGCCTTGACCGGCATGTTGTCGCCGGAAGTCAGGGAAGAAATCATCGGTATTGCCCTGGTCAAGGAAGTGTTCCAATCCAAGAAACTCGGTTCTATCGCTGGATGTATGGTGACAGAGGGCACGGTTTCCCGGCAAAAGAAAATCAGGGTCCTTCGAGACAACGTGGTTATCTACGAAGGAGAACTGGAATCGTTGCGCCATTTCAAAGAAGAAGTCGAAGAAGTTCGAATAGGTACGGAATGTGGAATTGGCGTCAGAAATTACAACGATATCAAACTCGGCGATCAGATAGAGGTATTCAATACCCGTGAAGTTGCCAGAGAGCTGTAAATCCCCGGAGAAGATACATGCCACGTGAGTTTAATCGCGGAACCAGGGTCGCGGACCTTGTTCAGCGGGAAGTTGCACAGATCATTCAAAGGGAGTTGGAAGACCCCCGGGTGGATTTGATTACGATCAACGAAGTAAAGGTTACCCGGGATCTGGCATACGCAGATATTTATTTTACCGTTTTACCTGAAGAGAATGCCGAAAACAGCCAGCAGGTACTCAATGGCGCCAGCAGTTTTTTACGCAAACAATTGTCAAAAGCGTTAAAAATCCGGACCACGCCCAGGTTGAGGTTTCACTATGATCCGTCGGTAGACCGTGGCGCCCGGTTGTCCAAAGTGATTGACGCCGCTGTCAGTAATGATAAGCTACGCTCCCGGTCTGGTCAGTAGACATGGCGAAACGTAACAAACGGGGCCGGAAGGTAAATGGTATCCTGCTTCTGGACAAACCGGCAGGAATTACTTCCAACGGGGCGCTGCAACAGGCTAAAAGGATATTTTTTGCTGCCAAGGCAGGACATACGGGAAGCCTCGACCCGCTTGCAACCGGTGTGTTACCGCTCTGTTTCGGTGAGGCCACCAAATTTTCCCAGTTTCTTCTGGAAGCCGATAAACGATATCTGGCAACCGTCCGACTGGGCATTACAACAAACACGGGTGACGCCGATGGAGAGGAGGTCGAACTCAGGGAGATACCTGACCTTGCGCAAATTGATGATGTACTGGAGCAGTTCAGAGGATCGATAACCCAGATTCCCCCGATGTACTCCGCGTTGAAGGTAGATGGAAAACCACTTTATAAACTCGCCAGAGAAGGGAAAGAAATTGAACGCAAGCACCGGGAAGTGATGATCTATAACCTCGAACTCGTTGAAACACGTAACGAAGAACTGGTTTTGGACATACTTTGCTCAAAGGGAACCTATATCAGAACGCTGGCGGAAGACATAGGAGAAGCCATTGGTTGTGGTGCTCATATCTGTGCATTGCGACGGCTGCAGTCCGGCCCTTTCTCGATTGAAGAAACGGTTCCGATAGAAAAACTGATGGAACTCAGAGATGAGAGTTTCGATGCTCTTGACCAGACGTTATTGCCGATTTGTTCGGCTGTCAAGGAATGGCCCCTGGTGGAATTAACGGATATTACAGCATCGTATTTCAGACAGGGGCATCCGGTTCAGGTGGCCGGTTCACCCACCAGTGGATGGGTTAGATTATTTAATGAAACATCCGTTCAGAATGACGCTGATTTTATCGGTGTTGGAGAGATTCTGGATGATGGAAAAATTGCACCACGGCGATTGGTCGTGGTTCACTGAATGATACGTGCAAACGTATTGAATTGATTGAACCGTCTGTAAATATGCATGGATGAGTTCTTATATCTTAATCACCACTATTGAGTGGTTGGCATATTGGAGAATTATCAATGGCAATATCGACTGAACAGAAAGCTGAAATTGTGCAGGAATTCGGATTAAGCAAAAGTGATACCGGTTCCCCTGAAGTTCAAATAGCACTCTTGACCGCGAACATAGATAACCTGAGGGATCACTTCAATGATCATATCCATGACCATCATTCCAAAGTTGGCTTGTTGCGCATGGTCAGTCAAAGAAGAAAGCTACAGGATTATCTGAGAAAAAAAGACGCAAAACGGTATGCCAAGTTGATAAAGAGATTAGGATTGCGACGATAAAGACTAAAGATGCAGTCCGATAACAGTTGGAGAAAATAGTGAATTCAGTAAATAGAAAATTTAAATATGGCGACCATGAGGTAGTCATCGAGACAGGGAAAATTGCCCGACAGGCAACGGCCTCTGTTGTTGTCAGTATGTCAGATACAGTTGTTCTGGTCGCAGTGGTTGCGCAAAAAGATGCAAGGACGGGACAGGATTTTTTCCCGTTGACCGTTAATTACGAAGAAAAAATGTATGCTTCAGGCAGGATCCCGGGCGGTTTCCCACGCAGGGAAGGTCGACCGACGGAGAAGGAAACACTCACATCACGGCTTATCGACCGGCCAATCCGCCCCTTGTTTCCCAAGGGATTCATGAATGAAGTACAGGTTACCTGTCAGGTAGTTTCCGCCAGCAAGGACATCGACCCTGATATTCCGGCAATGATTGGTGTATCAGCAGCATTGTCATTGTCAGGTATACCCTTTGCCGGTCCCATTGGCGCCGCACGGGTAGGGTTTACAGAGAGTGGATATCTGTTGAATCCAGGATACGAGACACTTCAGGAATCAGATCTCGACATGGTGGTGGCAGGTACGGAAACTGCTGTACTGATGGTGGAGTCCCAGGCCAGTGAATTAACCGAAGATCAGATGCTGGGTGCAGTACTGTTTGCTCATCAGGAAATGCAGTCTGTGATCGCAGCCGTGAATGAACTTAAACAGGAAGTGGCAAAACCGGACTGGGACTGGCAACCGACAACGGAAAACGAAGCGTTGATGCAAGCTGTCAACGACAATTACGCTACACAAATTGCGGCTGCTTATCAGATTCATGAAAAAATGCTGCGACAGGATACGCTTGCAGACCTTCTTGAGAAGGCAGTTTCAGAACTTGCAACCCAAGACTCGGAATTCAGTGTTGATGATGTTGCAGATGTTTTCAGCAAGCTGGAGAAAAAGACTGTGCGCCGCGCAATTATTGCCGGTCAACCCAGAATTGATGGACGTGATAGTCGAACCGTGAGGGATATCAGTGTTGAGGTAGGCATCTTACCCAATGCACATGGTTCCGCCCTGTTTACAAGAGGCGAGACGCAGGCACTGGTTACCACCACCCTGGGTTCCATGCGGGATGCACAGATAATTGACGCCTTGCAGGGCTCATCCAGGGATCCTTTTATATTGCATTACAACTTTCCCCACTACAGTGTCGGTGAAACCGGATTTTCCGGTGGTCCCAAACGTCGTGAAATCGGTCACGGCCGGTTGGCGCGACGGGGAATAACGGCAGTGTTACCCGATCCGGAAGACTGGCCCTATACCACCCGCGTGGTATCGGAAATTACAGAATCCAACGGATCCTCCTCCATGGCGAGTGTCTGTGGATCGAGTCTGTCCCTGATGGACGCCGGCGTACCATTACGCGCACCGGTTGCCGGTGTTGCAATGGGTCTGGTCAAAGATGACGACGGATTTGCCGTCCTGACCGACATTCTGGGTGATGAGGACCATCTCGGTGATATGGACTTCAAAGTTGCCGGTACGGAATTTGGTGTCACTGCACTTCAGATGGATATCAAGATCCAGGGTATCACTGAGGAGATCATGGAGACTGCCCTGAATCAGGCCAGGGAAGCACGGTTACATATTCTTGGCGAGATGAACAAGGTCCTGGGCAGGTCCAGGGAAAATGTTTCGGACAATGCTCCTGCAATGGTCACCATGAAAATCGATGCAGAGAAGATCCGCGACGTGATTGGCAAGGGCGGAACCACGATTCGATCCATCACGGAAGAGACCGGCGCCACAATTGATATCGAGGATGACGGTACCATCACGATTTTCGGAGAAGGTACAGAATCCCGGGACGCGGCCATTGCACAGATTGAAGCACTTACGGCAGAAGCCGAAGTGGGCAGAATTTATACGGGCAAGGTTGCTAAAATCACTGATTTCGGGGCATTTGTCACTATTCTGCCGGGCCAGGACGGTCTGGTTCATATATCCCAGATTGCCGAAGAACGCGTGGAAAAAATCTCTGACTATCTGAGCGAAGGTCAGGAGGTCAAAGTCATCGTACTTGATGTCGAGCGTGGCCGAATCAGACTTTCAATGAAGGAAATCGCCACTGCCGACGTGGGAGAATAAATTGGGGTCGTAAAAATGGGATTGGAGTAAAATGCATTTACTCCGAACCCATTTTTCCCGATCCCCTGATCAGGTCATCAACCACACCCGGGTCGGCAAGTGTGGTTGTATCACCGAGATTTTCCAGATCATTCTCCGCAATCTTGCGCAGGATACGGCGCATGATTTTGCCGGACCTGGTTTTTGGCAACCCGGGAGCCCATTGCAGTATATCCGGTCTCGCAATGGCGCCAATCTCTGATCTGACCAGACTCGACAGTTCATCCCTCAATTCATCTGTACCTTTTATATCTTTCATCAGGGTCACGTAGGCGTATATTCCCTGACCCTTGATTTCATGGGGATAGCCGACGACTGCTGCTTCGGCTACTGATTCGTGCAGAACCAGGGCACTTTCCACCTCCGCGGTACCCATCCGATGTCCTGATACATTCAGTACATCATCTACACGCCCGGTGATCCAGTAATAACCGTCCTGGTCTCTGCGGGCGCCATCGCCGGTAAAATAATACCCTTTGTATGTCGAGTAATAGGTTTCGAAACAGCGCTGATGATCACCAAACACAGTTCTGATCTGCCCGGGCCAGGACCCTTTGATGGCCAGATTTCCCGATCCCGGACCTTCTATTTCATGTCCCTTTTCATCCAGTAATACTGGATTGACGCCAAAAAACGGGCGGGTTGCAGACCCGGGTTTGAGTGCCGTGGCGCCGGGCAGAGGCGTAATCATGATGCCACCGGTTTCTGTCTGCCACCAGGTGTCGACTATAGGACATCTGTCTTCTCCTACCACGTGGTAATACCACTCCCAGGCTTCCGGATTGATGGGTTCACCAACTGTTCCAAGAAGTCGGAGCGTCTTCCTGGATGTTTTGTGCACAAACTCATCCCCCTGACCCATTAAAGCACGCAAGGCAGTCGGCGCCGTATAGAAAATATTAACCTTGTGCTTGTCTACTATCTGCCAGCATCGGGAAGAATCCGGGTAAGTGGGCACACCTTCGAACATGAGGGTAGTTGCGCCGTTTGCCAACGGACCATAAACAATATAGGAGTGACCGGTCACCCAGCCTACATCCGCAGTACACCAGTAGATATCGCTATCGTGATAGTCGAACACGTATTTATGTGTCATTGAGGCATGCAGCAAATATCCGCCAGTGGTGTGTAACACACCTTTGGGTTTTCCAGTGGAACCGGACGTATACAGAATAAACAGAGGATCTTCGCTATCCATCGGTTCCGGGTCACACGTAGTTGCGGCTTCCCCGGTTGCTTCGTGATACCAGACATCCCTGGCCACATTCCATTTGATATCACCCCCGGTCCGTCTGACCACGATGACAGTGTGAACATCAGGGCATTTCTCCAGGGCAATGTCCGTGTTTTGCTTTAAAGGTACCGGCCTGCCTCCTCTTAAACCTTCATCGGCCGTGACGACTGTCCGGCAATCAGAATCCAGAATCCTGTCCTGCAGTGATTGCGGTGAGAAACCACCGAAGACGACAGAGTGGATGGCGCCGATGCGAGAACATGCCAGCATGGCATAGGCAGCTTCCGGGACCATGGGCATATAGATGCAGACACGATCACCCTTGTTCACACCCCGACTCTTTAACACATTGGCCAGTCGGCACACCTGTTCATGCAATTCGTGGTAGGTAATATGTTTTTCGTCGTCCGGATCATCTCCTTCCCAGATGATTGCAGTCTGATCCCCTCTCAGCGCAAGATGGCGATCAATGCAATTGACACTGGCATTCAGCCTGGCGCCAGAAAACCATTTTATTTCACCTGTCAGGAAGTTCGATTCAGTGAGTTTGTTCCAGGGCTCTATCCAGGTCAGGAATTCGTCTGCCTTCTGATTCCAGAATTCTTCAGGCCGTTCGATTGATGCTTCATACATGGCCAGATATTGATCATTCCTGATGTGGGCCCGGGATTCAGCATCCTTCTGTACTGGATAAACTTTCTCCTCGCTCATTTAATTCTCCTGAATTGACACCTCGTCATATCATAATCTTAACCCGGACCTGCTCGCGGCAACACCAGTCAATCCCTACAACGAACTGGTGACAGTGCCCTGGTGTTTTCTTCTGCGGCGACGACCCGGTTTGCCGGATTGTTTCATAATTTGTCGTTGCGCTGCGTCAGCTTCCTGGTACCGGGTCCACCACTCACCTGAGTTATCCAGTTTTTCTCCAACCTCTTCCCTGATCAGGAGGAAATCATAAGCAGCCCGGAAGCGTTTGTGTGCGAGTAAAGCATCCGGCTTTCTCCTGCGCCTTACGAGAAGTCTGAATTGCAGATACCATATCTCACGCATTACGCTGGTGAATCGACGAGGAATGGAAGTAAACAATTGTTGCCTGGCTATCGTTTTGGCCGACGCTTCCATGGTTGCCTCCGCGTAGCTGACACCCTCTGCTTCCAACTTCTTTTTCTCTTCTACAAATGGATACCAGAGAATTGCTGCATAAACAAATGCAGGTGTTACAGGCAATTCATTGGCTATTCGTTGATCCGTGCTTTTGAGAGCCACCTGGATGAGCTTTTCTGCAGGCGTGGAATCCATAGCTCGTCGACTGTCCGGAAACAGCCAGCCAAACAGGTCGTAAGACAACATTTCATTGAATGCATATAAAGCATGCCCGGTCATGAACAGCTTCTGTACTTCCTCGAACAGCCGTGAAGTTGATAAATCCTGAAGCAGGTATCCTAATTGATGCATGGGTTCCCCGGCTTGCCTGTCAATGTCAAAATCGAGTTTCGATTTAAAACGGATGGCCCGCAGCATACGCGCCGGATCTTCACGATATCGATTTTCGGGGTCACCCAATAACCTGATTTTCTTTGCCTTGATGTCATCCACACCACCGACAAGATCTATCACATCCCCGGTATCAGGAGAGTAATACAGGGCGTTAATGGAAAAGTCCCGACGGAATACGTCTTCTTCCAGAGTTCCGTAGATATTATCCGCAAGCAACATGCCGTTTTCTGACTGCTCGCGTTGATTTTCTGACCAGGCAGCACGAAAAGTGGCAACTTCGATAATTTCCCGGCCAAACCGGACATGCACAATTCGAAAACGCCTGCCGATCAAACGTGAATTTTTGAATAATGATTTGACATCTTCCGGGTGCGCATCTGTTGCAATGTCAAAGTCCTTGGGCGCCCTTCCAAGAATCATATCTCTCACACTGCCACCTACGAGGTATGCCTGATAGCCATGCCTGTTCAACCGGCTCAATACCTTCAGTGCGTTAATGCTTATCTGATTTCGGGCCTGAATCGGGATAATGTCATTCATGGAGGACTTCCATTTCAGTACCAGGCGCAGAACCAGCAGCGAGTAATGTGTTGCAAGGAGACATCCAGGTTCCAGGGTTTCTGAGTGGACACACTAAACAACCACACTCAAAGAATAGGGTGATTTGATCAGAAATTCCGTTATATGGCAATAATCGTTACTCTCATCAAACGTGACGAAGAAAATCCAGGTATGCCGGCCTGTTTGCTCCGCGACAGCGGCAGGGCGAGATTTTGGCCCGCTGAAGGCTCACACATATCGAAAAGAATCCCTTGGAATTCGATTTATATCCCATTGCTGAATAGCGAAATCAAGCAGTTGTTCCACGGTATTCACGTTGCTCCCGAAGTGCTGTCCAAGGACATTCAACACCTGCCGTAGAACAGGCAGCGGGTTCTGCCTGTCAACCGGGGCAGCATGAGTTTGTTTACTCAACTTATGGCCAGATACATCAGTAACCACTGGAATGTGCCCAAATGCCGGTACCGGCAAAGAGAGGTACTCAGCCAGCAGAATCTGACGTGGTGTGGAATCCATCAAGTCAGAACCACGAATGACGTGAGTGACTTCCTGATAGGCATCATCGACAATTACCGCCAGTTGATAGGCGAATAGTTTGTCTTTTCGCTTGACTATAAAATCGCCAACGTCCTGCTCAACATCACAGTATCGGGTACCGAATATCAGGTCTTCATATTCGACTTTGCGGCCTGCAGTCAGCAATCTTTCTGCAAAGGGAACTTCTGTTGATTCGTAGCTTCGGCTTCTGCAGGCGCCGGGATAAACGCCGACAATGGACTTTCGGCTGCATATGCAAGGGAAAACCAGGCCCTGGTTCCTGAGTCTCCCCAGATTCTCTTCGTAGGCATTCAACCGCGAACTCTGGAACAACACATCGCCGTCCCAGAATAATCCGTAAGCCCGTAATTGGGACATGATCTCTGCAGGTGCAGTGGTGGATTCCCGGGGAGGATCAAGGTCTTCAATACGCAACAACCACTGTCCATTGTGTTTTTTTGCATCAAGGTAACTACCCACCGCGGCGACGAGAGAACCGAAGTGCAGAGGGCCGGTGGGAGACGGTGCAAACCTTCCCACGTAAGCGGGTGGACGTCCGGTCATCAGGTTTTGTTGAGACTACACAAACCTCTAGCCGTGTAATCTTTTTTCCTTGATTTCGTCGAGTGTTTTACAGTCAATGCAGAGTGTGGCGGTTGGGCGTGCTTCCAGTCTTCGAATACCAATTTCGATGCCACAGGATTCGCAGTATCCATAATCATCCTGGTCTATCAACTCAATCGTGTTTTCGATCTTGCGAATCAATTTGCGTTCCCGGTCACGGGTTCTCAATTCCAGGCTGAATTCTTCCTCCTGACTTGCCCGGTCTGCCGGATCAGACAAATTTGCTGCCTGTTCCTTCATGTGAGTCACGGTCCGATCAACTTCCTGCAACAAATCCAGCTTCCAGGACTGCAGAATGTTCCGAAAATGCTGTTTCTGAGCATCATTCATGTACGCTTCTTTTTTCCTGGACTTGTACGGTTTGATCGGCGTTTGTCCAAAATCTGTCTTTGCCGACACTTTTCGCTTTCGCGTCGCTGAGGTCTTTGTTTTGGATGCTTTTTTGACCGTCCCACCTTTCCTGGTTGATGCGGACGCCCGTTTTCCTGTCCCGGTCTTGGCTGTCCCGGTCTTGGCTGTCCCGGTCTTGACTGTCCCGGTCTTCACGTTGGCTTTGGTCTTTTCTTCAACCTGTGTTTTTACTTTGCTTCCAGCCTTCGTTTTCTTTCTCACTGATGTTTGTTTTTCTGCTGCCATATCCTTTTCCAATTCACCATGTCACAAAATCGGATTTGAAAATCGAGTCGCGAACATTACCAGATCATTAAAAAAACGCAAGCAGATAACAGTGGAAAATATCGTCTGTATTTTCCGGAACCCCTCTGGCCATCTTCACGCAATGCATACGCAGATTGAAATTGCGGCAAAGACCACCCTGTGTCTACAGCTTTTTCAGGGTCAGTGTCAGCGCCCTATATCTGCTATCCTCATCAACAGTTCAGGAATACAGATAATTTCCGGTTTCTATCTGATGGAGAGTCTTTAATGGCCACCGGCGCAGGGAATCATCCGGTACTGGCCAATTCAAACCAATACCAACGCCACATAGACGGTTTGCGTGCTGTAGCGGTACTCAGTGTCATTTTCTATCACTTTGGACAATCGACATTCAGCGGCGGGGTCGTTGGTGTGGATGTGTTTTTTGTGATCAGCGGATATTTGATCACCAACCTGATAATCAACGAAATTAACGGGACTGGCAGTTTCGATTTCAAACGGTTCTATATTCGCCGGATGCGCAGGTTGTTTCCGGCTATGGCGGTAACATTCACGGCAACATTCATCTTTGCGGCGTTACTCTTCCCCCCTGAGCGACTGCAGCCATTTGGGCTGTCTCTCGCCGCTGCGGTTTTCTCTATTTCAAATATCCATTTCTGGACGGAAAGTGGCTATTTTGATGTCAGTTCGCACCTGAAACCCCTCCTTCACACCTGGTCCCTGGGTGTCGAAGAACAGTTCTATCTGATCTGGCCGGCAGTGTTATGGCTCTTCGCGCGTAATGCCAATCAAAGCAGACAGATATATGTCCTGGCAGCGGTGGGACTGGCAAGTTTTGGATTGAATTATTATTGGGTCACAGGAAATTTTGACGCGGATTATGCGTCGACTATCTTTTACCTGACACCTTTCAGAATGTTCGAGCTCGTCATCGGAGCACTGGCCATATTCCTCACACCAATGCTGTTGAACAAGCGATTGCTGCACGAGTTATTCATGTTCACTGGTCTGGCATTAATCACTTTCTCTGTCTTCAGCTATACCGACGACACGGTGATTCCCTACCTGCACGCACTGCCACCCTGTATTGGTGCACTGTTGGTCATTCTGAGCCGGGAATCCCGCATATTCGGTTACCTGCTGACAAACCCAATTGCAGTCTGGATTGGTCTTATCAGCTATTCCATGTATCTGGTCCACTGGCCAGTCATGGTTCTTTACGAATATTACATTTTTGATTCTATCTCCAGACCTGAAGCCATCGGTCTCTTTTTTCTGACGCTACTGCTGTCTGCACTGCTGTATTATTTTGTTGAAAAGAAATACCGGCGCTACTCGCCAGACCGCACTTACAGCACACCGCAACGCTCATTTGTCCTGGGCGGTGTCGCTACCATGCTGGTGATCGCCTTTCTGGGTATCACCCTTCAATTATCCGGGGGAAGAGTGTGGGGGACTGACAGTCTGCTATCCGTCACTCAAATAAGGGAAGGGAAACAGCACCGTTACGACTTGATTTTATCCGGTTGTAACCTTATCCGAATGGATGAGCCGGAATATTGCAAAATGGACAGACCTCATCAAATTCTGGTTTTTGGTAATTCCCACGAACCCGACGGATATAACGCCTTCGCCAGAGTCTACGAAAAAAATCCCTCGGTTAATCTGATATCTTTCGGCACGCTGAACAAGTGCAATGTGCAGTTAACAGAGTCGGGTCCCGTTTCACAGATTTCGGACCGGGATTGTGACAAACGTGTGGCGCTTCTGGGTGACGAAAATTTCACAGCAAAACTGGACGGCATTGTATTCAGTGCGAATCAACCTTTCGCAGGAAACAAAGTAATCGAATGGAGCATTCTCCGTCATCTGAAAACCCTTCAAAAAGATATTCCATTGGTTGTACTGGGTGGATACATCAATACCACTCATGAGTGTGCCGAATTAATCAACCGCCTGGAATCTTATACCACCTGCAGAAATCCTGAATATGTAGCCTACAATCCATTCATCGAAAAGCCCGAATTCCGCTCGTCGGACCCCATTTTCAACCTGGATTATCTGTACATCGACAAAGCCGGATTACTTTGTTCAGAGGAGAATACCCTGGAGTCCTGTGAAATACAGACAGAGGATGAACCTGCCTTTTACGATCAACATCACCTGTCTCTTTCTTTTGCAACGTCGCTGGGGCAGCGAATTGTTGAGAACTATAGTCAGGACCTGGTCCGGTCTGGTTTTCCGCCTCCAGAATCCCGGGACTAATGGTGGTTACAGAAGGAGACGCATTAGCGACTTTACTCTGTATCTACATTGGATACACTTTATGGCTACAGTGTCGAAATAAACAACATGATATGAAAATCGAAACGCAATTAAAAAAGTGGGGTAACAGTCTGGCGCTACGGGTGACTGGTGTCATGGCAGAACTACCTGAGTTTCATGACGGCAGTAAAGTGACATTAGAGGTTACCGAAGAAGGTTTCACGGTCAGGCCAGCAAAGGAAGAACGACGCCATCTTCTACCCTGTTCAGAGGGAGAATTGCTGGCGGATATGTCGCCCGATAACTCACATGCAGATGAATTAGCGATACTCTCGGAAATGGAGTATGGCGAATAAATGGTGACTCATACTTAAGTGGCTGATCGTAGGGATGTGGTGTTGGAGGACCGGTTTATTGATTTAGGGTTAATTAATTTCGTATTAATGGTCGATATTGAACAAATTGCGGAACCAGACAACAAAACTCTGTGCCGCTGGACTATCATGGCGAAAGTATCGAGTTCGGATGGCTGATCCATAAGGCAATCCAGGATTCTCCTGCCATGCAAGCCAAGTGTGCAGTATCGCTTTGTTATTATCATTTTCGCTAAAGCGTGCACCCAGTTGTCGTGCATGTTCCGTAGACTCTCTGGCGTACGGAAGTAGAAAATCATTTTCCTGGATAACATCCATGAGGAAGCACTCTAAAGTACCTTCTCGTTGATTATCCGGCATTAGCCAAACGCCTACGCGCGCTTGAAATGTTGGGGTTTCACCTATGAACCCATCCGGTGGTATTGTATCTGGAACTTCCACACCAACATTATTGAGTCGAAATGAGACTGCTTTCCATCGATCCTGGAGAGCTGAGTTTGCGTCCAATACAAAACCGATGGACCGTCCATTACTCACGGAAACAGCGGTTTCGATTCCATCGATCAGGGGATCTTTCCCTCCAATATCTTTTATTTCAGGATAACATCCGGGCCATGGATTCTGGTCGTAGTCGATACCATACCTGACAAGCAGATTAGATATGGCATAAAGGTCATCTTTACCTTCCACATGAAGAGTGGATCGATCATCAAGACTCGCCATCATCGAACCTCGATATCCTGACCTACAGCTATCTGTATTTTCTCAGCGTCAAGATTAACGGCCTGTTCCAGTGACCGATCAATTTTTTGAATGGAAATTTCCCGAGCGAACTCTGGGCAAGACTCAACCAGTGAAGCAAATCCCTTAATACAATCATAGCTGTGAGTTGTTGCGAAGACTTGCACATTGGTCATGCACGCCGTATTAACTATCAACTGCCACATCTCTTTCATTATTGACCAATGCAGCCCTGTATCAATCTCGTCGATCAGTAAGACCCCATTCGTGGTTCTTATGAGAGAAAGAGAAAGCGCGAGCAATCTGCGCATTCCATCCCCGTGGCTTCCGAGTGGCAAACGCCGTGTATCATGTCGAAATCCAACCACTACGCCAGTCTTATCAGAGAACATCCGAGGATAATGTCCAGTGAGGAAATGTATAGATTCGATATCTTGATCAAGAATCTTCATAGCGGCGATCACATCGGATTCACGGCCTTCGACCAGCACCTTGTCCCACATCTCCCGCATGGAGCCAGGATAAAGTGAATCTGGCGCAAGAAACTGCACCGAAGGTGTAACAGGTGTGTCCTTTTGCCACCGTTGTCGGGATCGAGAATATCTCGGAATGACTACCGAACCATCGTCATTAACGGGGATCAAAGGATACTTATCGCGCTCGTTTCTTGAGATTTCCAGACACAGAGTTTGTGTGGAATCCATTTCATCTTCAAACAGATCGCGTTGCACATCATAATTTAATCCCTCCATGTCTAGAATTTCAACTGAAACTGATTCGTTGTTATTTTCGGAAGAAAGAAGGAAGCTGACGCCTGGTGAGAGCGAATGGCCCAGAAACAAGTGAGAGATATCCAGAGTATTATCGCGCCTGACAGTCAAATCTGAATCAGCCAACAAATTCATTTCTCCTCGCCGACTAGCAGACTGCTCAAGCACAATAGGATCCCCTCCTGAGACCAGGAGATTGATAGACTCAAGAAGCGAAGTCTTCCCACAGTTATTTTTTCCGACGAGCAAGTTGATTCGGGTGAGACCATCAAGTTCGTAGGAATCGAAACCACGATATCCTTTCAATTTTAAAGTTCGAATCATTTTAATTACGGTCCATTTGTGGTAGCCGATGAGATACACACTATAGTAACCAAGTAATATAAACCTCATTTATTCAAGAATGCAAAAGAAACCAAATCCAGATTGATGTTGGAGAAGGCACTGCTTCTGACCGATAAAGATATAGCTGAACTGAGGTCCAGTTTACTTGCGTTACCAAAAACATCGAACACACTGGCTGAGCCGGGTCTCGACGATTTAGTACTGGTAAATCCTGGGGGATGATTGCTATGAGTCTACCTGCTTTCTGGTTTGGTTGCCATTGCATATGATGTTTGAACTGTTACCAGATTTTTCCATCTGCATTCGTATAGTCGCAATTCCCATGATAACTTTAGGCAAATCGAAATAAACCGGACCCTGTATCATGAGCAAAGTCAAAGATGACCCACGTATCGACCCGCGCATAAAAGCCATTTTTGGTGATATGCCGACGCCCGTGCAGCAGACGGACATTGAAAGTCGCGAGACTCTCGTGGCGGAAGCGAATACTGAAGAGGCTATTGCTGCACGTGAACAGGCTATGGCGATGTTCGCCAGGATGGACAATGACAAAGTTGCCCCGTCCGCCGGTCTTGAAATCACCGACCACGAGTTCATTTCGAGCCCTGACGGCAATACGATCAAAGTGCAGTACATCCGACCGGACAAAGACGCGGTTTTGCCCTGTGTGTACTATATTCACGGCGGTGGAATGCAGTCGATGTCCTGCTACGACGGCATGTACCGATCATGGGGACGCATCATTGCAGCACGGGGGGTTGCCGTAGCGATGGTGGATTTTCGCAACTGTGTAAATCCCTCATCCGCACCCGAGGTTGCACCGTTCCCCGCCGGATTGAACGACTGTGTTTCCGGTGTGAAATGGCTGCACGAACATTCCGATCAGCTGCGCATTGATACTACACATATTATCGTGGCAGGAGAGAGCGGTGGCGGTAATCTCACTTTGGCCACCGGCCTTAAACTGAAACAGGACGGCGATATGAACCTGATACGCGGTCTGTATGCCCTGTGCCCATACATCGCCGGAATCTGGCCGCAGGATCACTTGCCTTCGTCTACGGAAAACAATGGAATTCTGCTCAGCCTGCACAGCAACCGGGGCGCCATGGCCTACGGCATCGATGCGTTTAACGAAAAAAATCCACTTGCCTGGCCTGGCTTCGCAACAGAAGAAGATGTGAAGGGTTTAGTGCCAACTGTCATCAGTGTCAACGAATGCGACCCCCTCAGGGACGAAGGAATCGAATTCTACCGAACACTGCTGCGCGCAGGTGTGCCTGCACAGTGTCGTCAGGTGATGGGGACTGTTCACGGTACCGAGATCTTCTCCATCGCCTGCCCGGACATCAGCCGCGAAACTGCAGGCAGCATCGCGCAGTTCTGCCGGGAAGCATAATGGGCATCAAGTGGTTATCAAGCGAGCAAACCGGTGCTCAGGATTTCCGCATAGAAAGCGACAAGCGGACAATTACCGGTGCGCTGTGGCTACCTGAGTCCATTACCGCTAACACGCCCCTGGTGATGTGTGGTCACGGCGCATCAGGCGACCGATATCAAACGCCAATTCCACACCTGGTCAAACGTTTCACACTTGAGGCCGGTTTTGCAGTAATTGCGCTGGACGGGCCTGTCCACGGTCTGCGTCAGGTTGGACCTGGAGGACGCGAAGCGCTGGCAGTGGAGATGAATCGTCCCACATCAATCGACGAGATGGTTGCTGATTGGCTGGCCGCTTTCAGCAAAATACGTCGCACCCATGGGTTAAACGGACCCACAGGCTACTTTGGATTATCCATGGGCACGATCTTTGGCCTGCCGCTTCTTGCACATGGGGGAATAGACTTTGCCGCTTCTGCAATCGGTCTTGCAGGGTCAACCCGTGCAGGACGCAGCTTTGGTGAAAGACTGTTGGCAGATGCTGCCAGGGTAAACCACCCGGTGGCATTCCTCATGCAGTTGGAAGATGAACTGTTCGACCGGGATGGTTACCTGGCGCTGTTCGATGCCCTGGCTTCAACCGACAAGAGGTTACATGCGAATCCCGGGTTGCATCCCGAAGTGCCCGCGGAGGAGATTGCCTACGTATTCGAATTCCTACAGGCTCGACTGAATGGCACTGGGGAGCGCCGGATTGTTAATCCATTGGCAGAGTAGGTGCTTTTTTGAAGCAACCCAGCGTCTCAACCTAATCATTGCCATAAACAAATACCATATTTATCGGAATATGTAACAATGTGAACGGCATGGTTTGACCGCTTACACCCCAGTAGACAAAAGGGTGCCTCGCGAACCGCTTTTGGGTCGAAGACCTACCTTGGTCAAAAAAAGCCGCTACCTCCGGCGTGCACCCAGTTCCAAGACGGGGCCAAGTGCTTCGTCTATCACATTGAAAAAAAACCGGAACGTGTTTTTCGACTGACAGGCGTAATCACTCCCATCCCAACGTCGTTCCCACCATATGTGCTCATGCTTGCCGGTGGAATTTCTCGATGTTCTGAAAAACCTGTTCTGGTCTAGTGCCAACTCATGATCAACAGACAACACCACGCCAGTGGATACATAGGTATGGCCACCTCGTTCCCAACGATTTAAGCCTCCCACCTTTATTCCCCTATACTGCAGGACTATTTGCGATGTGCCGGCGCTGAACCGCGAATGCTTGGAGTCAGCACCCAGAGATCTCACCAACCGCCCAATTGGTTTTGGGCACTCCGCCAGTGCAGCGTGAAGGGGCACTGTTGTACGCAGGCCTGTCCTAACTCCAAAAAGTACGCCGGCTTTCCGACGGTCACCCAGAAGATCCGACTGGGACAAACCGATCTTGTTCCCCAACTCGCTGAGCCGGCTTTCGGAAATCGTCTTGACGCACACGCCGCTCTTTTCCTCGAAGTCAATCATCGAAGGACTCGCTACATTAGCGATGATCATTGCTGTGACGTTCACTTGAGCTTCTGCAGACAGTTCGTCTGCATAGCGTCTGACCTGTCCCACATGATTTTTCGCCAAACGGCCTTTCTTAAGTTCCACCACCATCGGGGCGCCATCTGGCCGCGACACCAACAGGTCCAGCCTCCCGCCGCCCACACCGACTTGCTGGGCTTTCAACTCATACCCCGAGCCCAGCACTTGGTCGATTCCCCGACTAACTATGATTTCCATTTGCTTTTCATTCATCGAGAATACCGCTTAACACTTGCGCCACTTCCAAATGGCGCCTCAGCTCGCGCTCCGAATGGTCCTGTTAACAGATAGCACATTAGATACGGATTTGCGATATTCAATTGATTACGAAGACACGAGTTTCGATTACGTTTTTCTTTTGAAGTATTCGAGCATTTAAACGATAAAGCCAGTGATTCGATAAAAGATGTTGCCCTTTTTTGAGAGTCTGGAATGCGAGAGATAGCATCCGAGGTAGTGCGGGTACTCAAACCAGGAGGCAAACTGATTGTTACCACTCCGAATCCAAATTCCTTCAAGTCGTTGGAAAATCTTCTGTCGGGACAATAGCAATTACTTCTCGTGCAGTTCAGGTTTCACAGGCTGGACAAGGAAGAATCCTATCAACTGTTTACTGCCCCTACTCAAGTCTACCAGATAAATCGGGATTTCACTCTGATTGGAAGTGGCTTGTCTTACCTGTCCATTTGTCAAACTCATGGTAATTAAATTCCGGTCACCGTGCACAGAAGTTCTTGCTGCCTCAGAACCGAAGTAGATCGCGTAGGGATGTGTTTCAATCTCATCAAAGAGAAACCACATTGATGATTTTCCGTTGGGTTGCAGGTTAAAACCCTCACCGGCCACACCAGTTTTGGGTCCCCAACGGCTAACTTTTGCGATAAACGACTCCTGTAAATCGTCCAGGGG